>NZ_JBTOQC010000051.1:0-312790 GCF_055284095.1 Pseudomonas sp. HP_08 | reverse complement strand
TAAAGCCGCTCCTACGACGGACCGCATTTTTCGCGTAGGAGCGGCTTTAGCCGCGAAGAATTCACCACGGTCCAGATCAATAACCGGCACAGCCAAGTCGGGCAAGCGTCCACGCAATGCGCGGAGGGTCAACACCACCTTCGGCGCGCTATCCGTCAATAAATACTCGATCCGCTCGGCCGGATGCGCCGGATCAATCGGCACATACCCTGCCCCGGCCTTCAAAACGCCCAATAACCCCACCAGCGTTTCCAGACCGCGCCGGGCGACGATGGCGATACGGTCGTCCGCCTGCACGCCCAGCCCGATCAAGTGCTGCGCCAGCCCGTCGGCCTGCCGGTTCAGTTCGGCATAGGTCAGCGACTGATCCTGGTACACCGCCGCCACGGCCTCCGGCCGCGCTTGAGCCTGCTGCTCAACGCGCCGATGAATGCTCAAGCCCTGCGGATAGTCCGCCTGCGTGGCGTTGAACCCTTCCAGCACCTGCGTCCGCTCGCTCACCGGCAGGATCGGCAACTGATCGAGCCGCTGCTGCGGCTGCTGTTCCAGCGCCGCGACCAGTTGTTCTACCGCCGTGAGCATATAGCCGCCGATTCGTTCGGCGCCGCTGTTCGCAGCGGCGAGTACAGTCAGGGTGAAGTCTTCGCCCAGGTCATCGACGCTGAGGGTCAGCGGGTAGTTGCTGCGTTCTTCGCCGCCAAGCAGGCGCACGCCTTCCCAGATGCCCTGGCCGTCGCGCGGCGAGTGCTCGGCGCTGCTGTGGCGGTAATTGAGCAAGGCGCTGAACAGCGTCGATGACGCCGGCACCGCGCTGCAACGCTGGGCCAGGGCCAGCGATGCATGTTCGTGGCCCAGCAAGGCGGTGAGCCGCTGGTGGGTGATGCGTACGCCGTCGCGCACGCTGCCGCCGGCATCGACGCGCAGCGGCAAGGTGTTGATAAAGACCCCCAGCGCCCGGTCGGCGCCCTCGCCGCCTTGCATGCGGCCCAGCAGCACGGTGCCGAACACCACGTCGCGACGGTTGGCCAGAACGCCCAGCACTCGCGCCCAGGCCAGGTGCATCAGGCTTGCGGCGCTGACCCCCAAGTGCCGGGCCTGGCTGCGCAGGCGCAGGCTCAGCGCCGGGTCCAGCGCCCGACGGGCTTCCTGAATGCCGCTGCCGTCGCCCTGTACGTCTTGCAGGCCAAAGGGCAGCGTCGGCTCATCGATATCGCCGAGCATGTCGTGGAAAAACGCCTCGTGCTCCTGCTCGTCCGCGCCCAGCCGCGCCTGCGCCACGTAGTTGCGGTACGGCACCGGCGTGCCCAATGTGGCGCCGTGACCGAACATCAGCGCCTGCATTTCCTGGCCGACCACCTCCATGGCCGTGTGGTCCAGCACCAGATGGTGAAACAACAGAATCGCCACCACCCGCTGCTGCGCCGGGTCGTGGGCATAGACGATGCGCAGCAGCGGCGCCTGACTCAGGTCCAGGCGGTAATGACGGGCGTCGAAACGTGCATGCAATTGCTCGAGAATGTCGCCCTTGGCCGGGTCCAGCGGCACTTCCAGCAGCGGCAGCTCGGCCTTGCGCCACACCACTTGCTGCGGCGCCGGCAAACCTTCCCAGACCACCGAGGTGCGCAAAATGTCGTGGCGGTCGATGACCTGCTGCAAGGTCGCGGCAAAACTGTGCAGCCGCGCCAGGCTGTCGAATGCCAGGCGCGACTGCAACAGGTACGGGTCGCCCTGGGCGGCGCTGATGTGGTGATACAGAATGCCTTCCTGCAACGGCGCCAGGCTGTAGATTTCCTGCACATTGGCCGCGCCACCCGGCACGCTGGCAACGATGCGCGCGATGGCCCCCGGCGCCAGCGTGGTCAGCGCCAGCATGTCGGGCGTGATGGACCGCGCATCGTGCGGCACCCGATTGCCCGGCACGCTCACCTCGCGGCCGCTGCCCACCGCATCGGCCAGCGCGGCCAGGCTTGGCTGGCTGAACAGCGCACGCACATCACAACTCAGGCCGATCTGGCGCATGCGCTCGATCAGCGTCACCGCCAGCAACGAATGCCCGCCCAGTTCGAAAAAGTGATCATGACGGCCGACCTGGCCGACCTTGAGCAACTCGGCCCAGATCTGCGCCAGGGCGATTTCGGTCGCGCCTTGCGGGGCGACATAACCACGGCTGAGCAGCGCGTCCTGATCCGGTGCCGGCAAGGCGCGGCGGTCCAGTTTGCCGTTACTGGTCAGCGGCAACTGCGCAAGCTGCACATAGGCCGAGGGCACCATGTAGTCCGGCAACAGGCGGTGCAAATGCCCGTGCAGATCGCTGATGGCCGGGGCCTGTTCGCCCTGGTGAAGGGTGAAATACGCCACCAGGCGCTTGTCGCCCGGCGTCTCTTCGCGCACCAGCACCGCCGCCTCGCGAATCGCCGTCAAGCTGGCCAGGCGCGCTTCGATTTCGCCCGGTTCAATGCGGAAGCCGCGAATCTTCACTTGCTGGTCAGTGCGCCCCAGGTACAACAAGGTGCCGTCGGCCTGCCAGCTGACACGGTCGCCGGTGCGGTACATGCGTGCGCTGCTGTCGGCCACAAACGGGTCGACGAGAAATTTTTCGGCGCTCAGTTGCGGCTGGTTCAGATACCCCTTGGCCACGCCATCGCCGCCGACATACAGCTCGCCCACCGCTCCCACCGGCAACGGTTGCTGCCAGGCATCGAGCACATACACCCGGCTATTGCCGACCGGCCGGCCAATCGGAATGCTGCCCGCGCCCACCGCATCGATCTCGAACGTGGTGGTAAAGGTCGTGGCTTCGGTCGGGCCGTAGCCATTAAGCAGATGCTGCGGCGCACCGTCGCGCAACACGAGGGCGATCACCGCAGGGTCCAGCACATCGCCGCCGACCATCAGGTAGCGCAAACGGCTGAAGGCTGGCAGCAGGTCGGCGGCGTACTGGTGAAACAGCCCGGCGGTCATCCACAGTACGGTGATCGCCTGCGCGGCCAGCACGTCGGCGAAGGCCTGGCGCGACAACACCGTCTGCTGATCGACCACCACCACGCGGCCGCCATTGAGCAGCGGTGCCCAGACTTCCAGGGTGCTGGCGTCGAACGCCGGGTTGGAGGCAAACGCGACCCGGTCGTGCTCATCAAAGTCGGCATAGCCATTATTGAGCACCAGCCGGCTGATCGCACGGTGCGGCACCAGCACACCCTTGGGCGTGCCGGTAGAACCGGAGGTGTACATGATGTAGGCGACCGATTCGGCGGACTGCATCACCTGCGGGTCGTGCGCCGGGTAGTCGTTCAGCGGCAACGATTCGAGACCGTTCGCGTCGAGCGTCAGCAGCGCCTGGCTGTCCTGCACCATGAACGCCTGGCGTTCGGCCGGCGCGTTGATGTCCAGCGGCACATACACCGCCGCGCACTTGAGCACCGCCAACTGAGCGACCAGCAACGCCAGCGAACGCTCCAGCAACAACGCCACGCTGTGCCCCGGTTGCACACCGAGGCTGATCAGGTGATGGGCCAGGCGGTTGGCCTGCGCGTTCAGCTCGCGGTAGCTCAACTGCTGCGCGCCATGCACCGCCGCCACGGCCTCGGGATGAGTGGCAGCCCGGTGTTCAAACAAGCGCTGCACGGTCTGCTCGCGGGGGAACGGTCGACCGGTCAGGTTGAAGCCGACCAGCACGCGCTCACGCTCGCGGGCCGAGAGGCTCGACAGCGCCTGCAACGGCGTCGGCGCTGAGTGTTCCAGCGCGGCGATCAGGTTCTCCAGCACCGTGCTGAAGTACTCGCAGACCCGCGCACCGTCCACCGACGCCACGGCCTGCACGGTCACACGCAGGCCATCGCCCTGGTCGTCGACATTGACGGTCAGCGGGTAGTTGCTGCGCTCGCGCGAGCTGAGCACTTCAATACCGGCCCAACGCGCAGCGCCGGTCCGCTCGGCCGCGGCGCTATGGCGGTAATTGAGCAGGCTGCTGAATAGCGGCTGCCCGCCGGCCATCGCACTGCAACGCTGCGCCAGGGCCAGCGAGGCCTGCTCATGACCGAGCAATTGCGCCAGACGCTGATGCGTGGCACGGACACCATCAGCCACACTCGCGCCTGCGGTATCGACCCGCAGCGGCAAGGTATTGATGAACATGCCCAACGCCCGATCGGCTCCCGCACCGCCCTGCAAACGCCCCAGCAGCACGGTGCCGAACACCACATCCTGGCGCCCGGAAAGCTGCGCCAGCACCTGTGCCCAGGCCTGATGCACCAGGCTGGCGACGCTGATCCCGAGTTGACGCGCCTGCTGCCGGGCGCGCCGATCAAGGGTCGCGTCCAGTTGCAGATGGCTGTCGACAACCGCGCTGCCGTCGCCATGAATGTCGTGCAGGCCGAACACCGCCGTGGCTTCGTCGACATCGCCGAGCATGGCGCTGAAGAACGCCTCATGCGCCTGATCGCTCGCCCCCAGCCGCGCCTGGGCCACATAGTTACGGTACTGCGCAGGCGCGGGCTGCAATTGGCCAACGCCTTGCAAGTGCTCGCTGATTTCTGCCACCAGCACCTCAAGCCCGGTGTGGTCGAGCAGAATATGGTGCAGCAGCAAAATGCCGACCCAGCGCTGATTGGCCGCGTCCTGGGTATACGCCAGGCGCATCAGCGGCGCCTGTTGCAGGTGCAAGCGGTAATGGCGCGGGTCGAAGCGGGCCTGCAAGTGCTCCAGCACATCACCGTGCAGTTCACTTTCGTCGATGCGTTCCAGCGCCAGCGAAGCCTGGCGCCAGACCACTTGCACCGGTTCCGGCAGGCCTTCCCAGACCACGCTGGTGCGCAAAATGTCATGCCGGCCGATCACCGCGTTCAGCGCCGCGACAAAGGCCTTGATCGACGCCAGCCCGTCAAAGGCGAACTGCACCTGCAACACATACGGGTCGCCGGCGTCGCTGGCCAGGTGGTGATACAAAATGCCGGCCTGCAACGGTGCCAGGCCATAGATGTCCTGCACATTGGCCGCACCGCCCGGCACGCTGGCCAGCACCCGGTCGATCTGCGCCTGATCCAGGCTCACCAGCGGCAGCATTTGCGGCGTGATCTCTACGGCGCCTGCCGGAATCAGGTTGGCCGGCACCGCCACCTCATGCCCACCGCCCACCGCGGCGGCCAGTGCCGCCAGTGTCGGCTGGCCAAACAGCACGCGCACATCAGCGTGCAGTTCCTGCTGGCGCATGCGCTCGACCAGCTTGACCGCCAGCAACGAATGCCCGCCCAGCTCGAAGAAATTGTCCTGCCGCCCCACCCGCTCGACCTGCAACAAATCCTGCCAGAGCGCGGCAATGCGGCGCTCGGTATCGCTCACTGGCGCTTCGAACCCGCGCCGGGCCAACGCCTCGCTGTCCGGGCGCGGCAAGGCCTTGCGGTCCAGCTTGCCGTTGACCGTCAACGGCCAGGCTTCAAGGCGCACAAAGGCGCTCGGCACCATATAGTCGGCCAGTGACTGCAACAGCTGCTCACGCAGCACGGCCGCCGCCGGCTCCGCGCCCGCAGTGGCGATCCAGTAAGCCACCAGGCGCTGGTCGCCCGGTTGATCTTCACGGGCAATCACCACGGCCTCGCGCACCCCGGCACAGGCTGCCAGCCGCGCCTGGATTTCGCCCAGTTCGATCCGGAAACCGCGAATCTTGACCTGATCGTCGTTACGCCCCAGGTAATCGAGGCTGCCGTCGGCATTCCAGCGCGCCAGGTCGCCGGTCTTGTACAGCCGCGCCGTCGTCCCTGGCGCAGTCCGGCCGCTGAACGGGTCGGCAATAAAGCGCTCGGCACTCAACTGCTCACGGTTCAGATACCCGCGCGCCACGCCGGCGCCGCCGACATACAGCTCGCCGACCACGCCCACCGGCAGCGGCTCGCGCTGCTCATCCAGCACATACAGCTGCAAATCGGCAATCGCCCGGCCAATCGGGCTGACCCCGACCAACTGGGCGTCTTGCGCCTGCAACGGCCGATAGGTGACATGCACCGTGGTTTCAGTGATGCCATACATGTTCACCAACCGTGTGCCGGCATTGCCGAGCTGCGCGTACCACGGCTTGAGCATGCCCGGCTCCAGCGCCTCACCCCCGAAAATCACCTCGCGCAGCGAATGCTTCAGCGGGCTGGCCTGCTGCGCGGCAATCAACTGGCGAAACGCGCTGGGCGTCTGGTTCAAAATGCTCACGCCATGCTGGCACAGCAACGCATAGCACTCGTCCGGCGAACGACTGACCCGCTGCGGCACGATCAGCAACTGGCCGCCATGACTCAGCGCGCCCCAGATTTCCCACACGGAAAAATCGAACGCGAATGAATGGAACAGCGCCCACACATCCTGCGCATTGAAAGCAAAATCGGCCTGCGTGGCACTGAACAACCGCGTGACGTTGTGGTGCTCGACCATCACCCCCTTGGGCGTGCCAGTGGAGCCGGAGGTGTAAATCACATAGGCCAGGTGACGCTTGCCGAGGTCGACGATCACCGGGTTACTGTCCGCAAAGTACGCCAATGCAGCGCTGCCCAACTCGATGCCCGGCACACCGGCAGCCGCTATCAAATGGCGGGTATCCGGCTGCACCAGCACCGCCACCGGCGCGCTGTCGTGCAACGTGAAATTGATTCGCTCCTGCGGATAACCCGGGTCGATGGGCACATAACCGGCCCCGGCCTTGAGCACGCCCAACAGGCCGACCATCATCTCGACACCGCGCTCGACACAGATCGCCACCCGGTCATCAGCCCCCGCCCCCAGCGCCAGCAACTGATGCGCGACCTGATTGGCACGACGGTTCAGCTCGCCGTAACTCAGGGTCTGGCCTTCAAAAATCAGCGCCGTGGCCTGCGGGCGCGCCAGCGCGTGGGCCTCAAACTGCTGATGGATCAAAGGCACATCAGCAAACGTTTGCGCTGGTGCGTTAAAACCGTGCAACAGGTGCTGACGCTCCTCGGCCGGGAGGATATTCAAGCGGTGCAACGGCGCGTGCGGCTCGACCTCCAGCGCCTCGACCAGGCTGTACAGCGTGCTGTGCAAGTAATTGGCAATGCGCTGCGCACCGATGCGCGTGTCGGCCAGCACGGTGATGCGCAGCGCCTCGCCCAGGTCATCGATATTCACCGTGAGCGGATAATTGGTGCGCTCCTCACTGCCCAGAACCTGAATACCCGGCGCCACCTCGATGACCTCGGCGCTGTCGCCGGCATCGCTGTGGCGATAATTGAGAATCGCGCCAAACAGCGGTGTCGGCACCGCCACGGCACTGCAACGCTGGGCCAGCGCCAGCGACGCCTGCTCATGATCGAGCAACGCCGTCAGGCGCTGATGGGTGCTCAACACCCCGTCGCGCACGCCCTGCTCGCCGACATCCACCCGCAGCGGCAAGGTATTGATAAACATGCCCAGCGCCCGGTCGCTGCCGTCGCCGGCGTCCATGCGCCCCAGCAACACCGTGCCGAACACCACCGCCTGCCGCTCCGATGACGGGCCCGACAACTGCCCCAGCACCCGCGCCATCGCCAGGTGCAACAGGCTCGCCACACTGACACCCAACTGCCGTGCCTGAGCGCGCAAGCGCAGGCTCAACGGGCTGTCGAGCATCAAGCGGGTCTCTTCGATCACCTGCCCGTCTTGCGCCTGCACACCGAACGGCAAGGTCGGCGCATCGATGTCGCTGAGCATCGCGCGGAAAAAATCCTGCTGCGCCGCCACATCGTTGTTCAAGCGCACCCGCGCCAGCGCATCGCGAAACGGCACTGCCGCCGCCACCTGCGCCGTCTGCCCGGCCAGAAACGCCTGAATCTCGCGGCGCACCACATCCAGCGCCGTGTGGTCCAGCGCCATGTGATGAAACAACAACAGCGCCACCACCCGGCTGTTCGCAGGATCCTGCGCATACACCAGCCGCAACAACGGCGCCTGTCGCACATCCAGGCGGAAATGCTGAGAATCGTAACGCGCCCGCAGCTGCGCCAACACATCCCCGCACGTGTCCAGCGCCAGCGCCTCACGCACCAGGGTCGCCTGCCGCCAGACCACCTGCAACGGCTCGTCGAGCCGCTCCCACACCACCGCCGTGCGCAAAATATCGTGACGATCGATCACCCACTGCAACGCCTCACCAAACGCCTCGAGCCGCCCGGCATCGGCAAAGGCAAACTGCGCCTGCAAGACATAAGGATCACCCTGCGCCGCGCTCAAATGGTGATACAGCATGCCCTCCTGCAACGGCGCCAACGGGTAAATGTCCTGAACATTGGCCACCCCGCCCGGCACCGTTTCAACGATACGGTCGATGGCCGCCTGGTCCAGATTCACCAGCGGCAGCATGTCCGGGGTAATGCGATAGGCAGGGCTCAGCCAGTTGCCGCCACGGATGGCGAGCATGTCCAGCAGATTGGCCTTGTGGGTGATCAGATGATCCCAGAGCGCGTCGTCCAGAGAATCGTCGTTGCCGAGGATGACCAGGTCATCACCTTCGCGTTGAAGACCGATTGCGTGGGTGGAGAGAACAGCCATCAAATCGCGCAAATGCATGGGGTGACCTGCCTTGAGAATCGTTGACGGGAACGTGCGCGGGGGCATGTTCCGGGTGTAAAGCCAACGCGGGCCGTCCTGGCTCGCTAGTGGGGTGGGAAATTAGAAGATTTGAGGGGTGGGGGGTGACATGGGAAGGGGGGACATGGGAAGGGGGGACATGGGAAGGGGGGACATGGGGCCACCGGGGGCGGCGTTTGGACAGAAGCGACAGATCCACAATCGTGCCGGTGCCGCGTGACTCTGAGCACTACTGGTCCCGCAGCAACCCACTGCTGACCAGATAGACGCGTTTCGACCTTGACATCATGCAGTGTCGAATCCGCTGTGGTTACCACTGGCGACCGATCTATGGGAAAGCGAACACCTACCGCCACACGGAGAGTGATATCATATAGACATCAATGCACAGCATTCGAATCAGATGCTTTATGGAGTAAGCATGATAGACCCAAGTTCACTTACTAGAATATATAAACAATATGGATTTGAATCTGCGAAGTGCCGAGAGGATGGAATATATGTTTACACCATTAGGTCCGGACACTTTCATAACGCAGATATTGTAAAAGTCAACGGCAATGGAGATGAAGAAAAAGTATTCGACGAATTTAAAAGATCCGGCTTCGCATGTAAAATACGCAACTATGAAAACAACTCCTCAGTAGAGCAGGAGCTTTTCAAGGGCTTCTTCTCGGTAGAGTCGACAAAGTCTCGCCTAGACAAAGAGTATGAAAAACATGCAGACGCCATTACTAAAATACACTCTGACGAGGGTGTATATTCTTACATAAACTCTAACTACACCATCAATGAAAAGCCAGGCGAAAATGATGTAGTTCAGGAAATCTTTTCAAGACTTTCCGTAAGAAAACCAGTGCTATTTTTAGTTGAGGCGGCGGCTGGCTTTGGAAAAACATGTACTGCTTTTGAGTTACTAAAAAAAATCACTACATGCTCAGCTGACAAAGTTCCTCTTTTTAGTGAGCTATCTAGAAATCGCCAAGCAAAAATTTTTCGATATGTATTACTTGACGAAATTGATCGTAGCTTTCCTCTCCTCAGTTCCGCACTTGTAAGGTCTGAAATCCAAAACGGGAACGTTCCTGTTATATTGGATGGCTTTGATGAACTTCTCCACCAAAGCAAAAACAAAGAAGGTGATGGTTATGACAACACTGAGCCAATGCTTGAAACAATTGGGGAACTATTAAAAAACTCCGCAAAAGTAGTATTGACTACTCGTCGAACTGCTATTTTCGATGGAGATGAATTTCATAGCTGGGTTGAGTCTCACAATGAAGATTTTGAGATATATAGAATTAGAATAAGTGAACCAACTATTAATGATTGGATCCCACCCAACAGACTAGAAGAGCTTAGAAAGTTAAAATTTCCCATCGACAGACTAAATAACCCCGTACTACTATCTTATATTCGGTGCATCACGGACCAGCAATTTACAGAGGCTGTACAGTCACCGGACTTGATCGTAGACAAATACTTCAACTCAATGTTGGAGCGGGAGCGTAAGCGCCAAGATCTAAGAGTGTTACCGGGCGATCAATACAAAATACTCAAGCACATCGCCAAGGACATGATGGCTTTAGACTACACCTCAGAATCAAGAGATTATATCTCAGAAGTAATTTTTGATGGATTTAGCGACTTACTTGATAGCACACGCAAGCAATATCCGGCCGATGAAAGACCAACCTTGGATGAGCTGGTAACCAAACTGGCTGGCCATGCACTTCTAGACAGAAGCTCAGATGATGGGCAAGGAATTGGATTTGTAAATGAGTTCGTACTAGGGAATTTTTGTTCAGAATTAATTATAGAAGATACTACTGGTGAATGGGTTGGAAGCGCTAGATTTGTCGAACCTTCAGTAGTGGCTACCTTGCCGAGATCTAACATTCGACGTGAAACATTCTGGCAGTCCATAAAATTCTTTTTAGAGTTTCTTCCTGCGAGTGACAAGCTTTCGTTTACGATTAGTTTAACTGGCAATGCAGATATCGAACTGTCAGATAGCGCGATAGAAAACCTCGAAATAGGCGCCGTCGAGTTAGGCGCTATTGAAATTATTAAAAATTATCTATTTATTGGCTGCGCGTTCACCAATACTTCCTTCAACACTTCCAACCTTCAAAATGTCACATTTGTGAATTGTAAATTCTATAGCTGCACAGTTAATCATCAAGGCATTTTTGGTGATATATTTACTCGCGGATGCCACAGCGATACGGAAGGTTTTTTAAGTCAACTATCTCAGTCTGACGAAGCAAATGAACTACTGCCGGACTTAAATGAATCTGTTAAAGCTCAAATATACGTACTTGAAAAATTCTGGCCTCGTGGACGTCCTACATTCACTAAGCACCGCCCTATACGGGTTATCTGCGCTTACAATAGCTTTTTTTCTCAAGAGCAGATATTGGCGGCGATTTCAGAGCTGAGAAATAAGCAGTTTCTCCTTGAAGGAGATAAAATTAGCTTCCTAGAGCTAAATATGACGTTTATTCCTGAGATAAAAGAACTGCTGGGAAAGTCCTAAAATGTATAACTCCTCCGAACTTCGTATCGCAAAGCAGTTGCAGGATATTATTGAAGCTGAGCTAGCCAAACTCGGCTTGCTGTGCCGAGTCTTCTCTAGATCAAAATCTGAACACTCGATCGCAAGCAAAATCAACAGAGAGCCTGGAAAGTACAGCCGCAATGGAAAAAAGATCCAAGATATATTCGGCATACGCATCGCCCTTTATTTTTTGGACGACCAAAAAATAGCAATCGACACAATTAAAAATATTTTCATCTATGATGCTAAATCGTCAACCATTGATTCTCCAAATGGAAGCAGCTTCTCTGCAACGCGATGCAACTTAGTGTTTAGACTCCCAGACCATATAGCCGAGACCAGTAGCATATTTAAAAAATATGATTGCATTGACAGGACGTTTGAAGTACAGATCAGAACGATCTTGTCTGAAGGCTGGCATGAAGTAGAGCATGATCTGAGATACAAATGCAAAGAGGACTGGGAAAGTCACTCAGACCTAGATAGAGCACTTAATGGCATTTACGCCAGCTTAGAAACTTCAGACTGGAGCATGCTGAAGGTCCTAGAAGATTTGGCGTACCGGCACTATAAACAATCTGAATGGACACAGATGCTTAGGGCAAAATTCCGTTTGAGATCGAACGGCACAATTAGCCCGAAAATCACTGCCATCTTAGATGAAGATCTTGGAGTTGGTAAATCCATCTATAGAGTGGATAGAAAAAAGCTGATGGAAAAATTGTCCAATAGAAAAATATCCATCCCAATCACTCCTGACAATATCGTTTACTTGTGTAATTATTTTTTTATAAAATCAGAGAAGATAACAGCCGCCACTCCACCTCCAATAATTGATATATTTGAGGAGTCACACATGGAGACAGAAACTTAGGACCCGAATTGGCAACTACTTACAAAATCAGTTGATCCTTGATTACGATACCATTGAGTATTTTCGGGTGTCCAACCGCCGAAAGACTGATTTCGGCGAAGGCTTCCTTTCGCGACCGTCCACTTTGGATCTGAAGCGGACATAGTCGAACATCCGTTAATGGCGATAGATACCAAGTGGTGATGGGCGGCTTTTAATCGTTTTGGCTCAATCAGTAGATTAAACGTGGCAAATTTCACATAAAGAAAAGATTTTCGGAAGGTATTACTATCGACGAGGATCGTTAATTCCAGCATTCTTCAGACCAATACGCAAGAGGAGCGGCAATTGCATAGAGCTTCTCACTCACAACCTAATTTAATAACACAGCTCACACAAAATGAATATTCTAAACCCCTTCAAAAAAAAACCTAATACACCCACTACATCTGAATTGCAAAAAATTGAAATTCTCTCCTTAAGCAAAACAGAGAAAAATAGGAAGCTACCAAAAAAATCAGTTCCAGAATTCTCCAACACACATAGATCCATAATGGAAATCTGGAGCAAAATCGGGGCAAAGTCCTGCATCGTTGATAAAGACACAATTTTCTACTCAGGAATTCGTTCAAGATCGCCTATCGTGGATATTAATAAGCTCTTTAAAAGCCGCAACAATTTATGGATGTCTCAAAGTGCTTTTTATGCCGGCGAATATTGCTATCGCGACGCTAGCTCAACAAGCTATTTCGCACTGTTAAAACTCCGCATTACTCAACCTACTATTTTCCTAGAGTTCCCAAACGGATTCCATCCAGCCACCGCTTTTTTTGTGTACAAAGAAACTGAATCCGGATTCGAAGCTGACTATTCTATCCCTCCAAGATACGAGTGGTTCGAACACGGGCAAGCCGACCACCATATAGATGTCTACTTTCGCGACATTGTAAAGAACGGCAACTTTAAATCCGACCCAATTGGCCACATACGAAGAACTATAAAACATGAACTTGGCGCAACTCCTGGAGAAATAATAGAACTTTATACTACAGACTTAAGCGCCATTAAGATTATTGATTGGATCGTGCCGCCTGCGACAAAACCAGAATACATTAACTTGATTGGTTCCAGCCAAGTCAATGCTGCAAAAACGCTATTTTCATAAGCTCCAACTTCTTCAAAAAAGCCCTTTCAATAAGATAGGCTTTTTGACAAGCAAAAAGGGGATATATATTACTCACCGTCGACACTCTGTGCCTGTGATATCTGAGTTTTTTACACTCTGGAGCACCTCAAAAAAACCAAGTTTCGGTATCCGAGGCTGTACTACCAGCGTCTTGACTCAGGTAGGCCTGCTCCCAAGTTCACTTTGTCTTCCGACCAAAAACATGAAGCGAAGCTAGACCAGCTCAGTGATTCACTCGCAGTAGTGAACGCGCACGTTGATTGCACTGCCATCGCCGCCAAGATTGACCGCTAAATTCCAAGACCCAGCAGGGTCAAGAGCGGTTGGCCGTCATATCCCACAGAACTCATGATTCGTTTGCTTGCGCTTCAGCAGCTTTCAACCTGTCTGACGAAAAGGTCGAGTACCAAATACTTGACCGTATGAACTTCCAGCGCTTTGCCAAATTACTCAAGACGGGTTTGATCCCGAATCGCAACATGCTCTAGTTTTTTCGTGAGTAGTTGATCAAGTCCAAGGAAGCCCCCCAAAAACAGCCCTAACGTCGTTGCAACCAAATGCGCAGATACTATTTCGACGGTGGTCATTGCCGGCCATTTGAGTCGCAAACAGTCTTGGTCGGCTAGCTAATAAAGAGGGATTGGACATCGACTGATACGCGCCTATCCCTCGACACCAAGAGATGCTCAGTAGCAGGATCGCAACTGCCAGAAACAATTGACTAAGATTCTGCCTGCATCTGGAAAAGCTTCTTCACCTTGCTCATGAGATGGGTATCGCAGAATTGCTCCATATCCAACACAGACACTAAGGACTTAATCTGCGCGTCACTGCGGTGCTCGAACGACATCACCTTCTCAAGCTGATCCGCCGTCAGGTACCGCGCTAAATACTGATACGGATTCAGCCCTGCAGGCACATGCCCGAGAATAAGACTCCACTTCATTTGCTGATTAAGGCCTTGGTGAATTCGCTTGTACTCGAAGTATTGCTGTAGGAGACCAGCATATTGGACGAGCACGGCACCCTTGAGCCACTCGTAAAAAGATTTCACCTGTTTTTTATACTCAAAAAGCGTAGCTCCTATATCAATGCTTTCCCCAGCATTTTCGATAAACAGCTTGGCCTCAGCTTTCCAGCCGTCCCAGGCGAGTAAGTCCTCACGCACAACCACAAACCGAGCAACCCGCCCGCCTTTTTCAAGGTCGTAATTGATCACCCAATCCGCCGCCACAATCCGTCTGTGAGAGTTGTAATTTCGAAGATCCTGAAGAAACCTATGCAAGCCCGGTGTAGCAAAATAGGCTTTCAACTTATCATCGTATCCTGCGACCGGCCATTTTTTATTGAAAATCCTAGAGACCTCTACGAGAGCCATCACAGACGTCGTAGTGTAAAACAGCTTCCGCTTAACTTCCTTACAAAAATACTCCGAATCTACTTTGTTTGTCTCTTCCCAAAAGCCTGAATCCTTTGTTCTCTCCGAAAACAAGCTGATTACCTGAAACAACTCATCTGCGCTAGTCTGAAAAACCCACACTGTATCATCCAGCTCTTCTACTGCATTCCAAAGACGTCCACCTGCGGTATCGTCAATTGTTCGTTGGGCCTCTCCAATCTTATTCATTATCGCAGCGCGAATATCATCTACCGACCACGGTTCGGGGATAGTATCTAGGTAACGTGTCATAGAGATCCTAGTGGCTTGCTGAGAAAATTCCTGCAGCCTTAATACCAAAAAAAGAGCACCAATACAACGTCGGCTCTCCACTCAACCTAAATTTTCTAACACGACGTCCTTACAAACTCTGCGTCAACAGCGGCCATTTGTGAGTTACAGCTATCGGCCGATTCTATTGAAAAATATGGTCCTTCCAGACTACACCATGCTACACGCTATAAAAATGACAATTTTTCGAGCCGTTTCGCGTAATCTTATTCCAGAATTCCTCGGGTCAAAATGAGGTTTTCAATCTCAAGCGCATACTTTTCTGCGGTGGAATGCCATCGCCGAATTTTTCAACAGAGTCGGCCAAAAGCGGAAATTCTAGAAAAGCCGTATTTTCCCAATTTGAGCGAATATGACTTTTAGAAAGTAGAAGCGACGCCGCTCCTACTTTTTGTGAAGCAACAAGAGATAGAATTTTTCTTGCTATAGATTGAATACCTCAATTGCTCTCGACATAGTTTTTGTACCCACGCCCTTAACCTTGGACAACGAATCCTTATCTAGCCCTCCAAACTGGAATCGCGCCTTGATGATTTCTTTCGCAGTACTTCTACTCACATCCAGCAATGCTTCAATCTCATCAATGGTCGAGACGTTAATATCCAGAGTAGTCATAGTCCTTTGGGATGCATCCATATATTCCAGAAGGCCTGCAATTATGAGACATATATGAAAGACAGCCTTGACAGCTTCTACCTGCTCAACATCAGCGTGAACGCTTTTATTAATTATTTTTTTGTTTTTCAAGCCATGAGCCAAGAAAGTCCACATGTGCCTTGGCTAAATCTCGATTACTTTCTGATTCAATAGCATTATGCATAAAAGCTCAAGTTTATTCACATACTGTCCCTGACCAAGGATCCGCCCTTTATGGGGGGGTTGATTTGCAGGGCAAAGCTCGTCAGCCAGGCCCTCGAGAATCCGTCTACATGATGTAAGTGCTTGAGACCACTCTTCGGCCTTAGTCGCGGATACTGAACGAAAAGCTATCATGAGCTGCTCAGCCAACAATGGGTTCAGATCAAAAAGCTTGTCATCGATAATTGTTTTTAATAAATCAAAGCTACTACTGATCGCTCCCGAAAAACGCAATTTATTATAAAGCTCAGTAGCAAACTCATGCGCCTTCCTGCGAACATAACCAAGGTGGTTATACAGAGGTGTTTTATAATAGACCCCATCGTTACCTTTCTTGATGCGAGCAAGATCAGAGTACCGTTCCTCGACAAACTCAATACTCAAATAACCGCCACCTGCGGCACTATTTTTCAGTATTAGCTCTTCGGTAACAAAGTGCAGCTTGCGCTTTATGCCAAGCTTTTCAAGCTCTGAGACAACCCTATCAATTTCTTGCTGCTTAACCTCTTCACTGAATGGTCGCCTTTAGTCACAGCAGCCAATAGCTTTTTCAATTAGCCAACATAATTATGATCACCAAAATGAATTTTGCACCATACTTGCTTGAATATCGACTTTATCAACCAGCACTGCTGCGCGCGATAATTTTTGCACTGACGAAAAAACCGAACCCTTTGGCGACTCCAAACCCTTTAAAACCTGCTCTAATAAATTCAAAGCTTCAGCTTTTTACGTCATAGCCCACTCGCAAGACAAAAAATTAAAATGGATTTTTCTTTGCAAATAGTACGCAAATTACAACCACTGAGATAGAGGCGACTTACGTTGAACATCATTCATGCTTTGGTTGAATACATCTGGCTAAATATATCCATGAGCACACTCAGCCTCAATCGATTCTGGCCGATAGCGTCCTACCGGGCGCCTTGCTGTTTAGCTATAGAAAATCATTGCCCCTCAGCACAGCTGAGTCGCTGCAACAAAACCAATCCCAAACCCGCCGCCACATCCCCCGCCCCCTCGGCACCTCCGCCACCAAACACGGCATATCCCGCCACCTCACCCAGCTCTCATTCTTCCACTGCAACATCAACAACGTATTCCCCAACCACTCCAGCCGACTCACATCCGGCTCTTCCACCATCCGCTCCGCCCGCTTGTGCAGCTCCGGCAGCACCTCATGCGTCAACCATTGCCGCAACGCCCGGTTCTCCGGCACGTAATGATGAATCAACAAAGCAAACACTCCGGATTCACTAATCATCAGGCATTTTTCCCAAATGCCATGACATTCAAGCCAGGCCGTCCGGCGTTGGTCAGGATCGAGTTTTATCGTGCAGCGTTCGTCGAGTCGCACGCCCATCAGGCGGGCAAGGTCGGGGAGGCAGAACCAGGCTTGGCCGTCGTGGCGGATGGTGCGCAGGCGGCGGTGATGGCGGAAAAAGCATTCAGCGGGGTAGAGCTCCAGAATTGGGGCGCTGGGAGTCAGATTTTGCATAAGCGGCATTCCTTCCTTGTGAATGAGGAACTGCCACGAATCGTCGCCAAACAATGGGTGACAGCTGCACGCAGGTTGGCGAACCGGAGTAGAAGGCAACCCGGCAGGCCCGAAGGCCTCCCACGTGCAGCCGCCATGACACGATTTGCGCGCGCGGTTATGCGCTTGCGATCGTGCTGTAGCACTGCAATGCCGACTATTTACGGGTCGCCAAACCCGCCTCGCTGATTTGGCAGCGAGAGGCGCGCAGGTTAACGAAGCAAGATAGTCATCACAAGTGATGGCAGGTTATTACCGGGTGATTACAGATATTTCAGAATCGGGCTACAGAGGTGCGGGTTGGTTTGGGGGTGGCGAGGTTTGTGAAACGCTGGAATCTAACGGCTGCTGACTTGTCATCGTATCCAGTGATTGATCGCGTGTTCTGCCGAGTGGTGAACTGTCTTGGTCGCGACCGAGCGGCTAAGCGCGAATTGTTTAAATGCTGAGAATTTACGACTGCTAGGCAGCCGTTAGCGGCGGCCCGGTATTCCGGCAGAGCCCCAGCCACAGGCTAATGCCGATCAGTCAAGATGGTTTGCGCCGATATTTAGCCTGGCACCGAATCCATAGGAGTGAATCGGATCGCCGCCCGGTAGCTTGCGGAAGGGCCCGTAAAACCGGCACATCGGCTGTGTTTGTAGTGCAGCATTCGCGAGCTTGCGCTCACTCCTACGGATCCGTGTTTTGCCTTGACTGATCGGCATTACTTTTACAGGCCTGTTTTTACTGCGCTGTTGTCTGCGCTCAAATCCTCCGCTTGCGATTCAACGCCGGAATGGTGGTCGCCGGAATGGCTTGTTGTTCCACTTGCCGCCGTGTCTGCGCCGCCAATGCCTGCAAGGTCGGGTGGCTGAACAAAGTTCTGGCATCCGCATGCAGCCCGGCCTGTCGCAACCGTGCAACCAGGGTGACAGCCAGCAGCGAGTGCCCGCCCAGTTCGAAGAAGTTGTCGTCGCGCCCTACCCGTTCCACGCCCAAAAGCTGTGCCCAGACGCGGGCCAGGATGGTTTCGACCTCGCCTTGCGGCGCTTGATAGTCGCGGCTGAGCAGTGCGTGTTGATCCGGGGCCGGCAACGCTTTGCGTTCGACTTTGCCGTTGGGGCTCAGTGGCAGTGCGTCGAGGGTGACGTAGGCGGAGGGCACCATGTAGTCGGGCAGTTGCGCCAGTACAAAGGCGCGCAGGGCTTCGATGCCGGGTGCGGGCTGGCCGGGTTGCAGGGTGAAGTACGCCACCAGGCGTTGTTCGCGCAGCATTACCACGGCTTCGCGCAAAGCCGGGTGTTGGGTCAGGCGGGCTTCGATTTCACCCAGTTCGAGGCGCAGGCCGTGCAGTTTGACCTGAAAGTCGTTGCGACCCAGAAATTCGATCTCGCCATCGGGGCGCAGGCGCACCAGGTCGCCGCTGCGGTACAGGCGGTCGCCGGGCACGAAGGGGCTGTCGATGAAGCGTTCGCCGTTGAGTTGTGTCAGGCCGCGATAGCCGCGCGCGACGCCGACGCCGCCGATGTGCAGTTGGCCGCTGACGCCGTGCGGCACCGGACGGTCCTGGGCGTCGAGCACGTAGACGCGAGTGTTGGGCAATGGCCGGCCAATCGGCAACTGGCTGTCGGGCAGCGGCGCGTCGGGTTCGAGGGTGAAGGCGGTGCTGTCGACGGTGGTTTCGGTGGGGCCGTAGACGTTGTGCAGGCGCACCTGCGGCAGGCGTTCGCGGACCAGACGGGCCAGCGCGGCGGTGAGTTCGCCGCCACCGCACACGACGTCGGTCAGGCTGTGGCACTGTTCGACGCCGTCGGCTTCGAGAAACTGTTGCAGCAGCGCCGGCACGAATTTGACCACGCTGATGCGTTGCTCGCGCACTTCGCGCACCAGGTAATCGGGGTCGCGGTGACCGTCGGGGCGCGCCAGCACCAGGCGCAGGCCGGCGCTCAGCGGCCAGAAGAATTCCCACACCGAGCCGTCGAAGCTGAACGGGGCTTTTTGCAGCAAGGCGACCTCGGCACGCGGCGCAATCAGTTGCGAGCCCCAGCGCACCAGGTTGCACAGGCCACGGTGCTGGAGCATCACGCCTTTGGGCGTGCCGGTAGAGCCGGAGGTGTAGATCATGTAGGCCAGGTTCGAGGCGCTGAAGTCTGGCAACTGCGGGTCATGTTCGGGTTGTGCGTGCCAGTCGCAGCGGTCGAAGTCGAGCAGTGTTCGATCATCCGCCACCACGCGCTCACGGGTCGCCGCGTGCACCAGCACCGCCACCGGGGCGCTGTCGTCGAGCATGAAGTCGAGGCGTTCGGACGGGTATCCGGGGTCGAGCGGCACATACGCGGCGCCGGCCTTGAGAATGCCCAGCAGGCCGATGACCAGTTCCAGCCCGCGCTCGACACACAGTCCGACCCGGTCGTCGGGCTTTACACCCAGCGCGATCAGGTGATGGGCCAGGCGGTTGGCTTGCTGGTTCAGGGCTTGATAACTCAGGCGGCTGTCGCCGGCTTGCAGGGCGATGGCGCGTGGCTGGCGGCGCACCTGCTCTTCGAACAGCGCCTGAATGCCCTGCTCCAGCGGCCACTCGACGGCGGTGGCGTTGTAGTCCACCAGCCACTGGCGGCGCTCGGCTTCGGGCAGCACCGGCACGTCGCCAAGTGCGCGGTGCGGCGCTTGCGCCAGTGCGTCGGCCAGGCCCAGCAAGGCGCTGCGCAGGTAGTCGAGCACCCGCTGCGCGCCAATCTGACGCGGCACTCGCGCAGTAATGCGCAAACCGCTGGCGGTGTCGTCGACCGCGAGCATCAAGGCGTAGCTGACCACTTCGGTGCTGCTCAGGCGGTCGATGCCGGGCAGTTCGGGCTCGGGCTGCGCATGGCGGTAGTTGAGCAGGCTGTTGAACAGCGGCGTGCCGGCCGCCAGTGCGCTGCAGCGCTGGGCCAGCGCCAGGGGCGCGTGTTCATGGGCGAGCAGCGCCGCCAGCCGTGCATGGGTCTGCAAGGCAGCGGCGCTGACGCTTTGCCCGGCCAGGTCGATGCGCAGCGGCAAGGTGTTGATGAACATGCCCAGCGCCCGGTCGGCGCCCTCGCCGGCCAGCAGGCGGCCAAGCAGCACGGTGCCGAACACCACGTCCTGGCGCCCGGCCAGGCTGCCGAGCACGTGCGCCCACGCAAGGTGAAACAGGCTTGCCGTGCTGACGCCCCACTGCCGCGCCTGGGCACGCAGTTGTTCGCTGAGCGCATCGTCGAGCCAGGCCCGCGCCTCTTGATGGTCGCGGTCGTCCAGCGGGCGTTCGCGCAGGTCGAAGGCCAGGGTTGGCTCGTCGACATCGCCGAGCAATTGACTGAAGAACTGCTCATGCCCGGCCTGACGGTTGGCCGCGCCGGCCTGCGCCACATAGTTGCGGTACGGCACCGGTGCCGAAAGGCTGGCGCCGGCGTCGTGCAGCAGGGCCTTGATTTCTGTCATCAACACAGCGGTAGAGGTGGCGTCGTTGATCAGGTGATGAAACTGCAACAGGCCCAGCCAGCGCGGCTGGTCGGGGTCTTCGGCACAGGCCAGGGCCATCATCGGCGCACGGCGGATATCCAGCGGGCGCACGCCAGGCTCGAAGGCTGCACATAACTGCCCGATGGCATCGCCTGACGCCAGGATCAGGGTTTCGATCGGCAGCAGCGCCTCGCGCCACACCACTTGCACCGGTTGTTCCAGGCCTTCCCAGAACAGGCTGGTGCGCAGAATGTCGTGACGCGCGATGACCTGTTGCAGCGCGGCAATAAAGGCATCGAGGCGCTCGCGGCTGGCAAAGGCAAAGACCGCCTGTTGTTGGTAGGGATCGCGCTGGCCGGCGGTCATGTGGTGGTACAGCAGACCGTGTTGCAGCGGCGCCAGCGGGTAGATTTCCTGCACATTGGCCGCGCCGCCCGGCACGCTGGCAACGATGCGCTCGATGCTGGCCTGGTCCAGCGTCAGCAGGGCCAGCGTGTCCGGGGTGATTTGCGTGCAGCCGGCCGGCACGCGATTGCCGGGCACGTCTACCTCACGGTCGCTGCTGACGGCTGCCGCCAGGCTGGCCAGGGTTGGCTGGCCGAACAGCACCTGTACATCGGCGCCAAGGCCCTGGCGGCGCATGCGCTCGACCAGTTTGACCGCCAGCAACGAATGCCCGCCCAGTTCGAAGAAGTGATCCTCGCGGCCGACCTTTTCCACGCCCAGCAACTCGGCCCACAGCGCGGCCAGCAGGATTTCGACTTCCCCTTGCGGGGCCTGGTACTCACCGCGGATCGAGGCGTCGATGCCCGGTGCCGGCAAGGCCTTGCGGTCCAGCTTGCCGTTGGCGGTCAGCGGAAAGTGCTGCAAGCGCACATAAGCGGCGGGCAACAAAGCGACGGGCAGGCGTTGTTTCAGATGCTGGTGCAGGTGCGCGACAGGCAGCGGATGGTGGGCAGTGAACCAGGTCAGCAACTGGCCGTCGCGCACTAGTGCCACGGCCTCTTTGATTTCCGGGTGGCTGGTCAGCGCGGCTTCGATTTCACCCAGCTCGACACGTACGCCACGGATCTTGACCTGATCGTCGTTGCGGCCCAGGTACTCGAGATTGCCATCGGCCAGCCAGCGCACCAGGTCGCCGGTTCTGTACATGCGCGCCTTGGGTTGCGGGCTGAACGGGTCTTTGAGAAAGCGCTCGGCGCTTAGGTCGGGACGATTCAGATAGCCACGGGCGACGCCGGCACCGCCGACATACAGCTCGCCGGTGACGCCGATCGGGACTGGATTTTGCTGTTCATCCAGCACATAGGCCTTGGCGTTGGCCATGGGTTTGCCGATGTGCAGCGGCTGGCCTGCTTGTACCAGGCCCGAGGTGGCGACGACGGTGGCTTCGGTCGGGCCGTAGTTGTTGACCACCTCGAAGCGCTGGTTGTGCGGAAACTGGCGCAGGCGGTCGCCGCCGATCAGCAAGGTGCGCAGGGTTGGGTGTGGTGTGTCGTGATTGAAGGCGTACTCGGCGATGGGCGTGGGCAGGAAGCTGACATCCAGCGGCTGGGCGCGCCACCAGTTGAGCAAGGCATCAATGTCTTCGGCGCCGTCCTGACTCGGGGCCAGATGCAGGGTTGCGCCGCTGCACAGGGCTGGCCAGATTTCCCAGGCAGTGGCATCGAAGCCGAAGCCGGCGAGGCTGGAGGTGTGTGTGCCGGGTTTCAGATCGAAGGTCTGGCAGTGCCAGTCGACCAGATTCGACAAGGTTTGATGTTCGACCATGACGCCTTTGGGGCGGCCGGTGGAGCCGGAGGTGTAGATCACGTAGGCCAGTGTGTGGGTGGCCTTCGCGGCTAAAGCCGCTCCTACGACGGACCGCATTTTTCGCGTAGGAGCGGCTTTAGCCGCGAAGAATTCACCACGGTCCAGATCAATAACCGGCACAGCCAAGTCGGGCAAGCGTCCGCGCAATGCGCGGAGGGTCAGCACCACTTTTGGCTCGCTGTCCGTCAGTAAATACTCGATCCGCTCCTGCGGATGCGCCGGGTCAATCGGCACATAGCCGGCCCCCGCTTTCAAAACCGCCAGCAACCCGACCAGCGTCTCCAGCCCGCGCCGCGCGACGACGGCGATACGGTCATCCGCCTGAACGCCCAGCCCGAGCAGGTGCAGCGCCAGCCCGTCGGCCTGCCGGTTCAGTTCGCCATAGGTCAGCGGCTGCCCTGCATAAACAGCCGCTACAGCGTCTGGCCGTGCCTGCGCCTGTTGTTCTATTCGCTGGTGAATCGTCAGCCCTTGCGGATAGGCGGCCCCGGTCTGGTTCCATGCGTCTATCTGCGCCCGCTCATCCGGCGTGCTCAAGGTGAACGCCGCCACGCACCGTTGAGGATGCTCCAGCGCCTGCTCCATCACGTGCATCAACCGGTCGGCCAGGGCCTGGACTTCATCGGCCTGGAAATAGGCCTCGTTGTAGACGAAATGAATCCAGGCCTTGTCGTTGTAGCGGTTGCTGCGCAGGTGAATGGCCAGCGGTGTCGGCTCGTGGCGGTTGGAAACCTTGACCGTGTGCGCCACTGCCTCGCCATAGCGGTAGTCGTGGTCGTCCTGTTCCCAGGACACCGACACTTCAAACAATTGTGCGCGGTCTTCGCGCAGCAGGCCCAGGGCGCGGTTCAGCTCGCTGAGCGGCAGGCGCTGGTGGCGAAAGTCCTGGCGCAGTTCGTCGCGCACCCCGCGCAGCAGTTCGGCAAAGGTCAACTGGCGGCCGAAGCGCAGGCACACCGCGCTGACCTGGGCGAACAACCCCAGCGTGGATTTGAACCGCGCCCCGGCACGGTTGAGGATCGGCAGGCCCACCACCCATTCGTCACGTTGGGCCGTGCCGCTGAAATACACATGCAGCGCTGCCAGCAACACCTGAAAGGCCGACGCCTGATGCTCGCGCGCCACGTGCTGCATGCGCGTGTGCAGCTCGGAGCAGAACGGCTGCACCAGCGTGTGGCTGGGTGTCGTCTGGCTGGAGGTTGCACGGTAGCGCGGGGTCAGCAGCGGGTCGGGAATACTGGCGTATTTGTTCAGCCACCAGGCGCGGTCCTGGGCGTGGCGCGGCGAATCCTGATAGCGCGTGTCGTCGGCGATGAATTCGATGTAGGACGGTGCGGCCGCAGGTGCTGGCTGGCCGGCGCTCAGGGCGCTGTAGATCTCGCCCAGCGACTTGAGCATCTGGCCGAAGCCCCAGCCATCGAGAATCAGGTGGTGGGCCTGGGTGGCGAGAAAGTGGCGCTGCGCATCGAGACGGATCAGGAAAAACCGAAACAGCGGGCTGCTGTCGAGCGCGTAGCTACGGCGCATCTGTTCCTGGATCAGCGCTTGCGCTGCGCTTTCGGGCGCGTCCAGCGACGAGCAATCGTAGTGCGGCACGCTCACCGGTACGCTGTCGGCAAAGGTCTGCAAGGGCAGACCGTCAGCACCGGCCCCCGGCAGCAGCACGGTGCGCAAGGCATCGTGGCGGCTGACCAGGTGCTCCACGGCACGCTGCAACAATGCCGCATCCAGCTCGCCGTTGAGTTCCACATAGCCGCCGATGTTGTACAGCGGCGAGTCGCCACGGCTCAGTTGGTCAAGCCAGATATCGCGCTGGGCGCAGGTCAACGGCAAGGTCGGGGTGGTGACAGCGACAGGCAGGGCAGCGCAAAGGAGGTTCATAAGGTCCGTCTCATATGATTCTGCGCCGGATTTAAGCACCGCCCCCAGGTACTGCATGCCCCCCGAAACCCGGACAGTTGTAAGGTTCTGCAGAATAGGCGACCCGATTCGTCTGAAAAGGTGTCGCCACGTGTCCCTGTTTTCCACTACAGACGCAGGCCAAATGCCTGGGATTAAATCGTCGACGAAACACGAATACCGCCGGGCCTTGGCTCGACTTCAAGGATGATAAACAGATGAACCTCACCGACCGCATTCGGGACGTCCACAGCCCGCAGTTTTATCTGCAACTGGGTGAGCTGATTTCCAGCACCGGCAGCGAAGCCTTTGCCGCCCATATGTTCCGCCTGATCGACCCGCTGGTGCCGATCAAATGGCTGGAACTCAGTGAATGGATTCTTGATGAGCGCCAGGCCTGCGGCGTGATGCAGGTCAAGCCGTTGGGCCGCGCCGGCCCCCCTTCGCAGCTGAGCACAGAACAAACACCGATTGACCGGCAGGAACACCTGCTGTTGCCCAACATGCTGGACATGGACGATTCGCTGCTGATCCAGTTGCGCGCCCCGGTGCAGCCGCGTGCGCAGCACGAAAGTGCCCATCAGTGCAGCCTGGTGTCGCGCAGCGGCAATCGGCGCTGCGTCATTTCGCTGTACCGCACGCCAACCCAACGGCTGTTTTCCCTGTCGGAATCGTCGTTTCTGAAGAACCTGTCCGACACCCTGTTGCCGCTGATCGAGCGACATGCGCAGGTCGAACGCCAGGTCACCGCGCGCAAACCGGGTTTGTCGTTGCGTAAACAGCAAGCGTTGCCGCTGCATCAGGCGTTCACCGAGCGCCTGGCGCTGGGCGAGATCACCTTGTCGGCGCGTGAACAGGAAGTCTGCCTGGGCTTGTTGACCGGCGGCACCGTGCCGCAGATGGCAGAAAAGCTGAAGGTCAAGAACAGCTCGGTCGAAACCTACCTCAAGCGCGCCGCCGCCAAGCTGGGCGTCAGTGGCCGGCATGGCCTGGCCAAGTGGATGGCCGGCGTATGAAGCGCTTGCCCATCGTGGTGTTGGCGATCGGTCTGGCGGGCTGCTCGCTGATTCCCGACTACCAGCGCCCGCCCTCGCCCAGCCCCGATCAGTACCCGCAAGGCCAGGCTTACCCGGCCAGAGACGCCGCGGCCAGCACCACGGGCGACTGGCAGCCCCTGTTCCATGACCCGCAACTGCGCCGCCTGATCGAACAGGCGCTGGTCAATAATCGTGATCTGCGGGTGGCGGTGCTGAATGTTGAGGCGTTTCAGGCGCAGTACCGGATTCAACGCGCTGATCTGCTGCCGGCGCTGTCGGCCAACGTCACTCAATCGCGCCAGCGTGTGCCGCCCAGCCTGACCGGCACCGGGGAGCCTGCGATCAGTAGCAGCGCTTCGGCGACGCTGGGCATCAGTGCCTATGAGCTGGACGCCTTCGGCCGGGTGCGCAGCCTCAGCGAACAGGCGCTGTTGACCTGGCAGGCCAACGAGCAGTCGCGGCGTGCGGTGCAATTGAGCCTGGTGGCCAATGTCAGCCGTGCCTGGTTGACCTGGCGCGCCGATCAGGCACTGCTGGAAGTGACCCGCCAGACGCTGACCGCCGACGAAGACACCCTGCGCCTGACCCGTCGCAGCCGCGAGGCGGGCAGGCAGTCGGCGCTGGAACAGGCCCAGGCGCGCACCCGCGTCGACGCCAGCCGCGCCAATCTGGCCCGCTACCAGCGCCAGGTGGCCCAGGACTTGAATAACCTGAGCCTGCTGGTGGGCATAGCGGTACCCGACAACTTGCCAGCGATTGGCCTGGACACTGACCCGATCGCCTCGTTGCCCGCCGGGCTGCCCTCGGATTTGCTGCAACGACGCCCGGACATTCTGCAGGCCGAATTTCAGCTGAAGGCCGCCAACGCCAATATCGGCGCGGCCCGGGCGGCGTTTTTTCCCAGCATCAGCCTGACCGCCAACGCGGGCACCTCCAGCACCGACCTGGCCGGGCTGTTCAAGGGCGGTTCGGGAAGCTGGACGTTTCAGCCGCAGATCAACCTGCCGATCTTCAATGCCGGCAGCCTCAAGGCCAGCCTGGATTACGCCCGGCTGCAAAAAGAGGTGACGGTGGCACAGTACGAAAAGTCGATTCAGACCGCCTTTCAGGAAGTCGCCAACGGCTTGGCCGCACGCCAGACCTACCAGGCCCAGTTGCAGGCGCAACGCGACCTGGTCAAGGCCTCGGAGGATTACTACCGCCTGGCCGAACAGCGCTACAGCAATGGCGTCGACAGCAGCCTGGTATTTCTTGATGCCAAGCGCTCGCTGTACAGCGCCCGCGAGGCGTTGATCGGCGACCGCTTGGCGCAGTGGGTGGCAGAGGTGGATTTGTATGCCGCGCTGGGCGGTGGATGGGAGGTGGCGGCACTGCACGAAGCGCCGCTACGCTAGAACCAGCCCTGACAACTGCCGCTGCAGAAACAGCCAGTCGACCCAGAAGAGCTGGTGCGCAATCACAATCAGCCAGAACACCAGTTGATACGACAGCTTGCGGGTCTTGTGCCGAAACAGTTGCTGGGCGAGCAAGGCCCCAGGCCAGCCGCCCAGCAGTTCGATGCCGTGCAGCAGGTTTTCCGGGGTGCGCTGGCCGCCCTGTCCGGCCTGGCGTTTGTCGTGCCGGTACAGCAGCAGCGCCAGCAGGCTGGGCAACAGGTACACCAGCGCCGCCAGGCGAATGCCCTGTTCTTGCCACAGGCTGAACAGCCCGGCCACCGGCAACCCGCACAGGATCAGCCAGACCAGCAGCTTGAGCCCCGGCGCGCGTACCGCCTGGCGCGCCGGAGGTGCAGTGCGCGAGCGCGCCATCAGCCTTGCGCCGTGGACCAGTCGACCCAGCCGAACAGCCAGGTGGCCAGGATCAGCAGGCCGAAGGCAATGCGGTACCAGGCGAACAGCGCATAGCTGTGGCTGGCAATGAACTTGAGCAAGCCGCGCACAGCGATCATCGCGAAGATGAACGACACCACAAAGCCCACGGCAAACACCGAGAAGTCTTCCGGCTGGAACAGGTCGCGGTACTTGTAGCCTGAGTACACCGCGGCGCCGACCATGGTCGGCATCGCCAAGAAGAACGAGAACTCGGTGGCCGCCTTGCGCGACAGGCCGAACAGCAGGCCGCCGATGATGGTCGAGCCGGAGCGCGACGTGCCGGGGATCATCGCCAGGCACTGGGCGAAGCCGATTTTCAGCGCGTCTTTCCAGGTCATGTCATCGACCTGCTCGACCTTGATCACATGCTCGCGGCGCTCGGCCCAGAGCATGATGATGCCGCCGATCACCAGCGCCACGGCCACGGTGATGGGGTTGAACAGGTAATGGTGGATCCAGTCGGCAAACAAGACGCCCAGCACCACGGCGGGCAGGAACGCCAGCAGCAGGTTACCGGTAAAGCGCTGCGCCTGGCGCTGGCGCGGCAAGCCCACGACCACTTCGAAGATCTTGCTGCGAAACTCCCAGACCACGGCCAGAATCGCGCCGAGCTGAATGATGATGTTGAACGCCATGGCCCGTTCGCCACCGAAGCCGATCAGGTCGGCCACGATAATCTGGTGACCGGTGCTCGAAATCGGCAAGAACTCCGTCAACCCTTCCACAATGCCCAGTATCAACGCCTGGACAGCGACCCATGCATCCATCATTCCCCCATACGGCGCAGCCATCCGCTGCACCGGTCAGTCTTGTGGTTGGTCCAACGATATGCGAAAGCAATAAATACCTTCCGCGAAGGGCGCAAATGCTAGCAGACCCTCAGGTGGCGCGCCTGTCTGTTGCCTGTACAGCCGCCTGCAGCATGGACTCCCCGTATGAGTCATATGCGCTTACAATCGCCGCCCATTCGAATTCGCCTTTATTCAGGAGCCCGCATGTCAGGGATTGAACTGTTCGCTGCCGCACTGGGTGTACTCGCGGTCTGGCTGACCGTCAGGCAGAACCCGTTGTGCTGGCCGATCGGCCTGGTCATGGTGCTGATCTACACCTGGATATTCTTCGATGTGAAGTTGTACTCGGACATGCTGCTGCAAGTGGTCTACGCGGTGCTTCAGGTGTATGGCTGGTGGCAATGGACGCGCCATGGGGCGAATGTGCCGGCGCGGGCCGTGACCACGCTGCACGGCAGTTCGGTGCTGGGCGGGCTGGCAGTCGGCGCACTGGCAAGCCTGGCGCTGGGCGCCGGCATGGCGCACTTCACCGATGCCGCGCAGCCCTGGCTGGATGCAGCGCTGACCGGTTTCAGCCTGGTCGCGCAGGTGTGGATGGCGCAGAAGCGCCTGCAATGCTGGCCGCTGTGGATCGTGCTGGATGTGATTTTCGTCGGGCTGTTCCTTTATAAGGCGCTGTACCTGACCGCCGCGCTGTATGCCCTGTTCACCCTGCTGGCCGTCCAGGGCTGGCGCGAATGGCGCATCGCGATGGTGCCGGCCCGATGAAAGTGCTGGTGCTGACAGGCCCCGAGTCCAGCGGCAAGAGCTGGCTGGCCAATGAAACCCGCAACCGCTTCGGTGGCGTGCTGGTCGGCGAATACGTGCGTCATTTCATCGACGAACAACGCCGCGACACGGTTTATGCCGACATCACGCCCATCGCCCAAGGGCAACTGGCCTGGGAAGATGCCGCCCGCGCAGCCGCACCGGCGCTGGTGATTCTCGACACTCACCTGCTGAGCAACATGCTCTGGAGCCGCACGCTGTTCGGCGATTGCCCGGCCTGGCTGGAACAGCAACTGCTGGCCCGGCAGTACGACCTGCACCTGTTATTGAGCCCGGAAGGCGTGAACTGGACCCAGGACGGGCAGCGCTGCCAGCCGGCGCTTGAAGACCGGCTGGCGTTTTTTGCCGCCAGCCGCGACTGGCTGCAAGCCCATGATCAGCCTTATCAGGTGGTCGGCGGTGACTGGAATGAGCGGCTTGAGACGGTGATGCAGGCGGTGGCGCACTTGTTGGCGGCTACAGATGCCGATGCAGCCATCACCTGATCTGGTGTTTGTGCAGTAACCGGTAAAACGTCGGCCTGGAAATACCCAGCACTTTGGCGGCCACACTGAGGTTATCGCTGTGCCGGGTCAGCACATCACACAGCGCCTGACGTTCGGCACGGGACTTGTATTCGTCCAGCGTGCTCATGTTGCTGGTCATTTCCTCCTCTCCCAACAATCCCAGGTCACTGGCTTCGATCTGCCGCCCTTCGGCCAGCACCAACCCGCGTCGCACGCGATTGGCCAGTTCGCGCACATTGCCGGGCCAGTCATGCTTGCCCATGGCGATCAGCGCATCCTGGCTGAAGTTTCGCGCCCGCCTTCCGGTTTCCTGGCTGTAGAAGTGCGCAAAATGGTTGGCCAGCATCGCCAGGTCGCCATGCCGCTCGCGCAGCGGCGCAGTGCCGACCTGCAAGACATTGAGGCGGTAATACAGGTCTTCGCGAAAACGCTTCTTGCGTATCGCCGCTTCCAGATCGACATGAGTGGCGGCGAGTACCCGCACATCCACCGCGATCGGCTCGCTGCCGCCAATGCGCTCGATCTGCCGGTCCTGGAGAAAGCGCAACAAGTGGCCCTGCGCTTCCAGCGGCAAATCGCCGATCTCGTCGAGAAACAGCGTGCCACCATCGGCCGCTTCGATGCGCCCGATACGCCGTTCCTGGGCGCCATTGAACGCACCCTGCTCATAACCAAACAACTCGGCATGAATCAGATGCTCGGCAATCGCGCCGCAATGCACCACCACAAACGGCTTGTTACGCCGCTGCGACTGGTTATGCAGGGTGCGCGCAACGAGTTCCTTGCCGGTGCCCCGCTCGCCACGGATCAACACCGGCGACTCAGTGGGCGCCAGCTTGCCTAGCAAGCGGCGCAATTCACGGATCGGCCGGCTTTCACCGAGCATTTCCTGATCCGAGGCCGACAACTGCTGCGCCCCTTGGGTACGCAAGCGTGCCATGCCGTAAGCGCGACCCAGCGTCACCTGCATACGGGCCACGTCGAACGGCAAGGTATGAAAGTCGAAAAACCATTCGCAGACAAAATCGCCGATCTTCTCGCGGCGCAAATCGTCGGGCGTCAGCACGGCTATCCATTCAGTGTTGCTGCGGGTAATAAGCTCGCGAACCGCTTCGGGATGCTCGAAGTGGTAAGGCATCAGACGAATCAGACCTACATCACACCCCAGGTCTAGCGCCGATTCCAGCGAACTGCTGTCCACGCCCCAACCAGCGGCGTGCAACACGGGAATCAACTGGTGACAATCATCACAGGGGTCAACGATCAAAAGACGTCGCGAGGGGGCCGTTTCGGGCATGAGGGTTTCCTTGGCGCACGGCGGCGATGCGATTGGTCTAAAAACTTTGTGTAAACAGCGTGTTGGCGCATGTGAATGTTACGTTAGCAAATATTTGACACAGCCTTGTACCGTTTGCGACTAAGCCCTATAACCAGATTTCCGCGGCAGTTACAGCACGCTGTAACTGCACGGTACACGCTGCCGAAAAGCCACTCGAACCGGCAATAAAGTTGCGTAGGATTACTACATTGCGACAGTGGCGTAAAAAATCCGAAAATTATCGAGCAGGTGTGTGACTCCTTGATCAACCACGGCATCAACCAAGTAACCAGCCGCACGGTATGCCCGCCGACGAGACTGTACTGGACTGAATGGGCACTTTGAGGAAATGACCATGAACGCCCCACTGCGCTTCAACGATGCACTGCTGATTGCCGGTAAAGCTTTCCATCCCTTCCAGTGCGTGGCCTGGGCCCCACAGGACGGTAATGGCGAACTGAGCCTGACAGTGCTCGACCGCTTCAGCGCACGTATTGGACGCCAACAACTTCCACGTGGCACTTATTCAGACCCGGTGCAACTGGCCAACGCCTTGCAACAAGCACGCGAAGAACTAAGCCGCGACGGTTACAGCCTTCAGCCATGGACCATGCCGGCCTGAAAGTTTTAATAAGCCTGTGAATGAAAGTGGCTCTTTCAAGAGCCACTTCATTAATTATCAAGCTGGCTTAATCTGCGTTTTCCACTGTCGGTCGAAAGACCCTGTCATGTGTACAGCGCCCCAAAAGACTGGATAAACCCCCAGCCTTTCTTGTACCGTTGCTCCTCCTGCCGCCTACACCCGCCAGGTACAAGGAGCTCCACCTTGCTGCATACCCTCGCTGTCGAAAACTATCGTTCCCTCCATGACGTGCAGCTTGCGCTGGGCCGGCTGACGGTGGTGACCGGGGCCAATGGCAGTGGCAAATCCAACCTTTATCGCGCACTCAGGCTGCTGGCCGAAACGGCTCAGGAAGGCGTGGTTCAAGGCATCGCCCGTGAAGGCGGGCTGGACTCGTGCTTCTGGGCCGGACCGGAGCAGCTATCGGCGGCGGTGTTGCGTGGCGAACAGCCAGTGCAAGGCCTGCACAGACGCAAACCGCAACGCATGCGCCTGGGCTTTGCCAGCGAGCATTTCAGCTACGCCCTGAGCCTGGGGCTGCCGGAGCCCGACGCCGGTGAGGCACGCAATCGCCCGTCGCTGTTCGGGCGCGACCCGCAAATCAAGCGCGAGATGATCTGGGCAGGTCCTGTGTATCGGCCGGCCAGCGTGCTGGTCGAACGCAAAGGCCCGAGTGTGCGCATGCGCGAGCAGCGTGAGTGGCGCACGCTGACCACACGATTGCCAGATTTTTACAGCCTGTTCGATACCGGCGGCACCCTCGATTGCCCGGAGATAGAAACCCTGCGCAACAGCGTGCGCGACTGGCGCTTTTATGATCATTTCCGCACCGATGCCACAGCACCGGCGCGCCAGCCTCAGGTGGGCACGCGCACGCCAGTGCTGCACCACAGCGGCCGCGACCTTGCCGCAGCGCTACAGACCATCCGCGAAATCGGCGACCCGCAGGCACTGGATGCCGCCATCGACGACGCCTTCCCCGGCTCGACCATGCACATCAGCGTACGCGACGGGCTGTTCGGTCTGGCCTTGCAGCAACCGGGCATGTTGCGTCCCTTGCTGGTCAGCGAACTGTCCGACGGCACGCTACGTTACTTGCTGCTGGTCGCCGCCCTGCTCACGCCACGCCCGCCGGCCTTGATGGTGCTTAACGAACCGGAAAGCAGCCTGCATCCCGATTTGCTGCCCGCGTTGGCACGTTTGATCAGCCAGGCGGCAGTGCGGGGCCAGGTGTGGGTGGTGTCGCACTCCAGCCGACTGGTGGCGGCACTTGAGCAATCGCCGGAGTGCGTGAGTGTGGTGCTGGAAAAGCAGTTGGGACAAACCAGGATACAAGGGCAGCAAGGGCTGCTGGATGGGCCGGCGTGGCAATGGCCAGCTTGAATACACCAGCAAACATGGGATGTAGGAAGGGGCTCTGCCCTGAGCCGCACCCGTTCGCAAAACTCTGTAAGTGCTTTTATAAACTTAATTAAATCAATACGTTATTTTATGTTCGATCAGAGCCCGTGCTTCGTCGCTGACACAGCGCTGTCGCCCAGCAAACATCAGACCGGTAGGAGCCCGCTTGCCGGCGACCGAGGGCGAAGCGCTCGCAGAAATCTATGAACCGCTGAAAATTTACGACTGCTAACGCAGCCGTTCGCGGCTATAGCCGCTCCTATGCGGTTTGCAGCGTTTCGACGTGCCGGTAATCAATCCCTAATCCACTCGCCAATGCCTTTGCCCTGCCCAGCCTGATCGGTCCGGTTTCGATGTCGATCAGCAAACCGGGGCACTCAAACACCGGCAAGGCCGGCATCTGCGCCAATCGGCCGTCGGTGAGCACCAGCACGCGCTGCTGTTCACTGGGGTGGCGTTTGCGCCGTTGTTCCAACCAGTGCGCCGCTTGCTGCAAGGCTTCGCCCAACGGTGTGCCGCCACCGGCGCCGAGGCTTTCGAGCCAGGGTTGCAGGGCGCGGCTGGCCTTGAGGCCCTGATGCTGCCAGCGCGGCTGGCTGCCGCTGGCGGTGAGCAGCGCCAGCCGGGCGCGGCGACGGTAGGCATCGTCGAAGGTTTGCGCGAGTACGCCCTTGGCCAGGCTCAAACCCTGATTACGCCGGGTCGAGGCGGAAGCGTCGACGATCACCAGCAGCAATTCCAGCGGGCGCTGGCTGCGCGGTTGGCGGATCAGGTCGCGAGCCTGTTTGGGCCGGCCGCGCAGCAGGGTCGGCAGCCAGGCGATCTGACCGGCCTGCCCTGTGCGTGCGGCGCCCAGTCGGCCGCCAGCCAGTTTGCCTTTGCGAGGGCTGGCATCCGCCCCCTTGGCTTGACGGGGGCGAATGCCTAGGGCTTTTTTGGCCAGCTCGGCACCTGGCGGCGCTGAGCAGTAGCGACGCTCTGCGCCGGCAGCTCGCCCCAACTGCCCTGCCCCTCGCTTTGATTACCAGGCTGTTGCGCAGAAGGAGGCGGAGACTGTTCAGGCGACTTTGATTGCGGGGTGGTATTACTCCGACGATGACGCAGTGCAAACTCGGCGACGGCGTCGATATCTTCCGGCGTTATTTCTTCCGCGCCGCGCCAGGCGGCATGCGCACGGGCGGCGCGCAGCCAGACCAGATCGGCGCGCAGGCCGTCGACGCCGGCGGCGAAACAGCGTTCATTGATCAACGCCAGGCTGGCGTCATCCAGCGGGATGCTTGCCAGGCGCTGCCGGGCGTGCGTGCAGCGTTGTTGCAAGGCCTGTTGCGCGGGTTGCCATTGCGCGATAAACGCGTGCGGGTCGCTGTCGAAAGCCAGCCGGCGGCGGATGATCTGCCCGCGCTCGGCCGGCAGGGTCTGGCCACTGAGAGCGACATTGAGGCCGAAGCGGTCGAGCAGTTGCGGGCGCAGCTCGCCCTCCTCCGGGTTCATGGTGCCGATCAGGATGAAGCGCGCGGCATGGCGATGGGAGATGCCGTCACGCTCGACCAGATTGGTGCCGCTGGCGGCGACGTCGAGCAGCAGGTCGACCAGGTGATCGGCCAGCAGGTTGACCTCGTCGACATACAGCACGCCGCCGTCGGCCTTGGCCAGTACGCCGGGCGAGAACTTCGCCTTGCCCTCGCCCAGCGCCGCTTCCAGGTCGAGGGTACCGACCAGCCGCTCTTCGCTGGCACCCAGTGGCAAGGTGACGAACGCCGCACCTTCGAGCAGATCGGCAAGACCACGAGCCAGTGTCGACTTGGCCATGCCGCGCGGGCCTTCGATCAGCACGCCGCCGATCTTCGGGTCGATGGCGGTCAGGCACAGCGCCAGCTTGAGTTCGTCGGCGCCGACCACGGCGGCTAGAGGAAAATGCGCAGTGCTCACGGTGTTCAGTTCTCTTCTATGTCCAGCAACAGGGTTTCCAGCGCTTCGCGGTATTCGCCGGGCGCTTGCCACAGGCCGCGCTGCTGGGCTTCGAGCAGGCGCTCGGTCATGTCGCGCAGGGCGTCGGGGTTGTGCTGCTGGATGAAATCACGGGTGTCGGCGTCCAGTAGATAGGCGTCGGCGAGCAACGCATATTGATGGTCGTCGATCAGTTCGGTGGTGGCATCGAAACCAAACAGGAAGTCGACGGTGGCGGCCATTTCAAACGCGCCTTTATAGCCGTGGCGCTTGACCCCTTTGATCCACTTGGGATTGGCCGCGCGCGAGCGGATCACCCGGTTCAGCTCTTCTTTGAGCGTGCGGATTTTCGGCAGGTCGGGCTGGCTGTGGTCGCCGTGGTAACTGGCGGTTTGCTCGCCGCGCAAGGTGTCGGCCGCCGCGAGCATGCCGCCCTGAAACTGGTAGTAGTCGTTGGAGTCGAGCAGATCGTGCTCGCGGTTGTCCTGGTTTTGCAGCACCGCCTGCACGTTCGACAGGCGCTGGGCGAAGTTCTGTCGCGCCGGCGTGCCGTCGTCGCTGCCACCGTAGGCGTAGCCGCCCCAGTTCAGGTAGACCTCGGCCAGGTCTTCGCGGCTCTGCCACAAGCGCCCGTCGATGGCGCCTTGCACACCGGCGCCATAGGCACCCGGCTTGGCACCGAAGATGCGCCAGCCGGCCTGACGCCGGGCGTCTTCTTCACTGATGCCTTTGGCTTGCAATTCCAGGCGTTCCTGGCGAACCCGTGCGGCCAGCGGATTGAGATCGTCCGGCTCATCGAGTGCTGCGACGGCTTGCACAGCGGCATCGAACAGCCGGATCAGGCTGGCAAAGGCATCGCGGAAGAAGCCCGATACGCGCAGGGTCACATCGACCCGTGGCCGGTCGAGAATACTCAACGGCAGGATCTCGAAATCGTCGACCCGCTGGCTGCCGGTGGCCCACACCGGGCGCACGCCCATCAGCGCCATGGCCTGGGCGATGTCGTCGCCGCCGGTGCGCATGGTGGCCGTGCCCCATACCGACAGGCCAAGCTGGCGAAGGTGATCGCCATGGTCTTGCAGGTGACGCTCCAGCAGCAGGCTGGTGGATTGAAAGCCGATGCGCCACGCGGTCGGCGTCGGCAGGTTGCGCACATCGACACTGAAAAAGTTGCGCCCGGTGGGCAGTACGTCGAGCCGCCCGCGACTTGGCGCGCCGCTGGGGCCGGCGGGCACGAACTTGCCGGCCAAGGCATCGAGCAAGCCCTGCATTTCTGCCGGGCCGCAGGCGTCCAGTCTCGGGGCGACCAGCTCACGCAGGTGCTCGATGATCGATTGCAAGTCTTCATACACCGGCACATCGCTCAGGCTTTCACCGGCGGTGACGCGCTCGATCAGTTGCGCCGCATACAGTTCCAGCCGTTCACGGCTGTCGCCCAGCGTACGCCATGGCTCGTGGCTGATCGCTTGCAGCACGGCAGGCCGGGCATGGCTGCACGGCTCGGCCAGCGCGCAATCCAGCGGGTCGAAGTCCAGCGCGAAGGCCTTGGCCAGCGCACGCAGCAGGCTGGAACGCGGGCCACGCCCGTCGCCACGCGGGATGCGCAGCAGCGCCAGCAAGGTGTCGGTGCGCAAGCGCCCGCTCGGCGACTCGCCGAACACGTGCAGGCCATCGCGAATCTGCGATTCCTTGAGGTCGCACAGGTAGGTGTCCAGGCGCGGCAGCCAGACGGCGGCATCGGCGTCGGCATTCAGCGAGGCGTCCAGTTGCAGTTCCTGGTCGAGCCGGGTGTCGCGCACGCGCTGGAGAATCTCGCGTTGCAGCTCGCGGGCGCGGCGCGGGTCGAGCAGTTGCGCTTCGTAATATTCGTCGGCCAGCAGCTCAAGGTCGCGCAGCGGCCCGTAGGTTTCGGCGCGGGTCAGCGGCGGCATCAGGTGGTCGATGATCACCGCCTGCGTGCGGCGCTTGGCCTGGGCGCCCTCGCCCGGGTCGTTGACGATAAACGGATAGATGTTCGGCAGCGGCCCGAGGACCGCGTCCGGCCAGCACTCGGCCGACAGCCCGACGCCCTTGCCCGGCAACCACTCCAGATTGCCGTGTTTACCGACATGGATCACCGCCTGAGCGCCATAGGCACGACGCAGCCAGAAGTAGAACGCCAGGTAGCCATGGGGTGGTATTAAGTCGGGATCGTGATACACCGCACTCGGGTCGACCTGATAGCCACGGGCCGGCTGGATGCCGACAAACGTCAGGCCAAAGCGCAGGCCGGCGATCATCATCCGCCCGCCACGGCACATCGGGTCGGCCGCAGGCTGGCCCCAGCGCTGGATCACCGCCTGTTGACTGGCTGCCGGCAACATGGCGAACGCCGCCAAGTACTCATCCATCGCCATACTTTGCTGGCACGGCCGCAGGTCCAGGGTTTCAAGGTCGTTGGTGACGCCGCCGAGCAGTTGCTGGATCAGCGCGGTGCCGCTGTCGGGCAACCCTTCGACCGGGTAGCCCTGCTGCTGCATGGCGCACAGGATATTCAGCGCCGCTGCCGGCGTGTCCAGGCCAACACCGTTGCCGATGCGCCCGTCGCGGGTCGGGTAGTTGGCCAGAATCAACGCCACACGCTTGTCGGCGTTATCGCGCTGCGCCAGCTCGACCCAGTTGCGCGCCAGTTGCGCGACAAAGTCCATGCGCTCGGGCTGCGCGCGGTAGCAGACCACATCCGACTGGCTGCGCTCGCTGCGCCAGGCCAGGTCCTTGAAGCTGATCGGCCGGCTGATGATGCGCCCGTCCAGTTCCGGCAGGGCAATGTGCATCGCCAGGTCGCGTGCGCCCAGGCCCAGTTCGCTGGCCTGCCAGGCCGGCTCGTTGTCTTGGGCGCAAATGGCCTGAATCACCGGAATATTGCGTCGAAACGGACGCATGTGCGGCGCTTCGGGGCTCGATTGCGCAAACCCCGTGGTGTTGAGAATCAGCGCGGCACCCGCCTCGTCCAGCCAGTCTTCGACCACGGTCAGGCAACCGGGCTCCTTGAGGCTGGCCACGGCAATCGGCAGCGGGTTAAGACCTTGCGCCTGCAAGCGTTGGCAGAACACATCGATAAAGGCGGTGTTGGCCGCTTGCAAATGTGAGCGATAAAACAGCAAGGCCACCACCGGCGCGTCATCAACCCATTCGGCTTGCCAATCGGCCAGACCGGCGCGGGTGTTACGCGGGTGATAAATGGCGGTGCGCGGCAAGGCCTGCGGCTCGCGCCACGGGTAATCGCGGGCCAGCCACTGGCTGGCCATGCAGTTGAACAGATTCAGCGCGTTGTCCAGCCCGCCCTGGCGCAGGTATTGCCAGAGCCGGTCGCGCTGCTCGGCGGGCACCGTGCTGAAGTCCGACAGTTCAGGGTCCGGGCGATCGTCGCCCGGCACCAGAATCACCTGCACACCGCGCGCGGCCAGTTCCAGCAGCCGCTGCACGCCGTAGCGCCAGTAGCCGATGCCGCCGTGCAGCGAGATCAGGATGATCCGTGCGTGTTGCAGCACCTCTTCGACATACAGGTCGACCGAGGCGTGGTTCTGCACCTGCATCGGGTTGGCCAGGCGCAGGCTCGGGTAATCATCGGGCAGTTGCTGCGCCGCCTCGGCCAGCAAGGCCAGGCTGGAGTCGCCGCTGCAGAGAATCACCAGCTCGGCGGGGGTTTGCCCGAGGTCGGCGATGCTGTCGTCCGGTACAAAACCACCGGGCTGGGTTCTCAGCAGGTGCATGGATCAGCCAGCCAGTGCCGCGTGCAGACGCGCTTCGAGAACGGCCGCGTCCAGTTCCTGGCCGATCAGCACCAGTTGCGTGGCGCGTTCTTCATCGGCGCGCCAGGCGCGGTCGAAATGCTTGTCGAAACGGGTGCCGACACCCTGCACCAGCAGGCGCATCGGTTTGCCGGGGATGGCCACAAAGCCTTTGACGCGCAGGATGCCGTACTCGACCACCAGTTGCGTCAGGGCCGCGAGCAGGCGTGCTTCGTCGGCTTCGGGCAGTTTGATCGAGATCGAGTCGAAGGCATCGTGATCATGGTCGTCGTGATCGTCGCCTTCGTGATGATCGTGGTGGGTCTTGCGCCCGTCGATGTGCAGCTCCGACTCGGCGCCCAGGCCCAGCAATACGCTCAGCGGCAGGCGGCCGTTGCTGGCTTCGATGACCTTGACCGCGGGCGGCAGCTCTTCGGCGACTTCAGCGCGCACCGCCGCCAGGCCTTCGGCGTCGATCATGTCGGCTTTATTGAGGATTACCAGATCGGCACTGGCCAGTTGATCAGCGAACAGCTCGTGCAGCGGCGATTCGTGGTCCAGGTTCGGGTCCAGCTTGCGCTGCGCGTCGACCTGATCCGGGTAAGCGGCGAAGGTGCCGGCCTTGACTGCCGGGCTGTCGACCACGGTGATGACCGCATCCACCGTGCAGGCATTGCGGATTTCCGGCCACTGGAAGGCCTGGACCAGCGGCTTGGGCAGCGCCAGGCCCGAGGTTTCAATCAGGATATGATCCAGGTCGCCACGGCGCTCGACCAGTTCGCGCATGACCGGGAAGAACTCTTCTTGCACGGTGCAGCACAGGCAGCCGTTGGCCAGCTCGAAGATACGGCCGCTGGCCTCTTCTTCAGTGCAGCCGATGGTGCATTGCTTGAGGATTTCACCGTCGATGCCCAGCTCGCCGAACTCGTTGACGATCACCGCGATGCGCCGGCCTTCGGCGTTGTCGAGCATGTGCCGCAGCAGCGTGGTTTTACCCGAGCCCAGAAAGCCGGTGACGATGGTGACGGGAAGCTTGGCGAGAGTTTTCATCGGATGCCCTTTGGCAATGCGGCGGGCAAGCAGGACGACCACCGCACGCCGTGCGCACAGTGCGAATCGCCACCGGATCACCCCGCCCGGTTGTAGTGAGAATTCGGTTGAGGCAGGTCTCCTGGCTGGCGGTGGCCTTGAAGGCATCCGGCGCGCCTTCCCGCTTGCGCAGTGGCTGTGCGACGAACATGACCGCTTACAGTTGCGGGGGCAGCTACGGCTTGACCGTATTCCCGTCTTAGCCTTGCCTGTACAGGTCAAGGAACCTCAAGGGCGCAAGGCTACGCAGTGGCCGCTGACAGGTCAATGTCGAGATTGACGTTGGCCGTGCCCCATGATCTTCTACACACCTTGTTACGGGTGCCCTTCACAGGGTGAAACGGGAAACCGGTGCTGCGTCTGTGTTTTTCAAGCGACGCAAAGTCCGGTGCTGCCCCCGCAACGGTAAGCGAGTGAGGAGTCAATCCACTGTGCCCTCGGGCATGGGAAGGCGATTCCTGGCAGATGCTCCAAGCATCCCTCGCGAGCCCGGAGACCGGCCCGCAATCGAATTCAGACACCCCGCGGTGGGCGGGCGCAGTCGATACCTGCCCGTGTTCGCTGGCCGGTGTCCGTGCGCATGCCTGCCCTTCACACCTGCCCTTCACTCAAGAGGCACGCAGCATGTCGATCATCAGCAGCAGCCATTCAGCCGCTACCCCCACGACCCTCAGCCAGCGCCTGACCGCCGCCATCGGCGCCGTTCTGCTCGGCTGCAGCCTGGTGTATTTCGCCGGCTTCTCGCACATCGATGCCGTGCACAACGCCGCGCACGACACCCGGCACAGCGCCGCCTTTCCTTGCCATTGAGACCTGAACCCATGTTCAAGCGAATTGTGCAGACAGCCGGTTTCAGCGGCCTGCTCGCGGCCCTGCTGTTGACCCTGGTGCAAAGCCTGTGGCTGACGCCGTTGATTCTTGAAGCAGAAACCTTCGAGCAGGCGCCTGCCGCTCAAGAGCATTCCCATGAGCCGGGCGCTGCTGCGCATGTGCATGAACACGACGAAGAAGCCTGGTCGCCGGAAGATGGCTGGCAGCGCCTGCTGTCGACCACCGGCGGCAACCTTGTGGTCGCCGTGGGTTTTGCCTTGATGCTGGCCGGGCTTTATACCCTGCGCGCACCGGGCAGCGCGGTTCAGGGGCTGTTCTGGGGACTGGCCGGGTTTGCGGTATTTGTTCTGGCACCCACGCTGGGATTGCCACCGGAATTGCCGGGCACCGCAGCGGCCGATCTTGGCCAGCGCCAGACCTGGTGGATTTCCACCGCCGCGGCAACGGCCGCCGGTCTTGCGCTGATCGTCTTCGGTCGAGGCGCACTGCTCAAGCTGCTGGGTGTTGCCTTGCTGGTGGTGCCGCACGTGATCGGCGCGCCACAGCCGGAGCAGCATTCCAGCCTGGCGCCTGAAGCACTGGAGTCGCAGTTTATCGTCGCCTCCCTGGTAACCAATGCACTGTTCTGGGCAGCATTGGGTGCGATCAGCGCCTGGCTGTTCCGTCGCGGCCGGCATGCCGGGCAATACTGATAGACCGTTGTTGGCGATCGGCCTGGGCTGCCAACAAGGCTGCCCGGCCGAGGTGCTGCTGGACCTGATCGAGCGCAGCCTGCATGAGTACGGCCTGAAGACCAGCGCGATCAGTGCGCTGACCTCTATCGACAGCAAGCGTGACGAACCAGGCCTGCGGCAACTGGCCGGGCAGCTTGGCTTGCCGCTGGTGTTTTTCAGTGCGGCGCAGTTGCAGGTAAATGAAGGCCAGTTGACCCATCGCTCGGCGCTCGCCTTCGAGCGCACCGGCTGTCATGGCGTTGCCGAAAGTGCCGCGCTGGCAATGGCCAGCCAGTTGAGCGGTGCCCCTTCCCGGCTGCTGATCGAGTACCGGAAAAACCGCCAGGCGACATTGGCCTTGGCAATCAGCCCATCAAGGGGCGGATAATGCCGGCTTTGATTCAAGCTTCCGGAGTGTTCATTGACTGTTTATTTCATCGGCGCCGGCCCCGGCGACCCGGAACTGATCACCGTCAAGGGCCAGCGTCTGATCCGTAGCTGCCCGGTGATTATTTATGCAGGTTCGCTGGTACCCATGGCGGTGCTGGAAGGCAATAACGCCCGTCAAGTGGTCAACAGTGCCGAGTTGCACCTCGAACAGATCGTCGCCTTGATGAAATCTGCTCATGCACAGGGCCTGGATGTCGCTCGTGTCCATTCCGGCGACCCGAGCCTGTATGGCGCCATTGGCGAGCAGATTCGCTGCCTGCGCGAGCTGGATATTCCGTTCCAGATCATCCCCGGCGTCACCGCGACAGCGGCGTGCGCGGCGTTGCTGGAAAGCGAGCTGACCCTGCCTGATATTGCCCAAAGCGTGATCCTGACCCGCTTTGCCGACAGCACCGAGATGCCTGCCGGTGAAGCACTCGGCGACCTGGCGCGGCACGGCACGACCATGGCGATTCACTTGGGGGTCAAGAATATCGGGCGGATTGTCGATGAGTTGCTGCCGCATTACGGCGCCGATTGCCCGATTGCCGTGGTGCATCGCGCCAGCTGGCCGGACCAGGATTGGGTGCTGGGCACGCTTGCGGACATTGAGCAGAAGGTAACGGCCAAAGGCTTCAGGCGTACGGCGTTGATTCTGGTTGGGCGGGTATTGGCAGCGGACAATTTTGCCGAGTCATCGCTGTACCGGGCGGGACACGCACATTTGTACAGGCCGTAGGAGCGCGCTTGCCCGCGACCGAGTGCGCAGCGCTCGCAAAATCTCGGAAACGCTGAAAATTTACGACTGCTAACGCAGCCGGTCGCGGGCAAGCGCGCTCCTACAGGGGAGCGCTGCTGCTTACTTAGTAGTAGGCGTTTTCTTTCTGCGTATGGTCGGTGACGTCGCGTACGCCGTGCAGCTCGGGGATGCGCTCGAGCAGGGTGCGCTCGATGCCTTCCTTGAGCGTCACGTCCGCCTGGCCGCAGCCCTGGCAGCCGCCGCCGAATTGCAGGATGGCGATGTTCTGCGCATCTTCCTCGACCACGTCGATCAGGCTGACCTGGCCGCCATGGCTGGCCAGACCCGGATTGATCTCGGTTTGCAGGTAGTAATTGATGCGCTCGTTGACCGGGCTGTCGGCATTGACCGATGGCACCTTTGCATTGGGCGCCTTGATGGTCAGCTGGCCGCCCATGCGGTCGGTCGCGTAATCAACCACGGCGTCATCCAGAAACGCCTCGCTGAAACCGTCGATCCACGCCGTGAAGCGTGCAAGGCCAATGGCCTTGTCTTCAGGTTTTTCTTCGCCCGGCTTGCAGTAGGCAATGCAAGTCTCGGCGTATTGAGTGCCGGGCTGGGTAATGAAAACACGGATGCCGATGCCCGGGGTATTCTGCTTTTCCAGCAGATCGGCCAGGTAGTCGTGGGCAGCATCGGTAATAGTGATAGCGGTCATGAAATTTCCTCGCAGACGTGCTGGCAGTTTACGCCAATCGGTGGCATCGCACAAAACCCAGTATTTTTGTCAGGATAGTGCAACCGACCGGCGCCCGGCCCGGCGTTCGTCCAGCCAGGTTTTCATGCGCACGTACACGCCCTTCTCGATCCACTCATAACTGAGCCAGGCACCAATGCCGATCACCGGCACGCAGACCGCAAAGACCAGATACGGATCCAGCCCGTAGCGCTGCGCCACCAACAGGCCACCGTAAAGCACCAACACATGCAGCAGGTAGACCGAGTACGAACAGTCGCCCAGCGTCTTGAGCAGCTTGCTGCCACGAAAAAGCGGTTCCAGCGAGACGCAGCACAGCACGATCAACGCACTCGGCAGCCCCCAGTTCAGCAGGCGCTGGCTGTTATCCAGGTTTTGAATCAGTGCCAGCGCCGCAATGATGCCGGCCAGTGGCAACCACACCGCCTGGCGAATCCAGCCGCGTTGGTAAAGCATGCCGATACCGATGCCCAACAGGAATTCATAAATGATGTCGTTGCCATAGAAGCGGCTGACCAGGCCCGAACGCGCCAGCACTTCGGTGACCACAAACAACGCTGCGGCGACGATCAGCACGCGGTGGCGGCGCTCGAACAGGAAGACCATGGAGAACAACAGGTAGAAGAGCATTTCATAATTCAGCGTCCAGCCCACGTTCAGCGTCGGGTACAGCCCGTAGCCACCGGGGTTTTCCGAAGGAATGAACGCCAGAGACAGCAGGAAGTTCTGCCAGCCTATGACCTGATGCGGCAACCACGGCGCAGCCCACAGCAGCAACAGGCCCATGGCCAGGGTGTACAGCCAATAGGCAGGAACAATGCGAAACAATCGATAGGCAATGAAGCGCGAGGCTGGCATGTCGCGCTCGCAGGTAGACAGGTAGATCACCAAGCCGCTGATGACGAAGAAGATGTCGACGCCCACGGCGCCCTTGGAAACGAAAAATTCACCGATCGGGCCACTGGCCTTGAAGTCGAAGAAGATCTGCATGAAGTGATGGCAGACTACAACCCATGCAGCAATTGCCCGCAGGGCCTGAACCGAAATCAGCATTTCTGAACCTCTTTTTTGCGCGTCTCTCACTGATCGCCCGCACCGAAAATGGTCGAACACTCAAAACAAGGGACCGTAACAATTGGCAAAAGGTCAGCAAAAAAGCACTTCGTTCAGCTATTCAATAATGGCTGCAGGCCATATCCAGCGTGGCCTGCAGCCCTGAGACCGCGATTCTAGAGGTTCTCGTAGCGATTCATGTCCAGCACGCCTGCCTCGTGCGGATCGCGCTCCTGAATGTAACGATTCAGGTCATGGAACCAGGTCCAGAACTGCGGATGGGTGCGGCGGATGCCCCAGCGCTCGACGATCTTTTCAAAGGCTGGCTGGTCGCCGGCCTGCTGCATGGCCTGGACGAACTGCCCTGCTTCGGCCGCTGGAATATTGAACATGAAGTTGGGGTAGCTGCTCAGCACGCCGGGGTAAATCGTCAGGTTGTCGAGCCGTGGCTGGTAGCGATACGACTCGCCCAGCAAGAACGCGACGTTGCTGTGTGCCCGGTTGCGCAGCAGGCTGTAGATCTCGCGGTGGCCGTCGCTGTCTTCAATGCGCAGCATGGTTGCTTCAGGCAACTGATCGATGACTTTGAGCTGGGCGGCAGGCCGCGCGGTCAGGCGGCTGAGCAATTGCTCGGCCTCGGCCAGTTGCGCAGGCAATCCCGGCCGCGAGCATTCGCCCTGGCAGCGATTCAGCGGGTCTGGCGTCGCGTTCAGCGAGCCGACGCGCTGCAACAGTTGCCCGGCAAAGTCGCGCATCGGCCGGCGCTCGTCGAGTTTCAGGTTACTGGGCGTGTCGTCATCGATGCTCTGGTAATCGAGCCACATCTTGATCTTGCCGGAATTCTCGTAAAGGCCGTCCAGCAAGTCTTCACGGCGATCGGCCGGCATCAGGCGCAGGAAGTTGATCTCTGCTCCATTACGAATCAGGTCGAAATACAAGCGCGTTTGCGCCTGATGGGCGACGTTGCCGTACACATCGAAATTGACCACCAACTGGTAATAGGTGCGTTCCAGCAGCGGGTAGTCGAACAGCCACATCGATGTCGGCACATCGCCGATCAGGCCCTTGTTCACCGTGGCGCTGTCGAAGTGCCGGAAAACCGTGAGCAAGGCATTGTCGTTGCCGGTCCACAGGCTTGGCCAGCCCGCAGGCGTGGCCTTGGCGTAATGGTCGCGGCGCAGGTCTTCATAGGCATTGCGCCGCTCGCGGTAGGACAGCCAGACACTGAGGACACTGCCGACCTCGTCATTTTGTCCCGGCATGGCCAGCAGCGGCGTGGCCTGGCCCTGATAACGGGCATCGGACAGGTAAAGGTCGCTGGACGGGTCCTGGAACAGCACCCAGAACTGGTCACGGATCACGTCAGTGGCAATCTGACCACGGCATACCGGGCCGCGAATGAAGCTGCGCACGAAGTATTCGGCGTTGTCGAGCATGAACTGGTAGCGCGCCCTGGCCGGAATCGCTTCAAAGGTCAGAAACGGATTGGCCCGATGCCCCGGTCCATAACCGGGCACGGCCTGGGTCTGCCAGTCGTTGCCATAGAACAGCTCGCGCAGGCGCTGCAGTTTCTTTGGCCCCACCGGGTAAGTGATGTGGGTCTTGTGCACGATCACGCCCTGCACCGGCACCAGGCGGTAATAGAACTCGCTGCGTCCCGGATCATCGTTGGGCCGCCGCGTGGCGATGATGTCGGCCGGCTGACCGCTTGGCGTGCGCGAGCGAACCCACTGGAAGAAGTGCCCAGGCTCGCCGCCCTCGAAATAGATGTGCGCCAGAAACAGATGCTCATAGAGCCAGCGCCCGACCAGCGCCTGATTGGCGCCGGGCAGGTTGAACTGCGCTTCCCACTCGGCAATTTGTGCAGCTTCGACGCGGCTGGGCTGGATCGGCTGCTGGTCCACCGGCGCGCCGGCAGCCAGCCAGCGTTGCAGGGTCTGATACTCGGCCGCGCTGAGCCCCGTGACCGCCAGCGGCATGCCCTGATTGGCGTGAGCCCCGGCGTAGGCGTTGAATTCTTCAGGCAGCGGGCAGATGTTCTCGCGGTTGATGCCCAGCGCGATGTTCTCGGGCAGCTTGCTGTTGGGCGGCAGTTGCGTTTGCTGGCCCAGTTCCAGCATGCGGGTCATCAGCGCGGCCTGGCCGCCACGCGGTTCGAGCACCGAGTAGAAGCCTTTGCGCTGCCAGGCCGACACGCCATTGGCATCGTAGAACAAGCGCGTCGGGTCAACGGCCTGCGACCGGTCGCCCTGATAGACCGGCACCTTGTTGGCACCGCGCAGCAGGCCTTCGCCACTGCCCAGGTTGAGTTGGCACGGCGCATCGTTGCAGGCATGGCAGGCCACGCATTTCTCGGTAAGGATCGGCTGGATGTCGCGAGTGTAGGAAACGGGTGCAGGCAGGTCACCGGCTTGAAGCGTGTAGCAGGATAAAAACAAGGCAAGCCCTGCTAACAGACGGTACGGCATATCCGGATTATTCCCCAAGGCAATTGGCCACGAGTTTAACGTGGTTAACGCGCGTCAACATGAGCGTTTTTCATGGAAAAGCCCAGGCAACGCTAAAAGTGTTGTGGTTTGTTATGATTTCGGCCTTTCTGTTCCAGCCTTTTCAAGGTAGCCCCAATGTCAGACCGCAGCGCCCGTCATCAAGCTTTGCTCAATGCTCTCCAACAGCGCATCCTGATTCTCGATGGCGGTATGGGCACCATGATCCAGAGCTATCGGCTCGAAGAAGAAGACTATCGTGGCGCGCGCTTCGCCGACTGGCCCAGCGATGTCAAGGGTAACAACGACCTGCTGATTCTGACTCGCCCGGATGTCATTGGTGCCATTGAAAAGGCTTACCTGGATGCCGGCGCCGACATTCTCGAAACCAACACCTTCAACGCCACCAAAGTTTCCCAGGCCGACTACGGCATGGAAGAACTGGTGTATGAGCTGAACGTCGAAGGCGCGCGCATTGCCCGCCAGGTGGCTGACGCCAAGACCCTCGAAACCCCGGACCGCCCGCGCTTCGTCGCCGGCGTACTCGGCCCGACCAGCCGCACCTGCTCGATCTCGCCCGACGTCAACGACCCTGGCTACCGCAACGTCACCTTTGACGAGCTGGTCGAGAACTATATCGAGGCCACGCGCGGCCTGATCGAGGGCGGCGCCGACCTGATCCTGATCGAAACCATCTTCGACACCCTGAACGCCAAGGCGGCGATTTTTGCGGTGCAGCAGGTGTTCGAGGACGACGGCGTCGAACTGCCGATCATGATCAGCGGCACCATCACCGACGCCTCGGGCCGCACGCTGTCCGGGCAAACCACCGAAGCGTTCTGGAACTCGGTGCGCCACGCCAACCCGATTTCGGTCGGCCTGAACTGCGCGCTGGGCGCCAAGGATCTGCGTCCGTACCTTGAAGAACTGTCGAACAAGGCCGGCACGCATGTTTCGGCGCACCCTAACGCCGGCCTGCCCAACGCCTTCGGCGAGTACGACGAAACGCCGGCGCAAATGGCCGAAGTGGTCGAAGAGTTCGCTGCCAGTGGCTTCCTGAACATCATCGGCGGTTGCTGCGGCAGCACGCCTGCGCACATCCAGGCAATTGCCGAAGCGGTGGCCAAGTACGCGCCGCGCCCTATTCCAGACATTCCCAAGGCCTGTCGCCTGTCGGGGCTTGAGCCGTTCACGATTGATCGCAGCTCGTTGTTCGTCAACGTCGGCGAGCGCACCAACATCACCGGTTCCGCCAAATTCGCCCGTCTGATCCGCGAAGAGAACTACACCGAAGCTCTGGAAGTTGCGCTGCAACAGGTTGAAGCCGGCGCCCAGATCATCGACATCAACATGGACGAAGGGATGCTCGATTCCCAGGCGGCCATGGTGCGCTTCCTCAACCTGATTGCCGGCGAGCCGGACATCTCGCGCGTGCCGATCATGATCGACTCCTCGAAATGGGAAGTGATCGAAGCAGGCCTGAAATGCATTCAGGGCAAGGGCATCGTCAACTCGATCTCGATGAAAGAAGGCGTCGAGGCCTTCAAGCACCATGCGCGCCTGTGCAAGCGCTATGGCGCCGCCGTGGTGGTCATGGCCTTCGACGAGGTCGGCCAGGCCGACACCGCCGCGCGCAAGCGCGAAATCTGCCAGCGCAGCTATGACATTCTGGTCAACGAAGTGGGCTTTCCGCCGGAAGACATCATTTTCGACCCGAACATCTTCGCGGTCGCCACCGGTATCGAGGAGCACAACAACTATGCCGTGGACTTCATCGAAGCCTGCGCCTATATCCGCGATCACCTGCCGTATGCGCTGACCTCGGGCGGCGTATCGAACGTGTCGTTCTCGTTCCGCGGCAACAACCCGGTGCGCGAGGCGATCCACTCGGTATTTCTCTACCACGCGATCCAGAACGGCCTGACCATGGGCATCGTCAACGCCGGCCAGCTGGAGATCTACGACGAGATCCCGGCCAAGCTGCGCGAGAAGGTCGAAGACGTGGTGCTCAACCGCACCCCGGAAGGCACCGACGCCCTGCTGGCCATCGCCGAAGACTATCGCGGCGACGGCAGCGTCAAGGAAGCGGAAACCGAAGAATGGCGCAGCTGGCCGGTCAACGAGCGCCTGGAGCACGCGCTGGTCAAGGGCATCACCGCCTACATCGTCGAAGACACCGAACTGTCGCGCCAATCGTTCAAGCGCCCGATCGAGGTGATTGAAGGCCCGTTGATGTCCGGCATGAACCTGGTCGGTGACCTGTTCGGTTCGGGCAAGATGTTCCTGCCGCAAGTGGTCAAGTCGGCGCGGGTCATGAAACAGGCCGTCGCGCACCTGATTCCATTCATCGAAGCCGAAAAAGGCGACAAGCCGGAAGCCAAGGGCAAGATCCTCATGGCCACGGTGAAAGGCGATGTGCATGACATCGGCAAGAACATTGTCGGCGTGGTGCTGGGCTGTAACGGCTACGACATCGTCGACCTGGGCGTCATGGTTCCGGCCGAGAAAATCCTGCAAGTGGCGCGTGAGCAGAAGTGCGACATTATTGGGCTGTCCGGTCTGATTACTCCGTCGCTGGACGAAATGGTGCATGTGGCGCGTGAGATGCAGCGCCAGGATTTCCACCTGCCGCTGTTGATCGGTGGCGCGACCACCTCCAAGGCGCACACGGCGGTGAAGATCGAGCCGCGCTACAGCAATGACGCGGTGATCTATGTCACCGACGCTTCGCGTGCGGTCGGCGTGGCCACCCAGTTGTTGTCCAAAGAGCTCAAGCCGGCCTTCGTGGAGAAAACCCGCGAAGAATACGTACAGGTTCGCGAACGCACCTCGGCCCGCAGCTCGCGCACCGAGCGCCTGCCCTACGCCGCCGCCGTGGCCAACAAGCCAAAATTCGACTGGGCCAGCTACACCCCGATCAAACCGACGTTCACCGGCACCCGGGTGCTGGAAGACATCGACCTCAACGTGCTGGCCGAGTACATCGACTGGACGCCGTTCTTCATTTCCTGGGACCTGGCCGGCAAGTACCCGCGCATTCTGACCGACGAAGTGGTCGGTGAAGCGGCCACCGTGCTGTTCGACGATGCCCAGACACTGCTGCGCAAGCTGATCGACGAAAAACTGATTCGTGCCCGCGCGGTATTCGGTTTCTGGCCGGCCAGTCAGGTCGACGATGACGACCTGGAAGTCTACGGCGACGACGGCCAGCCACTGGCGCGCCTGCACCACTTGCGCCAGCAGACCATCAAGCCCGACGGCAAGCCGAACCTGTCGCTGGCCGATTACATCGCGCCCAAAGACAGCGGCGTGACCGACCACATGGGCGGCTTTATCACCACCGCCGGCATCGGTGCCGAAGAAGTCGCCAAGGCCTATCAGGACAACGGCGATGACTACAACTCGATCATGGTCAAGGCGCTGGCCGACCGTCTGGCCGAAGCCTGCGCCGAGTGGCTGCACCAGCAGGTGCGTAAAGAGTACTGGGGCTATGCGCGTGACGAGCACCTGGACAACGAGGCACTGATTCGCGAGCAGTACACCGGCATCCGCCCGGCGCCGGGCTATCCGGCCTGTCCGGACCACACCGAAAAAGGCACGCTGTTCACCCTGCTCGACCCGTTGCCGATCGACGCTGCACCGATGACTGCCGGCCGCAGTGGCGTGTTCCTCACCGAGCATTACGCCATGTTCCCGGCAGCCTCGGTCAGCGGCTGGTACTTCGCCCATCCACAGGCGCAGTATTTCGCCGTGGGCAAGGTCGACAAGGATCAGGTCGACAGTTACACCGCCCGCAAGGATCAACCGCTGAGCGTGACCGAACGCTGGCTGGCACCGATTCTGGGCTACGACGAGTAAACCGATCGCAGGAGCGGCCGGCCCTACGGTCGCTTCGTGCAACATTACCCGCGTGATGGGACTACCCTGCATGACACATGCGTGCGCAGGGCAGGCCCGTGAACGATCCCCTCGAAAAACCCAAGCCTGAAAAACGTAAGCCCGAAACACTTAAGCCGCCGACGTTCTGGCAGATGCTGCGCAGTGTGGCCGCGGCGGCGCTTGGCGTGCAGAGCAACAAGAACCGCCAGCGTGACTTCAACCACGACAAGCCCTGGCACTTTATCGTGCTGGGAGTCGGTCTTATGTTGGTGCTGGTGCTGAGCCTGCTGCTGATCGTACGCCTGGTGCTCTATTGCCTGGTGGCTTGAGGCGCTGGCAGCAGATGGCGCAGGGCAAAGGGTGAATCCCCGGCAGTGTCCAGCTTCTGGAAGGCCTGCGTGTCGACCTGATAGCGCTCGACGCGCGCCGCTTGCAGAAATCGCAGGGTCTCTTCAGGCTCGACCAGCTGCAACACGCGAATCTGTCGGTTGCCCAGCGGCGTTGGTCCGTCATGGCCAATCTTGCCCTGGTCATACTCGTTGAGCAGCACCAGCGCCCAGCCGCCCAAGGTGAAATGACCACTGGCCACAACACTCAAACGCCCATCCAGCTGCGCCTGCAACGAAGTCGCAGTGCCATTGATCGCACTGAATAAAACGTCTTTGCCTGGCACACCACCGATTTCAGTCAGGGCATCCATCGCGCCGTAGGCCATTTGCTCGTTGGCTGACCAGATCAGGGAAATGTCCGGGTAGCGCTTGAGCAATGTGCGTGCCTGCTCCAGCGCCCGGTCACGACGCCAGACACCGAGTACCACCTGGCGCAGACGCACCTCGGGATGCTCGGCCACGGCGCGGCGCATGCCTTTTTCGCGTTGCAGCGACACCGGCGTGGCGCTGGTACCGGAGAACGCCAGCATGTCGATGAACTGACCGGGCTCGACCGCTGGATGCAGGCGGATCAAGCGCTTGGCCGTCTGATAGCCGCCCTCCTCGTCATTGCCGATCAGGCTGCCCAGCAGGTTCGGATACCGCGCCGACAGATCACCGAGAATCCGCACCTGATCGGCGGTGAGGGTGTTATTGACCGCAAACAATTTGACCCCGCTGCCTTCAGACAGGCGCAGGATTTCGGGGGCGACGTTGAGTTCGTTGGAGAACAACAGGTAGTCAGGCCGGGTATCGCCCTTGAGGGTCTTGCGGGCCAACTCGACCTGGGTTCGGGTATCGCGATCGGAAAATTCCACGGTCAGTTGCATGCCCGTGGCCTGGGCGGCCGCCTGCAAGACAATGGCGTAACTGTTCCAGTAGCCGTCGGACGCAGGTCCCGGACTCAGAAAGACCACCGAGGCGGCTCCACCAGAGCCGCACCATAGTGCGCAAACAACTGCCAGTAATCTGGTAAACCTATCCGTCATGTCATCCGAAGCCTTGAGCGCTTACTTGATTGCCTGCCACCTGGTTACGTATCACTTGAATACTTGCCAAGGGTGCTCGCCCGCTTCGTACCTGCATAGCTTCAAGGGTATCGGCCGCACTCGGATAAAACTGGAGGCCTGTATTGCCTTATATAAGGTGCGTTTTTGTGAAGGCGCCGTTATTGGCCGCTGACCCAGAACACCGCAGCCCCCACCACCAGCAGAATCAGAAAGAATATGGCCCAGGCGTCTACGGCACTGTCGGAACTGGCGCTTTTCGGGTGATTACGCATTGCATCGCCTCTTGTCGGTTTTATGGCTGATTGCACATCGAAACTCACGGTTTCACCCAGTAAAGACGAGCCTTGACCATACTTCAAGTGTGGACATGGACAGAGGCACCCGCCTTTATCGCTTTTAGCGATTTGCATATATATAAACATCACTTTTACCGATAACGGCAAGCTGGTATCTTCGCCACCGCTCCGCAGGGAGTGCGCGACCGTGCGCGCAGAATTGTCCAGATGGTGTTGCCCCGGTTACCCGGTTACTCCACGAACGTGGCGAACCAGGCCGCCTGACATCATCGCCGAAGCCTGAGAACAGGACTTATATGTACGTATACGACGAATACGATCAGCAGATCATCGAGGACCGCGTAAGGCAGTTCCGGGATCAGACCCGACGCTACCTGGCAGGGGAACTGAGCGAGGAAGAGTTCCGACCGCTGCGCCTGCAAAACGGTCTGTATGTCCAGCGTTTCGCGCCCATGCTGCGCGTGGCCGTGCCTTATGGCCAGCTGACGTCGCGACAGATGCGCATGATGGCCAAGATTGCCCGCGATTACGACAAGGGCTACGCGCACATCAGCACCCGGCAGAACGTGCAGTTCAACTGGCCGGCGCTGGAAGACGTGCCGGACATCCTGGCAGAACTGGCCACCGTGCAGATGCACGCGATCCAGACCAGCGGCAACTGCCTGCGCAACGTCACCACCGACCAGTTCGCCGGCGTGGCCGCCGATGAGGTGGTCGACCCGCGCCCATGGTGTGAAATCATCCGTCAGTGGACCACCTTCCACCCTGAATTCGCCTATCTGCCGCGCAAGTTCAAGATCGCTGTCAATGGCTCGGCCAGTGACCGTGTCGCCATCGAAGTTCATGACATCGGCCTGGAGCCGGTCCTGAACGACGCCGGCGAGCTGGGCTTCCGGGTACTGGTCGGTGGCGGTCTGGGACGTACTCCGGTGGTCGGCGCCTTCATCAATGAGTTCCTGCCATGGCAGGACCTGTTGAGCTATCTCGATGCCATTCTGCGTGTCTACAACCGCTATGGCCGTCGTGACAACAAGTACAAGGCGCGCATCAAGATTCTGGTCAAGGCCCTGACGCCTGAGGTTTTCGCCGAGAAGGTCGAAGCCGAAATGGCTCACCTGCGTGGTGGCTCGACCACCCTGACCGAAGCCGAACTGCAGCGCGTGGCCAAGCACTTCGTTGATCCCGAGTACAAGACGCTGACCAACCAGGACGCGGAACTTGCCGCTCTAGACGCCGAGCACCCAGGCTTTGCCCGCTGGCGCCAGCGCAACATCACCGCACACAAGAAGCCGGGCTATATCGCCGTGACCCTGTCGCTGAAGCCGACCGGCGTGGCGCCGGGCGATGCGACCGACAAACAGCTCGATGCCATCGCCGACCTGGCCGATCGCTACAGCTTCGGTCAACTGCGCACCTCCCACGAGCAGAACGTGATCCTCGCCGATGTCGAGCAATCGCGCCTGTTCGAGCTGTGGGGCGAACTGCGCGAGAACGGTTTTGCAACGCCGAACATCGGCCTGCTGACCGACATCATCTGCTGCCCTGGCGGCGATTTCTGCTCGCTGGCCAACGCCAAGTCGATCCCGATTGCCGAGTCGATCCAGCGTCGTTTCGACGATCTGGATTACCTGTTCGATATCGGCGAACTGGACCTGAACATTTCCGGTTGCATGAACGCCTGCGGTCACCACCATGTCGGCCATATCGGCATTCTGGGCGTGGACAAGAAAGGCGCCGAGTTCTACCAGGTGTCGCTGGGTGGCAGCGCCAACCGTGACGCGACCCTGGGCAAGATCCTCGGCCCGTCCTTCGCCCAGGAGGCGATGCCGGATGTGATCGAGAAGCTGATCAACGTGTACATTGAAAAACGTACCGAAGACGAGCGCTTCATCGACACCTACCAACGTATTGGCATCGACCCTTTCAAGGAGCGCGTCTATGCAGCGAATCATTAAGAACAACGAAGTCATCGATGAAACCTGGCACTTGCTGCCCAAGGACACGACCTTCGACAGCCTGTCCAACTGCGACGACCTGATCGTACCGCTGGCGCTGTGGCGCGAGCACGGCCATGCCCTCAAGGCCCGCGATGGCGGCCTGGGCGTGTGGCTGGACAGCGATGAAGAAGCCGAAGAAATCGGTGAAGACGTTAATCAGTTCCAGGTCATTGCCCTGAACTTCCCGGCCTTCACCGACGGCCGCAGCTATTCCAACGCCCGCCTGCTGCGTGACCGCTATGGCTACAAAGGCGAGCTGCGCGCCATTGGCGATGTGTTGCGCGACCAGTTGTTCTATCTGCGCCGCTGCGGTTTCGATGCCTTCGCCATTCGCGCCGACAAAGACCCGTATGACGCACTGGAAAGCCTGAAAGACTTTTCCGTGACCTACCAGGCTGCCACCGACGAACCGCTGCCGCTGTTCCGTCGCCGCTGACAGGCGCCTGATGTAAAAAAGCCCGGTTCTCTGTGAGGAGACCGGGCTTAATGAGATGGTCACCCCCAACACCCTGTGAGGGCTACGCTTTCACAGGGTGTTTTGTTTTCGGAGGCCATCATCATGAGCGAGTCAGCGCTGATCGGTATCGATCTCGGCAAACATACTTTCCACCTTCACGGCCAGGATAAGTCGGGCCGTGAGGTATTTCGCAAAAAATGCTCACGTGCGCAGATGATGCAGTTTTTCGGCAATGTGCCGAGCTGTGTCGTGGTGATGGAAGCCTGTGCGGGATCGCACTATGTTGCTCGTCAGTTGGCGGCAATGGGGCACACGGCCAAGCTCATTTCCCCGCAGTTCGTTAAGCCTTTCGTCAAAGGCAACAAAAACGACTTTGTCGACGCTGAGGCAATCTGCGAAGCCGCTTCGCGCCCATCCATGCGCTTCGTTGCGCCCAAGACCGAGTCCCGGCAAACCTTGTCTGTACTACACCGTATGCGCGAATCGCTGGTACATGACCGCACCAAAACGGCTAATCAGATGCACGGATTCCTGCTGGAATTCGGGATCAGTCTGCCCAAGGGACTGGCCATCATGAAGCGTTTGGCGAACGTCCTGGCCGAGCATGAATTACCCGCTCGGCTGACGGCATTGTTGCAACGCCTGCACGATCACTTTGCCTATCTGGATGAGCAGATCAAGGTCCTGGACAAAGAGCTTGCGGGCCAACTGGCCGACGATGATCTGGGTAGTCGTTTGCTGAGCCTGCCCTGTGTCGGCCCGATCACCGCCAGCCTGCTGGCTGTGGAGATGGGCGATGGCAAGCAGTATCGATGCAGTCGGGACTTTGCCGCCTCAGTGGGCTTGGTACCAAGACAGTACAGCACGGGCGGCAAGGCTAATTTGCTGGGGATCAGCAAGCGTGGCGACAAGCACCTGCGACAACTGCTGGTGCAATGTTCCAGGGTCTATATGCAGAATCTGGAGCGCCAAAAAGGAGCCTTGGCCGATTGGGTGCGCTCATTGCTGAGTCGACGACACTCAAATGTCGTGGCCTGTGCCCTGGCTAACAAACTGGCGCGTATCGCCTGGGCGATAGCCGCCCACCATACGCAATATGAAGCAGGGCCAGACGCCTTGAGCGCCTGACCCTGCGGTTGTTGCAGTACCACGATTCACCCTTCAGGTTTTGCGATAGCTGAACAACAGATGATGTGAACGGCACACCGGCCTGGCGAAGATCCTGACATAAAAATCGGCTTCAGAAGCCGAGGGCTTTTTAAGGATCGTCAGGCGCGACTCTCATCGTGGCGCTGGGGCATGCCCCAAACAGACGCCGGATAGATTTAAGCAAGCCAACCACACCACCCGTTAATCAGTATTGCAAAAATGGGGGTGACCATAGATTTTTATAGGCGCTGGAGCCGTTGTGTCGCGATACCTGTTACGACCAGAAGCGTTGCTGGGTCAGGCGGCTCCACCATTTGATCGCCACGCTGTCGACCGAGGCGGCAGCAGCCATGCCGACGCGCTCCTGCAGGCTTTTGCGCTGGGCATAGTGCAAGTGGAATACATCGGCGCTTTTGGCCTTGTCCGACAGGTATTCATCGCTGGTCTTGAGCTCGTCGACCAGTTGCTTGTCGAGTGCCGCCATGCCCAGCCAGACTTCGCCGGTGGCCACTTCGTCGATGCTCAACTGCGGCCGGTAGCTGGCCACAAAGCCCTTGAACAGGTCGTGGGTGATTTCGAGATCCTGCTGGAATTTCTCCCGGCCCTTCTGGGTGTTTTCGCCAAACACGGTCAGGGTACGCTTGTACTCGCCTGCGGTCAGCACTTCGAAATCGATGTCGTGCTTCTTGAGCAAACGGTTGACGTTGGGCAACTGCGCCACCACGCCAATCGAGCCGAGTATCGCAAACGGTGCGCTGATGATGCGGTCGCCGATGCACGCCATCATGTAGCCGCCGCTGGCCGCCACCTTGTCGATGCACACGGTCAGCGGGATGCCAGCCTGACGAATGCGCGCCAGTTGCGAAGAGGCCAGGCCATAGCTGTGCACCAGGCCGCCGCCGCTTTCCAGACGCAGGACCACTTCGTCCTTGTCGGTGGCCAGGGTCAGCAACGCGGTGATTTCGTGACGCAGGCTCTCGGTGGCCGAGGCCTTGATATCACCATTGAAGTCCAGCACATAGACCCGCGCCTTCGGTTCGGCCTGGGCCTGCTTCTTGTCTTTCTTCTGCGCCTTGGCCTGCTCTTTGCGCAAGGCCTTCAGGCGCGACTTGTCGAGCAACGAACCCTCAAGGCGCTCGCGCAGGCCTTTATAGAAGTCGTTGAGCCGGGTGACCTGCAATTGCCCTGCAGTGCGGGCCCGGCCCTTGCTGCGCAGCGAAGCGATGGCGACCAGCACGACCACAATGGCGACCACCAGCGTGACGGTCTTGGCCAGAAAGCCTAAGTAATCAGCAACAAAATCCACGGATACTCCTTGATTGCCCGGCGCCCTTCAGCCGAGGACGCGATGGCCAAGCATACCGAGCAGGTCGGCCGATCACCAGCGCACAGCGTGTCGAGCGGGTTTAAACAGCTAATTCAAACACACGTATGATTTACGGTTGACAGGCTCCTGGCATCCTCATAACCTCGCCAGCAGCTGCGCACGCAGACACTCATTCATAAGGACCGAACCATGACTTCAGTAGCCGATGCAGTCCAAACCATGCAAGCCAAATTCAATCCTGCCGCCGCTGCCGGCCTGGATCTGGTGTTCGGCTTCAATATCACCGACGAAGACAAGCACTACGCGCTGATCGTCAAGGACGGCACCTGCCAGTTGCAGGAAGGCGAGAACCCGGACGCCAACGTCACTCTGGTCATGGACAGCGAAACCCTCAAGGGCATCGTCAGCGGCGAAACCGACGGCATGCAGGCCTTCATGGGCGGCAAGCTGCGCACAGAGGGCGACATGATGCTGGCGCTGAAACTGAGCGAGCTGTTCCCGGTCTGAGCCTGATACCTGGCCTGCCCAAGCAAAAAACCGAAGCCTGCGTGCTTCGGTTTTTTTTCGTCCGCATGAAGGAGCCATCATGAGCAAAACCACTCTGTTCGACCTCGACGGCAAGATTGCCCTGGTTTCCGGCGCCAGCCGCGGGATTGGCGAGGCCATCGCCCGACTGCTGGCCAGCCAGGGCGCGCATGTGATTGTCTCCAGCCGCAAGCTTGCGGCCTGCCAGCAGGTCGCCGACAGCATCGTCGCAGACGGCGGCCAGGCCACGGCGCTGGCCTGCCATATCGGCGAGACCGCGCAGATCGAGCAGGTCTTTGCGCAGGTTCGCGAACGTTTTGGCCGGCTGGACATTCTGGTCAACAACGCGGCCACCAATCCGCAGTTTTGCCACATTCTGGACACCGACCCCGGCGCCTTCCAGAAGACCGTCGATGTAAACATTCGCGGCTATTTCTTCATGTCCGTGCAGGCAGGCCGACTGATGCGCGAGCACGGCGGCGGCAGCATCATCAACGTCGCCTCGATCAATGGCGTCTCACCCGGTGAGTTCCAGGGCATTTATTCGGTGACCAAAGCCGCTGTGATCAACATGACCAAGGCCTTTGCCAAGGAGTGCGCGCCGTTCGGTATTCGCTGCAACGCCCTGTTGCCAGGGCTCACCGATACCCGCTTTGCCTCGGCACTGGTCAACGACCCGAACATTCTGAAAACCGCACTGGCGCGTATTCCTCTCAAGCGTGTTGCTGCCCCTGAAGAGATGGCCGGCGCGGTGCTGTACCTGGCCAGCGCGGCGTCGAGCTATACCACCGGCGCGATCCTGAATGTCGATGGCGGCTTTCTGTCCTGAGAGAAAGTCACTCAATTAAGAATTAAATTTCCAGTATTTTAATTTTTGGAATATATTTTCTGCACAACAACATTTCCTGTCAGGAGAGTGTCATGCAGAAAACTTCCCCCACCGGTCAGGCTGAGCTGGGTATCGGTCTGATCGGCACCGGGTTCATGGGCCGCGCCCATGCGCTAGCCTTCCACAGCGCTCGAGCGGCGCTGGATCTGCCGGTGCGGATTCGCCTGGCGGCCCTGGCCGATGCCGACAGCGCACGCGCCGAACAATGCGCCCAGGCCTGGGGTTTCGATCATAGCCACAGCGACTGGCAGCAACTGGTGCAGGATCCTGACGTTGACATCGTGGCGATCACCACGCCCAACCATTTGCACTTTCCGATGGCCATGGCGGCCATTGCCGCCGGCAAGGCGGTGTACTGCGAAAAACCTTTGGCCGTCAGCCTTGCGCAGGCCACTGAGATGCATCTGGCCGCCAAGGTAGCGAACGTGGTGACCCAGGTCGGTTACAACTACCAGCACAACCCCATGATCGGTCTGGCGCGCGAGATGATCCAGAGCGGCGAGCTGGGCGACATCATCAGCTTTCAGGGCGAGTTCTGCGAAGACTTCATGGGCGATGCCCGCTCACCCTGGTCGTGGCGTTGTGAAGCGGCACATGCCGGCGGCGCTTTGGCCGATCTGGGCAGCCATTTACTGGCGATGGCCCGCTATCTGCTCGGCGATATCGAGGCGGTATGCGCCGACTCCAGTACAGTGCACGCCAAACGCCCGGCCAGCGCCGGCAGTCGGGAACTGCGTGCCATTGCCGTCGACGACCAGACCCATGCCCTGCTGCGTTTCGCCAGCGGCGCGCGCGGCACCGTCAGCACCAGCTGGCTCAAGCACGGCTACAAGAATCACCTGAGCTTCGAGATCAGCGGCACCCGCGGCACCCTGGCCTTCGATCAGGAGCGACTAAACGAACTGCGCCTGTATCGCAGCGGCAATCCGGGGCGCGATGGCTTTCAACGGATTCTGGCGGGTCCTGCCCAGGCCGGTTACGCTGCGTTTTGCCCGGCACCGGGGCATCAACTGGGTTACAACGAGCTCAAGGCACTGGAGGTCCGCGACCTGATTCTGGCGGTAGCAGGCGTTGGGCAACAGGGCCCGGACTTTACCGAGGCCTGGCAGGTCGAGCGGCTGGCCAGCGCGATTCGACTCGCCGCCAGTGAGCAGCGCTGGGTGGCGCTGGGGGAAATCTGATGTCTGACAGACAGCGTTGATCGGCGTAGAATGCGCCGCCTTCGGGCAGCCATTCTGCCCCCCTGCCGAACAAGTCTGCCGTCATGTTTTTTGAACTCAGTGTCGAACCCACCACCCTTGCCATTCTTGCGGTCGTCGCCTTTGTGGCCGGCTTTATCGACGCCATTGCCGGCGGTGGCGGGCTGCTCACCACGCCCGCGCTGATGACCGCCGGCCTGCCGCCGCACCTGGTGCTGGGCACCAACAAACTCTGCGCCACCTTTGGCTCGGCCACCGCCAGTTTTACCTATTACCGACGCAAGCTGTTCGACCCACGGCAATGGAAGCTGGCACTGTTCAGCACCGCGGCGGGCGCCCTGATCGGCGCCATCATTGCCCATTACCTGCCGGCCGAGTGGATCAACCAGATGTTGCCGGTCATCGTGTTCGCGTGCGGCATTTACCTGCTGTTCGGCGGCACCCCCAAGGCACCGCTGAACAGCGATGCACCGATCAAGAAAGGCCGGCAATTGCCGCAAGGGTTCGGGCTGGGTTTCTATGACGGTGTGGCCGGCCCCGGCACCGGCGCTTTCTGGACCGTCAGCACCCTGCTGCTCTACCCGGTCGATCTGGTCAAGGCCAGCGGCGTGGCACGCAGCATGAACTTTGTCAGCAATGCCGCCGCGCTGTCGGTGTTTGCGTTCTCGGGTCAGGTCGATGTGCTGATTGGCGTCAGCATGGGCCTGGCGGTGATGCTCGGCGCCTATTTCGGCGCCGGCACTGCGATCAAGGGCGGCGCCAAATTCATCCGCCCGGTGTTCATCACCATGGTGCTGCTACTCACCGTGCGCCTGGCCTGGCAGCACTGGTTCGGGGGCGCCTGAGCGGCGCGCCAGATACAGCTCGATCAAGTGCCGGGCAATCGAGCGGCTGGCCGGCAGCGGCGGCATATCGTGGATGCTGAACCAGCGTGCATCCTCGATTTCATCGGCCTGTGGGACAATGTCGCCGCTTTCGTATTCGGCATGAAAGCCCAGCATCATCGAGTGCGGGAACGGCCAGCACTGGCTGCCCACGTACTGGATATTACGGATGCGCACCTGCACCTCTTCCATCACCTCGCGGCGCACGCAATCTTCGGCAGATTCGCCGGGCTCGGCAAACCCTGCCAGCGTGCTGTACACGCCGGGCACGAAGCGCGGCGAACGGGCCAGTAATACCTCATCGCCACGGGTGATCAGCACGATCATGCTCGGGGAGATACGCGGATAAAAACGCAGGTTGTCATCGCTGCAGTACATCGCCCGCTCGCCGGTGACCTGCACCGTCGGCTGGCCGCACGCCCCACAGAAACGGTGCTCGCGCGCCCAGGTGGCGATCTGCGCGGCATAACCCAGTTTCTGGTAAACGGCATAGTCGCCTTGCAGCATGAACTGACGCAAACCCTGCCAGGCAAGGCCTTCAACCTCTACATCACGCTGCAGCACCCAGACATACACCGGCTCGCCGTCGAAATGACCAATACCGTGTTCGCCCAGCAACGGCAGATCCAGGCTGGCCAGCCATTGCCTGGAAAACAGCACGCCCTCCTCGCCCAGCAGAAAGCCTTGAGGGCTATGCACGACGGCACGCCCGCCCGTGACTTGAGGGTCCAGTACGGCAGTGGTCCAACGGGGTGTCATCGAAAAACTCCTTTATGCGCCATGTTCAATCGTCGAACACCGGTTGCTGCTTGCTCATCTGCGCCATCATGGCCAGCTTGAGGTCGGCTGATTGCAGCATGGACGCGTTCCAGATAGCAACGTGTTCCAGGCCGTCAGCAATCCGATGGTCGCGCATGTAGTCGATCATCCGCTTGGTGCCTTCAACAGCAATCGGCGATTTTTGTGCAATCTGTCGGGCCAGGGTCAGTACCGCCTCGAGCAATTGGGTACTGTCGTCGTAGACCCGGTTGACCAGGCCGATGCGCTCGGCCTCATTGGCATCGACGCTGCGCCCGGTGTAGGCCAGTTCACGCAACATGCCATCACCGATGATGCGCGGCAAGCGTTGCAGGGTGCCGACATCGGCGGCCATGCCCATGTCGATCTCACGAATTGCAAACTGCGCATCCCGGGCGGCGTAACGCATATCGCAGGCGGCAACCAGATCGACTCCGGCGCCCAGGCAATAGCCTTGAATCGCGGCCAGCACTGGCTTGCGGCACTGCGCCACGGCGTTGAACGATGCCTGCAACTGCTCGATCTTGCGCCGCAACAAGCGCGCATTGCGCCCGGCATCGGGTCCCAGCTCACTGGCCACCGCCCCCAGCAACGCCAGATCGATACCCGCAGAAAAATGCTTGCCCGCACCGCTGAGCACCACGGCGCGCACCTCATCGTGCTCGTCGATCCAACGGAAGATATCGATTATTTCGTGCCAGAACGCCGTATTCATGGCGTTGGCCTTGTCCGGGCGATTGATCTGCACATGAGCGACCTGCTCATGCAACTGGACGATAAAAGCGTGGTAGTCGGACACGGCAGGTTCCTTTTGCGTTCGGGGCTGAGCGCCAGACTATAACAAGCCTGAGAGAAGCGTCGTAAGGCGGCGCAAGTGCCATTTGCCGGACCGGCCAGATAGCTAGACATTACCGACGCCTATGGCGAACTGCTCTGGTCCGCCCGCTTGCGCGCCTATGGCAGCGTGGCGATACAAGACATAGCAAAAATCGACAACCCGCTGCGTTTTCAGGGCCCGTACTTCGACGCCGAAACCGGCCTGCACTGCAAACGCCACCGGTACTACAATCCGCGTAACGATCGCTACCTGAGAGACAATCATAAAGACCTAATTGTCAGAAAAAAGCCCACACAAACTCACAGACATAGATACATGCTATTAAAAAAGCTTGAAAACACACTGCACAACAAGTATTTCGATTTCTCCGCGCTATTTGATAATGACGACGATGACGACTACACAAGTGCAGCATGGGAATCGCATGAGATAGACGACCCAAGAGGCTTCTTCGAGGACATTTATAGAATCGCGATGAACGTATGGAAAGAAGATATAGAAAAGGCAAAATCAGAAAATCAGGATGAATGGTAGCGGCTCGAAGGAGCTGCATCGTGGTATTCAGTTTTGCAACAAATCAAGTCGCAGGCCCTGACCAACCACTCGCATCCCGCACCCCGCAAAAACTCTGAACCCCCACCCACCCGCCGCTGTCTAGCATCAATGCGATACGACGACTGGCCGGGAGGCCGGGTCGGTGTCCTGTTTTCCGACATCGAGGGTTTTCATTGAGTACATCCAAAGCGGCAACCGGTATTGACGGGCTGGACGACATCCTGACGGGCGGGCTTTCCCGTGGTCATGTGTTTCTGGTCGAAGGTGAGCCTGGTACAGGCAAGACCACCGTGGCGCTGAAGTTTTTGCTGACCGGCGCTGCGGCCGGTGAGACAACGCTGTACATCACCCTGTCGGAGACCGAGCGTGAGTTGCGTGACAGTGCGCGCTCGCATGGCTGGGAGCTGGGGGAGAACATTCATATCTTCGAGTTGACCCCACCAGAAAGCCTGCTCAGTGCCGAGCAACAGCAGAGCCTGCTGTATTCCTCTGATCTGGAACTGGGCGAAACCATTGCCAAGCTGTTTGAAGCCGTCGAGCGCACCCAGCCGACGCGGGTGGTGATCGACAGCCTTTCTGAAATTCGTTTGCTGGCACAGAGTTCCTTGCGCTATCGCCGGCAGGTTCTGGCGATGAAGCATTACTTCGCCCGCTTTGATACGACTGTGCTGCTGCTCGACGACCTGACCACCGATACGCTGGACAAGACCGTGCACAGCGTTGCCCATGGTGTGATCCGCTTGCAGGAGCTGACGCCCAACTATGGCGGCGAACGCAGGCGCTTGAAGATCATCAAGTACCGTGGCCAGAAGTACCGTGGCGGCTTTCATGACTTCACCATCCAGGAAGGCGGCGTGCAGGTGTTCCCGCGCCTGGTGGCAGCGGAGCACCGCAATCAGTATGAACGGCGCCAGTACAGCAGCGGCATTCCCGAGCTTGATGGCTTGTTGGGCGGCGGCGTCGACAGTGGCTCCAGCACGTTGATTCTCGGCCCGGCGGGTACGGGTAAATCGCTGATTTCGCTGATATTCGCTGTGCAGGCCATGGCCCGTGGCGAGCGGGTCGGGCTGTTTGTTTTCGATGAAGAACTGGGCTTGCTGTACGACCGTATGCTCAGCATAGGCATTGATCTGCAGGCGTATCAGGACAGTGGCAAGTTGTGGGTCGAGCAGGTCGACGCTGCCGAGCTGTCGCCGGGTGAGTTTTCTCATCGCGTGCGCCGTTATGTGGATGAACAGCAGATCAAAACGGTGATCATCGACAGCCTTAACGGTTATCAGGCTGCAATGCCGGAAGAGAATGCTCTGGTGCTGCACATGCATGAACTGTTGCTGTACCTCAATCGCCAGGGCGCTTCGACGTTCATGACCGTGGCCCAACATGGCCTGGTCGGTGATATGCGTGCGCCGGTAGACATTACCTACCTGGCCGATACGGTGGTTCTGCTGCGCTATTTCGAGGCGCTGGGCAAGGTGCGCCGGGCTGTTTCGGTGATCAAGAAGCGCACCGGCGCGCACGAAACCACCATCCGTGAATACCGCATCAGTAACAAAGGCCTGCGCATCGGCGCGCCCCTGCATGAGTTTCAGGGTGTGTTGCGTGGCGTACCCAGCTATCGAGGCGATGGGCAGCCACTGCTGCAGGATGATGAAAAGTGACTCCAGCGTTTTCAGAACGGGCAATCATCCTGGCCCCCAACGGCCGCGACAGCCAGATCGCGGCGGCGATTCTCAACGAAGCCGGTTTGCGCACGAAGATCGCCAACGATACAGCCGAGCTGGTCAAGGAGTTGAGTATCGGCGCGGGGCTGGCAATCATCGCCGACGAAGCCTTGCGGGGTGTGGACTTTAACCCTTTGCTCAAACTGCTGGCCAGCCAGCCGGCGTGGTCCGATTTGCCGGTGGTGTTACTGACCCGGCATGGCGGCCCTGACCAGAACCCTTCGACGCGCCTGGGCACATTGCTCGGCAACGTGACGTTTCTGGAGCGGCCTTTTCATCCGATGACGCTGGTCACGCTGGTGACCACCGCTGTGCGCGGCCGGCGTCGTCAATACGAAGCCCGGGCGCGCATGGAGGATCTGCTTGAAGGCGAAAGGCGCTTGCAGAATGCCCTAACCGCTGGACGCCTGGGTTCCTGGCAACTGGAAGCCGAATTTCTCACCCTCACCTGCTCAGCCATCAGCAAGGCCCACTACGGGCTTGCCGAGGATGCCGCGTTTGACTATCAGGCCTGGCTGGACTCGGTGTATGCCGCCGATCAGCCGCGCATGCAGTCAGCCTTGCAGCGCAGCCTGGATACGGGGGTCGACTTCATTATCGAATACCGCAACCTGTGGCCGGACGGTTCGCTCAACTGGGTCGATGTTCGTGCGCGGGCCATCTATGGCAAAAGCGGCCAGGTGATTGCGCTGGTCGGGGTCACTTCCGATATCAGCGAGCGCAAGCAAGGCGAAGCCGAGTTGCGCCGGCTCAACGAAACCCTTGAGCAACAGGTTGAAGAGCGCACCTCGCAACTGCGCCACAACGAGGAAGCGTTGCGCCAGTCGCAGAAGATGGAAGCGGTGGGGCAACTCACCGGCGGTATCGCGCACGACTTCAACAATATGCTGACCGGCATCATCGGCAGCCTGGAGCTGATGCGCCGGCGCATTGCGCGCGGGCGGGTAGATGATCTGGATAATCTGATCGACCTTGGCGTGACTTCGGCCAACCGCGCCGCCGCCCTCACCCATCGTCTGCTGGCGTTTTCCAGACGCCAGTCGCTGGATTCCAGGCCGGTGGAAATCAACCACCTGGTCAAGGCCATGGACGAGTTGATTCTGCGCAGCCTGAATGAAAGCATTCATCTGGACATGCAACTGGACACGCAGTTGTGGACCGCAGAAGCCGACCCCAACCAGCTGGAAAGCGCCCTGCTTAATCTGGTGCTCAATGCCCGCGATGCCATGCCCGACGGTGGACTGCTGCAGGTAGAGACCCGCAACGAGCGGCTTGAAAGCAGCTTTACCGACGCCTACGAAAACCTGCTGCCTGGCGATTATGTGCTGCTCAGTGTCAGCGACACCGGCTGCGGCATGCCCGAAAACGTGGTCAGCCGCGCTTTTGATCCGTTCTTCACCACCAAGCCGATCGGCCAGGGCACCGGCCTTGGCTTGTCGATGATCTACGGTTTCAGCAAGCAATCACGCGGGCATGTGCTGATTGAAAGCGAAGTGGGTCACGGCACCACCGTCAAGCTGTACCTGCCGCGCCACAAGGGTGTTCTGGAAGACGATCAACTGGCATTTCAAAGCAACGCCACCTACGCCAAGGCCGGCGAAACCGTGTTGATTGTGGAAGACGATCCAGCAGTAAGAACACTGGTCAGTGAAGTGCTCAGCGAGCTGGGTTATGCCTTTATCGAAGCCGCCGACGCACAAAGTGCGATGCCGGTGCTCGAGTCGCAGACGCGCATCGATCTGCTGATCAGCGATGTGGGATTACCCGGCATGAACGGCCGGCAACTGGCCGAAATAGCCCGGCAATTGCGTCCCGGCCTCAAAGTGCTGTTCATCACCGGTTACGCCGAGCATGCCGCGGTGCGTGCCGACTTCCTCGGCAACGACATGCAGATGATCACCAAGCCCTTCGCGTTCGATCACCTCACCTCGAAAGTACGCGAGATGATCGAGGCCTGACCCTTGCGGTCAGGCCAGCAAGTGCTCGATCTGCGCGTGCAAGGTTTCCATGGTGAACGGCTTGGCCAGAATCGGAGCCTTCAAGGTAATCGGGCTGCCGGAATCGACGATCTCTGCCGGATAGCCACTGATGAAGATCACTTTCAGGTCCGGACGCAGTTTCACGGCGGGCTCGGCGATCATTACGCCAGAGATGCCACCGGGCAGCCGGTAATCGGTGATCATCAGGTCCAGGTGCGGCCGGGTGGCGAGGATTTCAAAAGCCTGCTCACCATTTTCGGCCTGCAACACACGATAGCCCTCGCCCGACAGATAGTCGGCCAGGAGCATCATGATCAGGGGTTCGTCTTCGACAATCAGTACAACGTCTTGGGCATCAGCGCTCATTGCAACGGCCTTCAGTGTTCAAATAGCTGCCAATACGACCACGGTGCGCACTGGAGGTTGCGCGAAATGTCAGACAATTCGCACATCATTGAGGTTTATTTTGCAAAGCTTCATGCCGTTGTCTGCAACGGCAGGCACACGGTAAATGTAGAGCCCTTGCCTTCTTCGCTTTCGACCAGAATCCGGCCGCCATGGGCAATGACGATCTGCTCTGAAATGAACAGGCCCAGGCCCAGTCCTGCGACCGCATGGTTAGCCGAGACCCGCTCGAACTGCTGAAAGATGCGCTTCTGGTTCTCTTCGGAAATACCAATGCCCTGATCGGCGACTTCAACGCGCGCCCGGTGCTGTTCAGTGTCGGCATAGACCCGCACATGAATCGGCTTGCCGGCGCCATAACGCAGGGCGTTGGTCAACAGGTTGACAACCACCTGTTCGATGCGGAACTCATCCCAGATACCAATGACCGGCTGCTCGGCGCTCAAGGTAACGCTGCAATTGGCGGCGGCAATCTGTGCGGCGAAGTTTTCCAGCAGCCGACCGGCCAGTTCCGACAGGTCGAACGGATGGGTACGGATCGACAGTTTGCCGGTGCGGATACGCGAGACATCGAGCATGTCTTCGATCAAGCGGATCAGGCTCTGGATCTGCCGCTCGTCGCGCTCGACCATGCCGCGCAGCTTTTCCATGCTGAACGCGGCTTCGTTGTTCTTGGCCAGGTGCAGCTTGCGCAGCTGGGTTTCCAGAATCAGGCCATTGAGCGGTGTACGCACCTCATGGGAGACGATCGACATGAAGTCGTCGCGCATGCGCACCGCGTGCTCCAGCTCGGCCTGGGTGGCTTGCAGGCGATTGAGCAGAAGCTCCTGCTCCTGGCGACTCTGCTCCAGCGCCTCGACCTGCAACTTCACGGCCTTGCGCTGGCGGTACAGCTCGACAAAGACATTGACCTTGCTCTTGACCGCATGAATGTCCAGTGGCTTGTAGAGAAAGTCCACCGCGCCGCTTTCATAGCCCTTGAAGGCGTAGTTCAGCTCGCGGCCGGCGGCGGTGACGAAGACGATGGGAATGTTTTTGGTCTTCTCGGTGCCGCGCATCATTTCGGCCAGCTCGAAGCCGTTCATGCCGGGCATCTGCACATCGAGCATGGCCAGGGCGAATTCGTGCTGCAGCAGCAACGACAGGGCCTCATCGGCGGACAGCGCCTTATAGACAATGCGGTCTTCGCGTTTGATCAGGGCTTCAAGCGCCAGCAGGTTCTCTGGCAGATCGTCGACGATCAGAAGTTTTGTCTGGGTATTACTTAGCATGCGATTCGTTCCAGCTGGACCAGCAAGGGACCGATGTCCGACAAGGGCAACAGGTAATTGGGCGTGTGCAGGCTCAACCCGGCTTCAGGCATGGTGCGTGCCAGCGCAGTCTCCGGATCCTGGATGACCGTCAGGCCACCCACGACCCTGATCTTCGCCAGCCCCCGGGCGCCGTCATTGTTGGCACCGGTCAGCAGCATCCCGGCGAGTCGCGGGCCATAAGCATCGGCTGCCGATTCAAAAAGGATGTCGATGCTGGGCCGCGAATGAAACACTTTATCTTCCTGGCTCAGCGACAGGCTCAGGTCGTCTTCAACCGACAAGTGATAACCGGCCGGGGCAAAATACAGCGTGCCGGCCTTGATGGTTTCCTTGTCCCGGGCTTCACGCACCGGAATCGGCAAACGATTCTGAAAGACCTGCGCCAGCTGGCTGTTGCGCTCTTCGGGCAGGTGCAACACCGCCAGGATCGGCAGGGTAAAACCCGGCCGCACGCTGCGCAGCACGGTCAGCAAAGCCTCTACGCCACCGGCCGAGGCGCCCATCACGATTGCATCGACCACCGGCAAATCGCCGGCGGCTTGAGCCTCGAAGGATGTGTTCATAACTTGCGGTAGATCCGTTCCGGCTTGACCAGGGTTTCGAAAGCATCGCTGTACCCGGAGAAATCCAGGGTTTCCTTGCTGCCCAGGGCCAGGAAACCCCGGTGGCAGAGGGACTCGTGGAATAGTCCAAAGGCGCGATCCTGTAGTTTTTTATTGAAATAAATCAGGACGTTACGGCAAGAAACCAAATGAGTTTCGGAGAATACACTGTCGGTCGCCAGGCTGTGATCGGCAAAGGTCACTGTTTCACGCAGGGTCTTGTCGAAAATCGCGTAGTCGTAGCCCGAGGTGTAGTAATCGGAAAAGTCACGCAGCCCGCCCGCCAGCCGGTAATTCTCGGCCCAGCCATGCACGCTGTCCATCGAGAAGATGCCTTGCTTGGCTTTCTCCAGCGAGCTGGGATTGATGTCGGTGGCATAGATGATGGTGCGTTCCAGCAGGCCTTCTTCACGCAACAGAATGGCCGTCGAATACACCTCTTCACCGGTGCTGCACCCGGCGATCCAGACCTTCAGGGATGGATAGGTGCGCAGCAGCGGCACCACTTCGCGGCGGATCGCCAGAAAATGCGACGGGTCGCGAAACATCTCGCTGACCGGAATGGTCAGCAATTGCAGCAACTGCATGAAGGCTGCCGGGTCGTGCAACACCCGCTCCTGCAAGGCCGAGATGGTGCTGCACTCGAACTGGCGCAAAGCGTGTTGCACACGGCGCTTGATCGAAGCGCCGGAATAATCACGAAAATCGTAGCTGTATTTGAGATAGATCGCCTCGATCAACAGGCGCAGCTCGATATCGGCATTCTTGTCGTAAGACATGCTTGAACCTGACGAGGTGAATCGGAGTGCTGCTTTGGCCGCAAACACTCAGATACGTTCCATTTTTGGCAGCCAGACCCGGATCAGCGAAAACAGCCTGTCCAGATCGATCGGCTTGGCCAGGTAATCGTTGGCCCCCGCCTGCAGGCAACGCTCCTGATCGTCCTTCATGGCCTTGGCGGTCACGGCGATGATCGGCAGCTTGCGCCAGCGCGGGTCCTTGCGGATATGCTGGGTGGCTTCGAAGCCGTCCATTTCCGGCATCATCACGTCCATCAGCACCAGATCGATGTCTTGCACCGCGTTCAACCGCTCGATGGCCTCAAGACCGTTACGCGCCACCTCGACCACTGCGCCCTTGTGTTCCAGCGCACTGGTCAGGGCGAAGATATTGCGCACATCGTCATCGACTACCAGAATCTTGCGGGCCTCGAAGACCTTGTCGCGGCTGCGCGCGGTCAAGAGCATTTTCTGCCGTTCGTTGGACAACTGCGACTCGACCTTGTGCAGGAACAGCGTGACCTCATCGAGCAGCCGCTCCGGCGAACGCGCGCCCTTGATGATGATCGAGCGCGAGTACTTCATCAGCTCGGCTTCTTCATCACGGGTCATGTTGCGCCCGGTGTAGACGATGACCGGCGGGAAGGCGCAGATGTCCTCGGTCGACATGCGCTTGAGCAGTTCGTTACCGAGCATGTCGGGCAGCTTGAGGTCGATGATCATGCAGTCGTAGACATGTTCGCGCAGCAGATCGAGCGCTTGCTGGGCATAGCCTACGGCGGTGATTTCGATATCGTCGTCGCCGATCAACCGGGCAATGCTGTCGCGTTGCAAGGCATCGTCTTCGACCAGCAGGATGCGCTTGACCTTCTGGGTGCGCTTGGCTTCCAGTTTGGCAAACACATCCTTGAGTTCTTCACGGGTGGTCGGCTTGACCGCATAGCCGATGGCACCCATGTGCATGGCCGCTTCCTGGCGGTCTTCGACAGAAATCACATGCACCGGGATGTGCCGGGTTTCAGCCTGTTCCTTGAGGCGCTGCAACACGGTCAACCCGGAATGGTCGGGCAGGCGCATGTCCAGCAGCACCGCGTCCGGCGTGTAGTTCAAGGCCAGGTCGAAGCCTTCGTCGGCGGCATGCGCCACCAGGCAGTGATACCCCAGCTCATGGGCCAGATCGAAGAGAATCTGCGCGAACGACACATCGTCTTCGATGACCAGAATGCTGCGGCTCTCGAACGGCGCCTTGTGCCGGTCATCAGCAAATGGCGCGGCGACAACGTCTACCGGCGCGGGCGCAGGTTCTGGCTCTGGGCGACGAACCGGCAGCGTGGTGACACCGGGCGACATCGCCGAGACCACGGCCGACAACGGCGCAGCGCGCTCTTCCCCTTCGGCACGCCAGGCTTGCGGCAGCACCAGCGTAAAAATGCTGCCCTGGCCCAGCTCGCTGACCACGCTGATCGAGCCGCCGAGCAAGGCAGCCAGGTCACGGGAAATCGACAGGCCAAGACCGGTGCCGCCATAACGGCGGTTGGTGGTGCCATCGGCCTGATGGAAGGCTTCGAAAATGCTTTGCAACTGATCGCCGGCAATGCCGATGCCTGAGTCGCGCACCGCAAAGGCGATGCCGTCACCCGGCTGACGCGAGACGATCAGGCTGACCGTGCCGCCTTCGGTGAACTTGATGGCATTGGACAACAGGTTCTTGAGGATCTGTTCCAGGCGCTGGAAGTCGGTGTACAGCAAGGCCGGCGCGCCCTCTTGCAGCTCGACGCTGAACTGCAGGCGCTTCTCCTGAGCCATGGGCTGGAACACGTTGTGCAGGTTCTCCAGCAAGCGGGCGACGCTGCTGTTTTCCGGGCGCACTTCCAGCTTGCCGGCCTCAACCTTGGCGATGTCGAGAATGTCATTGATCAGGTTGAGCAGGTCGTTGCCCGCCGAATAAATGGATTCGGCAAACTTGACCTGTTCGTCGGTCAGGTTGCGGATCGGGTTTTCCGCCAGCAGCTTGGCCAGGATCAACGAACTGTTGAGCGGCGTGCGCAGCTCGTGGGACATGTTGGCGAGAAACTCCGATTTGTAGCGGCTCGAACGCTGCAACTCATCGGCACGCGCCTGCAATTGCACCTGCGCGTAGCTCAACTCTTCGTTGTTGCGGTCCAGCGCGTCACGCTGCTCGGCAACCGCCTGGCTTTGCTCGGCCAGTTGCAGGTTGGTCTGCTCAAGCTCGGCCTGCTGGGTTTCCAGCTGGGCCTGGGATTCCTTGAGAATCCGCGACTGCTCTTCAAGCTCTTCGTTGGCGGTGCGCAACTCTTCCTGTTGCACCTGCAACTCTTCGTTGAGCTGCTGGGTTTCGCTCAGCACTTCTTGCAGGCGTTGACGATAGCGCGCCGCCTCGACCGAGGTGCCGACGTTGTCGGACACCAGTTCGAGAAACTCCAGATCGCGCTCGGTCAAAGGCCGCAGGAAGCCCAGCTCGACCACCGCATTGACCTGGTTGTCGTTGCTGGTCGGCACGATCACTACGCTGGACGGCTCGCCCTCGCCCAGGCCCGAGCTGACCTTGAAATAGTCGCTGGGCAGGTTGTCGAGGGTGATGATGCGGTCTTGCTGCACAGCCTGGCCGATCACGCCTTCGCCGGCGTAAATCGACTGCTCGTGCTGCTCCTGCTCGCGAGAAAAGCCGTAGGAGGCAACCCGCACCAGGCCGCCGTGCTCCTGGCGCACGTACACCGCCGCCACGACTGCACCGAGGTACTGGGCAAAAAACTGCAGCACGTTACGGCCGACCAGGTTCAGGGTCAGTTGGCCCAGCACCTCCTCGGCCAGGGCGCTTTGGCCATTGCGCAGCCAGGCAACCTTTTCCAGGCGCTCGGCGTTGATCTGCTGCTGTTTCAGATTGGCGTCATAGGTGGTGGACAGCGACAACAAGTCACGACGACCGACATAGGCCAGCGCCGCACTGACGCTCAGTACAAAGATCAGGTACAACGTGACCGACAGCACGGTGGTGCGCGTCACATCAGCGTTGCGGGAAATGCGCAGTTGTTGCTCCATGGCCACGGCCAGGTCGTACTCGGTGCGCATCTGGTCGGTGATGCGCTTGCCGCGCCCGGCCTGGGTCGGTGTCAGGTAGTCGCCGTTCTGGCGACGCAGGCTGATCATCTGCTGGGCGAAGTTATCCCATTCTTCCTGCAAGGTGGACAGCCGACGGATCCGGTCCTGTTGCGTGGGGTTATCGGCCACCAGCTCTTCGAGGCCACCAAGCTCAGCCTTGAGCAAGGGTCGGGCAACCTCGTAAGGATCGAGAAAATGTTCGTCACCTACCAACAGAAAACCGCGCATGCCGGTTTCCATGTCGATGGACAGCTTCATCGAACGGTTGATGTTATTGATCACCCTGTCGGTGTGCTCGACCCACTGGATCGCCTGCAACAGATAGTTGATCAGAATGATGAAAAACACGGCGCTGAGCACGCCGACACCCAGCGGCAGACCGACGTTACGCCCCAGCAGTTTACGAAAACGCTGCGCGTCGATAGTGGACAGGCGATTCATGTAAAGTCCCTGATGGCCCAGTGAAACCATGGAGTTTGCCGCAAACTTAACAAAAAGACTCGGTTTTCGGTCTTACAGGATTGAAATTCCAGACATAAATCGGCGATAAGCTCGCCCACATCACAGAAAGCCGGCCGTTTTGGAGAAGGAATGCATGGCGTTGAGCTGCTCATGGAACTTCTGAGGGTGTTTTACTTACAGATTTAGGAGGCTGCGCGACAAAGCCGCCTTTAATGATCATTTCCAGGGGAGTTAACCATGTCCGATCCAACCAGCACGATTCTTGTGGTCGAAGACGACGACATCGTGCGCATGCTGATCGTCGATGTCCTTGAAGAGCTGGAATACCAGGTGCTTGAGGCCGGTGACGGCACAGTGGCACTGGAAACGCTCGGCGACACGCAGAAAACCATTGATCTGCTGATGACCGACCAGGGCTTGCCTGACATGAAAGGCACCGATCTGGCCTTGAAAGCCCGTCAGTTGCGTCCGCAGCTGCCCGTGCTGTTCGCCAGTGGCTATTCGGAAAACATTGAAGTGCCCGAGGGCATGCATTCGATCGGCAAGCCGTTTTCTATCGATCAATTGCGCGACAAGGTAACCGCTATTCTTGGCCAGGCATGACGTATCCAACGTGACCCTTTCTTCATCTGTTCGCCTGCTGATCATTGGTTATGTCTGGCCAGAGCCCCGCTCTTCAGCGGCCAGCGGTCATGTGATGCAACTGATTCATTGTTTTCTCGATCAGGGTTGGCGGATCACCTTCGCCAGCCCCGCCACAGAGGGCGCGCACAAGGCCGACCTCGCTTGCCTGGGCATCGACGAGCAGCACATCGAACTCAATAGCAGCAGTTTCGATGACTTTGTCCGCCAACTGGACCCGCACATCGTGGTTTTCGATCAATTCATGATCGAGGAACAGTTTGGCTGGCGCGTCGAAAAACATTGCCCGAATGCCCTGCGCCTGCTCGAGACCTCGGACCTGCAAAGCCTGCGGCATGCGCGCCATCAGCAGCTCAGGGACTTGCTCAAGAACGAACCGCAAGCCGATGACAGCGCTGAGCTTTTTCAACAGAACCATGACCAGTTGTTCGAGCGCATGGCCGGCACCGATCTGGCCCAGCGAGAAATAGCGGCGCTGTATCGCTGCGACCTCAACCTGATGACGTCCGATGTAGAAATACACCTGCTCACCGAGCAGTTCGGCGTGCCGCCGGCGTTACTGCACTGGTGCCCGCTGATGATCGAAGAAGGCCTGGCACAACCACCGGCATTCGAACAACGGGCAAATTTTCTGAGTATCGGCAATTTCCGCCACGCCCCGAACTGGGACGCCGTACTGTGGATGAAGCAAAGCATCTGGCCGTTGATTCGCCAGCAACTGCCGGGCGCGCAACTGCATGTGTATGGCGCCTATACGCCGCCCAAAGCCACGGCGCTGCACAATGCTGCGCAGGGTTTTCATGTGATGGATTGGGCCGAAGATGCGCTGGCGGTCATGAGCAACGCGCGGGTGTGCCTGGCGCCCTTGCGTTTCGGCGCGGGCATCAAAGGCAAACTGATCGACGCCATGCTCTGCGCCACCCCGTCGGTAACCACGCCGATCGGCAGCGAGGCCATGCACGGTGACCTGCCGTGGCCAGGCCTGGTGGCCGAAAGCGCTGAGGACCTTGCCGCTGCCGCCGTGCGCCTTTATCAGGACCAGACGCTGTGGGAACAGGCGCAACAGGCAGGTCAGACCCTGTTGCAGGCCCGCTATCAGTACCGCCAGCATGCGCAGAGCCTGATCGAGCGCATCGAAGCCCTGCGCCGCGACCTGCCTCGGCACCGCTTGCGCAATTTCACCGGGGCGATGCTGCGCCATCACCAGCACAAGAGCACGCAGTACATGGCGCAGTGGATCGAAGCGAAAAATCGCCCGGCCTGATCTTTATCCGATCAAGCCGGCCTTCAGGGCATTAATGCGCACATTGATGTCTTGTTGGGCGACTTCCTGCTGCTGCTTGAGCGCGTCCTTGAACTTCTCGTCTACGCCGTGCTTTTCCTCAGCACTCATGGCCTCGTACTCGTCCTTACTGACGCCGGTGAGTTGCTCGCGCAAGCGGTCTTCGGCCGGTTGCTTCATGTAATCGAGAAACTGCTGCTGGGCCGAGGTGTAGGTGGTGTCGTTGGCGGCCGCCGTCTGCACGTCACTGCTGACGCCGTTGTCACGGTCGGCGGTGGTTTCAGACAGCGTCGCCTCGGCCTGGGTCTTGAGCCCCAGCATCATCCGCGCAAACGACTCTTCATAGGCCGAGCTGTTCTGGGCGCTGCCTTGCGACGCGCCATTGTCTGAGTCTGAGGTGAGGGCTGCGGCAGAAGCCTTGGCCTCAGGCGGCGAGATCAGGCTGAACGACGCCTGGGAAAGCTCATCCAGCGCCCCGCGCCCGACGACAAACCTGGACGCCAGGCTTTCGAGCGTACTGTTACTGACTAACATGGTTGTCTCCTGCTATAGCGGGGCAGTCCAGCCCCGGCCAGGCTCTGTGCAGCAAGATAAATGCCACCGCGCAAATCCCCGGCGTTAGCGGGACATTGACCTCTTGCCACTCGCTCACGCCGGAGACACCTTGCCAACCGTGGCAATACCTTGCCGGTCAACCGGCGCCTGGCAGCTCCAGTCGATGCTGGGGCATGGGCACGGAAAAGTGATAACCCTGAGCCTGACCGGCGCCGATGCTGCGCAGCAGTTCAAGCGTCGCCTGGTCTTCAACGCCCTCGGCCACCACGGTCAGGTCCAGCGACTCGGCCATGCGCACAATTGCACGCACGATCGCCCGGCTGCGCGCGCTGGTGCTGAGTTCGAAAATGAACGACTTGTCGATCTTCAGGCCGCTGAAGTGATACTGGTGCACATAACTGAGCGATGAAAAGCCCGCGCCAAAGTCATCGAGGACCACTGACATGCCGTTGTCGGCCAGTTGCTTCATGGTCTGGCGCGCCTGCTCCGGTTCGGCAACCAGTGCGCCTTCGGTCAACTCCAGGCAAATCCGCGACGGCGCCACGCCCTGCCCGGCCAGCATGGCCAGCACCTCGGCGGCGAACTCCGGCCGGGTGATGCTGTAGCTTGAGCAATTGACGTGTACGGCCGGCCAATGAGCATTGGCCGGCAGCGCAAGAATGGCGATGACCTGCTGCAGCATGTAGAGATCCAGACGACCGATCAGTCGCAAACCCTCAAGAGCCGGTAAAAAGTGTCCGGGGGCGATCACCCGGCCATCGGGCTGGTGCCAGCGAATCAGCGCTTCAAGTGCCAGCAGCTTGCCGCTGTTGACGCAGACGATGGGCTGAAAATACGGGATCAGCTCATCAGTACGCTTGAGCGCGTTCCGCAGCGCGCCCTCTTGCTCGACCTGATCGGACACCTCACGGCGCAGTGCCTGGTTGAACACCGCAAAGCTGTCACGCCCGGCATTCTTGACCCGGTACATGGCAATGTCGGCATCGCGCAGCAGGTCTGCAGGCTCGCGATGAAACTGGCTGTCGGCACCGACCACACCAATGCTGCACGAAGAAAACACCGCATGGCCGTCAATGAAGAACGGCAGGTCGAAGCTCGCCAGAATACGCTCGGCAATGCCGCTGCCGACCTCCAGCGAAGCTCCGACCGCCAGCACCGCGAATTCGTCACCGCCCAGGCGGGCCAGCAGGTCGCTGCCGCGCATGCAACTGCGCAAACGCTCGGCGGCCTGGACCAGCAGGTCGTCGCCGCAATGATGGCCCAGGCTGTCGTTGACCAGCTTGAAACGGTCCAGGTCGATGAACATCACCACCAGTGGCCGTCCCTGCTCACAGAAATCGCGCCACACCGTGTGCAGCCGCTGTTGCAGATGACTGCGGTTGGCCAGCCCGGTCAGCGCGTCGTGGGCATTTTCGTATTGCAGCTTGGCATTGGCGTGATCCAGCTCACGGGTGCGGTCCTGCACCCGCGCTTCAAGTTGCAGGTTGGCCGCATGAATGGCCTCGGCCGCGCTGCGCCGCGACAAGGCAGTGTCGATATGCCGGGACACAAACGTCAGCAGCTCCTGATCGCGCTGGGTGTAGCTGACGTTTGGCGAATAGCTTTGCACGACAAGAATGCCGCGCACCTGATCGCCCTCGAACAGCGGGATACCGAGCCACGACCAGGAACGCTGCGACTCTTGCTGTTCTTCGATCTCGCCCAGCGCCGCAAGGCGCATGGCCTCTTCGCGATTGATCAGGCACGGGCGACGCTGACGGATCACGTATTCGGTATAACCGCGCTGGCCACGCCGCGAACGAGGACGCGCGCTTTTTTCGTCGACAAAATAGGGGAACGCGACCTCGCCGGTGTTGTGGTCATACAGGGCGATGTAGAAATTCAGCGCCACGAGCAGTTCGGCCACGATCAGGTGCAAGCGCTGGAACAGCTCAGCCATGTCGCCCTGCTGGCTGGACAGCTCGGTGATCTGGAACAGGGCGCTTTGCAGGTGTTCGGCACGCTCGCGGTCGGCCACTTCCTGGCGCAAGGCATCGTTGGCGGCTGACAGTTGCTGGGTGCGCAGCAACACGGTCTGCTCAAGATCGGTACGGTGCAGCAGCCGGTCCAGAGCCATGGCCACATGGCGGGAGACCACCTGAAACAGCGCGCGGTCCTCAAGGCTGTAGACCCGGCTGGCATCGTAGACCTGCATGGCCAGCATGCCGAAGACTTCGTCCGAGGCGTTTTTCAGCGGCGCGCCCATCCAGAATTCCGGACGGTGCCCGACACAACAGAAGCGCCCCTCGAGCCGGGCCTGTTCGATATCGGCGGCATCCACGAACAAGGACTGGCCGGTGGTCAGCACATAGCCGGTCATGGACATCTGGCCGCGGTCGAGAAACTCGAAGGCGTCTGCCTCCGGCGCCTCGCCGTCGATGCTGTCGACGTAATACGGCCAGGTGATCTTGTCGCGCAGCCGGTCGTACAGGGCCAGGGCAAAGTTCTCGGTATCGATCAGTTTCGACAACTGCTGGTGAACGCCCTTGATGAACTCGCCACGGTCACGCGTCGAGCTGGCCAGGTGACTGATTTCATAGAGCACACGCTGGGTGTGCTGGGCACGGATCAGGGCCGCACTCTGCAACAGCGAGCCCACACGAAGGGCCAGATCCGCAAACCATGGACTGTGAGCCTGCGCGTCCGGCGCCACGACCCAGCCCAGAACATCTTCGCCCATGCCGGCGACCCAGCGAGACAAGCCGCGCGCCTGGCAGAAGCCATCGAAATCTGCACTGGCGATATGCTCGGGCCAGTCACCGCCGGCATCGTCCTGGCCCAGCAGGCGCTTCTGCTCGCCGGCGCCATAGACAGCCCACAGGGCAGCGGGTTGGTTGGCTCGTACCACCTGCAGCAGGCCGCCGATCGAGGTGGCGGTGCAAGGCAGCTCACCGGCCAGGCCCTGGTCAGGCCATGGAGCGGGATGACGCCTGTCATCGATCAGAGAAGGACTATTCATCTTCAAGCATCACACCCGTAAACCCGTTAGCGCCCACTGTCATGAAACCCGCCCCCATCGAACTGCACCATGGGAAAAACGGACCTATTCTATGCGCCTGCAGGTTGCGCGCCGATGGCACCAGGCATCCGCAGAGCGGTCACATCCACACACACCATCTTCCACCGACTTGACCTTGCAGAGGTGATCCATGGTCCAGACCTACAGCTACGCGGCTCATTCAGCCACCGACAGCCTCAAGCCTTATCGCTTTGAGCGACGCGCCCCCGGCCACGACGACGTACAAATCGATATTCTTTACTGCGGCGTCTGCCACTCGGACCTGCACACCGCACGCAACGAATGGAACAACACGCTTTATCCTTCGGTGCCGGGCCACGAAATCGTCGGACGGGTAAGCGCCGTGGGCGCAGGCGTGACGAACTTCAAGGTTGGCGATCTGGCTGGCGTCGGCTGCATGGTCGACAGTTGCAAGCAATGTGCCTCCTGCGCTGACGGTGAAGAACAATACTGCGAAAACGGCTTCACCGGAACCTATAACGGCCCGGTATTCGGCGGCGAAAACACCTTCGGTGGCTACAGCGACACGATTGTCGTCAAGCAGGCGTTTGTACTGCGCATTGCGCCCACTGACAATCTCGCCGCCGTCGCGCCATTGTTGTGCGCCGGCATCACCACCTATTCGCCCTTGCGCCACTGGAAAGTCGGCCCCGGGCAACGGGTCGGCGTGGTAGGCCTTGGCGGGCTGGGACACATGGCCGTCAAGATCGCGCACGCCATGGGCGCCCATGTGGTGCTGTTCACCACCTCGGCCAACAAGCGCGAAGACGGCCTGCGCCTGGGCGCCGATGAAGTGGTGGTGTCGCGCAACCCCGATGAGATGGCGGCGCATGCCAACAGCCTGGACTTCATTCTCAATACCGTGGCAGCCCGGCACGATCTGGATGCGTTTCTGAATCTGCTCAAACGCGACGGCACCATGACCCTGGTCGGCGCCCCCGCAGAGCCGCACCCCTCGCCCACTGTCTTCAACCTGATCTTCAAGCGCCGCAGCCTCGCCGGCTCGCTGATCGGCGGCATCCGCGAGACCCAGGAGATGCTCGACTTTTGCGCAGAGCACGGCATCGTCTCGGACATCGAAACCATCGCCATACAAGACATCAATCAGGCCTATGAGCGGATGCTCAAGGGCGACGTCAAATATCGCTTCGTCATCGACATGACCAGCCTCAAGCAAGAAGCTTCGGCGGCCTGACAGCCAAGGCTGAGCGAGAAGTGGCTGCCGTTCCATCTGACGAATGCCACCCCAGCTCGTCTATCGGCGTTTGACTCCTTTGCCAGGCAGGCGCGCAATGTGCGCCTGCTTGAAAATCAGGAGAGATGAACATGGCAAGGATCAATGTTTTATCAGGCGATTTTCTTCAGGGTGACGGGGACTATCACTCTGGCATCCTCACACTGGTGACCCCGCTGTTTCCATGGCCAGGTATCAGTTTCAAGCACAGTGACATCCAGTCCATGGAAATAGCCAGCCAGGCCAGCAGGAAGAGCATCGACGACACCATTGGCATGGGGCTGGCCGGAGCGCTGATGCTGGGCCCGGTCGGTGCGGCAGCGGGCATGATGCTGGCCGGCGAGGATAAGGAAGTCACGTTTCTGGTCAACCTCAAGGATGGCCGAACCTTGCTGGCAGCCAGCGACGACAAGACATTTCGGCGCATTGCACGGCATATCGGGCTGAACCTTTGACGTCTTGCGTGGGACAAAGCCTGACAGCGCATAAACGCCCTTCCGCAGGCCAGGATATCTATCCCCACATGAAAGACAGAGCCACCGTTATCTGCAAACGCGACGACCAGATTCTTTGTGTACGCAAGCCCAAATCGCGCTGGAACCTGCCAGGCGGCAAGATCGAAGCCGGCGAAACCCCCAAGCAAGCCGCCACCCGTGAGTTACGCGAAGAAACCGGGCTGCGCGATCTGCAACTGTTGTATCTGGACGAGTTTACCGGTGACCAGGTGCGCCATTATGTGTTTGTGACCGTGGTGCCAAAGAAGGACAAGCCCAAGCCCCACAATGAGATCAGTGCCTGCAAGTGGCTGGCGGACACTCAGTGGAGCGACCTCAAGGTCAGCAACGCCACCAAGTCGATCATCAAGGCCTTTGCTCGCCAATCCTGAACGGGCCTGCAAAGTGCCAACTGCTGCACATCCCTGCCATGTGCAGGCGAACCTGCGCGGTTTTTCAGGGTCTTTCAGGCTGAGAAAACAACGACGGACCACGACAATGAGCCTGATCGACTGCCCTGAATGCGCTGCCCGCATTTCTGACAAGGCCTATGCCTGCCCACAATGCGGCAACCCCATGCGCGAAGCGTCCAGCCGCCTGCTTAGCGAGAAAAACATCGGCCAGATTGCCGGCGCCACCGGTGTCTGGCTGACAGCCCCCTGGATTGCGCGGATGATTTTTGGCGTGGTGTTTGTGATTGCAGCCGCTGCCGTGCTGATTTTCCGGTAAGCCGGCGCTTTTAAAAGCACCAGACGCAAAAAAGGCGACCCTTTCGGATCGCCTTTTTTGTACCGCCCAGCAGAGCGGATTTTGTTTGGTAGGCGCGATTGGACTCGAACCAACGACCCCCACCATGTCAAGGTGGTGCTCTAACCAACTGAGCTACGTGCCTGCTGTGAGGCGGCATTCTACGGAAATTCAAAACCCTGTCAACGACTTTTTTCAGTAAGCCACTGAAAAACCGGATTTTTTATCGAGAGGCGTGCCCGCGCTCATACCTCTACCCGATTGCGCCCGCAGGCCTTGGCCCTGTAAAGCGCGCTGTCAGCCACCTCAATGATCGAGGGCTTGCGCAGGGCAATCTCGTTACCGCGGAAACAGGCGATGCCAAAGCTCATGGTTACGCGACCGCATGGGCTCGACGCATGAGCGATATTCGCTTGAGCCAGCGCTTCGAGCATCGCAGTGGCCAGCTGATGTGCACCTTCGGCGTCCGTGTCCGGCAGAATCGCCGCCAACTCTTCGCCGCCATACCTGGCCACCAGGTCTGAAGGACGCCGCACGCAACCTGCGATTACACGACTGACCGCTTGCAGGCACTCGTCGCCTGCGACATGGCCATACGTGTCGTTGAACAGTTTGAACAGATCGATATCCATCAGGATCAACGACAACGGCGTCCCGGCACGCTGAGCACGCCGGGCTTCCGTTTCCAGTGTTTCGTCGAAACAGCGTCGATTGGCCAGGCCCGTCAGTTGATCCTTCGAGGCCAATTGTTCCAGCTTTTGATTGGCGCTCATCAGTTGCTGACGGGCCATCTGCAGTTGGGATTGCGCTTCAATTCTGCGCTTGATGAGATTGAACAACACCCAGCCGGTGCCGGCCGTTAACAGGATCAATACCGTCAGCACCATCAATGACAGCTGGGTTTCAATCCGCCAGGTTCGCAAAGCCTCGTTTTTGCCAAGGGCTACGGTCGTGATCAATGGAAAGTTGTCGCTCTTGCGAAAAGCATATAAACGCTCGACACCGTCAAGCGTTGAAGTGAGCGAAGCCGTCCCGGAGTCGCGGTCCATAAAATACTTTCTAAACCCCGGCGACTGGGAAAAGTCCTTGCCCATGTCTTGTTCACGGAAGGGATAGCGCACCAGCAACTGACCGCTGGCATAGGCCAGGGAAATCGCGCCATATTCACCAACATCGATCTTGCCGTACAAGTCCAGAAAGTTCTTGATGCCCAGCCTCGCGACGACCACTCCGGCAAACCTGTCGTCGTCATCGTCCACACGACGACTGATCGTAATGACCCACTCTTTGGTCACGCGATGCAGGATGGGCGGACCAATGAATAGATCGCGCGACGGATCATCACGGTGATGAGTGAAGTAGGCACGGTCGCTGCCATTGAGTCCGGAAGCAATAGTGCCGCCCGATGACAACAGCGAGTTGCCATCCTTGTCGTAGAGGGTGATGCCGCTCAATTGCGGCATGGCGCCATGCTGAACCTTCAGAAACTTGTGCAGCCGATCAAACTGCGCAGGACCCGCGCCTTCAGTTTCAATACGTTCGACCACGCTGTTAAGCAGCATCGAACTCTGACGCATGATGCCTTCGGAATAAGTCACTAACGCCTGGGCCAGGTTCGCGCCATTGATATTCACATTGCTCAAGGCTCCTTCACGTGCCGCCATGATTTTCCAGAAAGTGATGAACACCAGCGAAAAACACACGATCAATAAAAGCGCTACGACGAGCTGAAGATCACGTTTCACTTGAGCACCTGACAGCCAGATCCAGTACACGCTGCCGCGACCAACCCTTGACGGGATGACCCGACACAGCGAGCCAACCCCTGGCCCGCCGTGGCGCATGGTAGCACTTGAGCGAGTGATAGCCCTATGCCGTGTAATGGATTAAAAGCAGGTCACGCCCCCGAACTGCCCCTGCGCGGCCCTGCAATTGCCCAGGCGATCAAGCCCAGCACGGGAAACAGAAAGATACCTGCACTCCAGGCCGCTTTGACGCCTGGACTTTTCTCGCTGCGCCATACTCCGATGATCACCACCACGTCTGCAATTAATACGAGCAACGTGAACGGCAGCCATAACAGGCTGATAATTGCTTCCATGACGGGTACCCCGCAATTGATAAATACAGCTAAACGAATACCGGCACGGCATTCGGAGGCGGGGCATTTTGCAAAAAATCCCCCCATAAAAGAAGGGCGGTCGTCGCGGATCATCTGATGGAGACATGATTCAAGTCTGGCTTTCATGAATATTCGATGCAATGGTGCCGCATCGATCAGGACTGCAGCATTGATGTGCCGGCCCGCAGCGCCTCATTCACAGGGCTGATAATCTCGAACCAGGAGCCGAAATGGCCATAGCATCGACACTTTGCATCTACCACGCCAATTGCGCCGATGGCTTCGGCGCCGCCTGGGTCGTGCGCCGCCGGTTCGGAGCCGACGTCGAGTTCTACGCTGCCAGGCATGGAGAACCGGCGCCTGAAGTCTCTGGCCAGCATGTCGTGATTGTGGACTTCGCCTACTCCTTCGACGTGCTGACCGCGATGGCCAGCACCGCGCTGTCAGTTCTGGTTATCGATCACCACAAGACTGCACAAGCCGATCTGGCTGATGTGAAGCCGGTTCCTGACCGGCAGCAGCCAGGTCCACTCGAAGGACTGCATGCCGTGTTCGACATGAACCGCTCCGGTGCCGGACTGACCTGGGATTACTATTTCAAAGGCAAGCCGCGGCCCGACCTCATCAATCACATTGAGGATCGTGACCTGTGGCTGTTCAAGCTTGAAGGTACACGGGAGATCACCGCGAACCTGTTCAGCCATCCGCAAGACTTCGAGGTGTGGGATGAGCTCATGGCTACGCCGGTCAGCGCACTGCGCGACGAAGGCGCCGCGATTGAGCGCAGCCGACGCAAAGAACTGGCTGATCTCTTGCGGACCACTCAGCGGCGCCTGGTGATTGGCGGATTCGACGTGCCGGCAGCCAACCTGCCCTTTACCCACGCCAGCGATGCAGGGAATCTGATGTGCGCTGATGAGCCTTTCGCTGCGATCTATTGGGATACGCCGAAAGGACGGTCTTTCTCTTTGCGCAGTACCGACGCCGGCGAGGATGTGTCTGCGATTGCCAGGCACTTCGGCGGCGGAGGACATCGTAATGCGGCGGGCTTTAGTGTGCCGTACGGGCATGAGCTGACGTTGTACGTTGAGCCGGACCACATCAAGGACGGTGATTGCACAGTCCAGGCCGATTAAGATAGCGGCTTACACCAACCCGGCCCAGCGCCGGGCCTTTTGTTTGTGGTGATCCCCTGCTCTGCCAGGGTGGCGACCATTCAAGTGCCGGGAAGCAAAGACAAGTGGACTCATGGAAATCTCTTTCATTTATCGTCGTCGCGGCGATCAGCACTCCGTCATTGGCAGCCGAAAACAACAACCCATTCCAGGCGGCGTTGATGCTTACCACTGTAGCTCCGTTTGTTATCGTTTCAGGAGCAACAGCAGTTACATCAAACATTCCTGAAGCTTTCAAGTCAGCCAGGACCGACGCTCTGGTATTCATTGGTTCAGGTGGCGAGATTCGTGGCGCGGAGTTCGAACAGGCTTCCCGTTATTACCGCTCCACCTACACCTCGCCGCTTATGTCCGACATACAACTGGCCCAGGCAATCGCGGCTTCGCTCTGACACCCGTCGTAAAGATGCCTGCATTAACAGGAAGGACACGGAAAAAGGGGATCGAGTACATCGAAGCGAATGCCGGACTGGCTTTTTGAATGCGGGGAGTTTTGCAAAGTTTTTTGCAAATAAAAAAGGGGGAGATCATTTCTGATCTCCCCCCTTCCCAGCCCGCGCATTACGCGGGTTTTGTCTGGTAGGCACGATTGGACTCGAACCAACGACCCCCACCATGTCAAGGTGGTGCTCTAACCAACTGAGCTACGTGCCTGCTGTGAGGCGGCATTCTACGGAAATTCAAAACCGTGTCAAACGTTTTTTTCGCTAAGCCACTGAATTCGAAAACTTTTTATAAACGACCCGTTTTGCATCTTTAACAATCTCGGGTAGGATCGCCATCATTCGTCAAGAATTTTAAACGGAGAGTTCGCATGGCGAGCATTGCCTATCCTCAGTCTTATTACGCAGCGTCAGCCAATCCGGTGCCGGAGCGCCCTGCCCTGCAAGGCGATGTCGAGACCGATGTGTGCATTATCGGTGCCGGCTACACCGGGCTTTCCAGCGCGCTGTTTCTGCTTGAGCATGGCTTTAAAGTCACGGTGCTGGAGGCGGCGAAAGTCGGTTTCGGTGCCTCGGGCCGCAATGGCGGGCAGATCGTCAACAGTTATAGCCGCGACATCGATGTGATCGAGCGCAGTGTGGGCGCGGACCAGGCGCAACTGCTGGGTCATATGGCCTTTGAAGGCGCGCAGATCATTCGCGAGCGCATTTCGCGTTATGCCATTCAGTGCGACCTGAAAGATGGCGGTGTGTTTGCCGCCCTGAATTCCAGGCAGATGGCGCATCTGGAAGGCCAGAAACACTTGTGGGAACGCTATGGTCATTCGCAACTGCAACTGCTGGACACCGCGCGCATGCGTGAGGTGGTGCAGTGCGACCAGTATGTCGGCGGCATGCTGGACATGAGTGGCGGGCATATTCATCCGCTGAACCTCGCACTGGGCGAAGCGGCTGCGGTTGAATCGCTGGGCGGCGTGATCTACGAGCAGTCGGCGGCGATTCGCATCGAGCGCGGCGCCAATCCTGTGGTGCATACCGCTCAGGGCCGGGTGCGGAGCAAGTTCATCATCGTGGCGGGCAATGCCTACCTGGGCAATCTGGTCCCGGAACTGGCGGCCAAGTCGATGCCGTGTGGCACGCAGGTGATTACCACTGAACCGCTTGGCGATGAGCTGGCGCGCACGCTGCTGCCGCAAGACTATTGCGTCGAGGACTGTAACTACCTGCTGGACTATTACCGCCTGAGCGCCGACAAGCGTCTGATCTTCGGCGGTGGCGTGGTTTATGGCGCACGGGACCCTGCCAATATCGAAGCGATCATCCGCCCGAAGATGCTCAAGGTCTTCCCGCAGCTGAAGAACGTGAAGATCGATTACGCCTGGACCGGCAATTTCCTGCTCACCCTGTCGCGGCTGCCGCAGGTTGGCCGTCTGGGCGACAACATCTATTACTCGCAAGGCTGCAGCGGCCATGGCGTGACCTACACGCACCTGGCCGGCAAGCTGCTGGCCGAAGCGCTGCGCGGCCAGGCGGAGCGCTTCGATGCGTTTGCCAGCCTGCCGCATTATCCGTTCCCGGGCGGCCAGTTGCTGCGCACGCCGTTTACGGCGCTGGGTGCGTGGTATTACAGCTTGCGGGACAAGCTGGGGTTCTGACGCCTAGCGCCCCAGCGTCTTGACCGCCTCCCCGGCCGCCTGCTCCTGGCCGGCCTTTGCCAGCGCCTCGGCCGCTTGCAGCCAGCGCTGGCGGTCGACATTGACGGGGAGCTGGCGGGCGCCCTGCACCAGCACGGCCCAATGGCCGGCGTCATTCCAGGCCGAAGTGAAGCTGTCGAACTTCATCAACAGACGCCGGTTCATACCCGCCTGCAACAACACCCCGTCACGGTAACGGTCGTAGCCGACCAGTACGGCGTAGCGCGGCTCTTTCCACAGCGCCGAACCTTCGCTGAAGCGCAACAGCACCGGGTAACCGGCAGCCAGTTGAGCCTTCAGATCGCTCAACTGGCCATTTAGCGGATAAACCACAAACCCGTACTCACGGGCGACACGCTGCAGGTTCTGCTCCAGCTGCGCCTCAGCGCCGGGCAGTTGCAGGTTTTTCTCCAGCAGGCCGGGTGTCGTACCAACGTTTTGGTGGGCCAATACAGTGGCCAAGGCGTTCGGCCCGCTCTGGAAGGCATTGCCGCGAAAGAATGGCATCGACGTCAGTTCGACCCGGTCGGGCAACCCTTGTGGATCTGGCGGCAGTGCATGCAAGGTGCGTGGCGAGGACGAACAGCCTCCCAGAATCGCCAGCATGGTAACTGCCAGCCCGACCCGGACCGCCCTGGACGCAAATGATACCGGCAACATGTTCCCTCACTTGATCGAACGTCAGGCGACCGCTGACCTGACGGGAATGCGGATCATAGAGCGGCGCACGCCGTCGGTATAGCCTTTAGGCCTGTTGCCATCATTGCATAGAGCAAAACAGTCGAAGCCGGCAACCACTTGTCAAGTTGGCGAAACACTCAGGGGTCTAGACTGTCGGTTATCAAGACTGCAACAGATTGCAGCAACTGTGGAGGTACATCCATGAACCTGGAAATGACCATCGTGATGTTGATCGCCGCCTGGCTTGCGGTAGCCTGCGCCATGCTCTGGGGCGTTATGCGTATTGCCCGCCGCCATCATCGTCATCACACCCAACCCACTCCAGTTGTTCAACGTTCCAAGCCCGCCAGACATCACAAGATTCGACCGGCGACCGCTCACTGATATTGTTTTTTCAGACCTGAAAGCAAAACGGTCGGCCCCATGACAGGACCGACCGTTTTTTTTCACTCGCCTGCAGGCATCAGGCGGTAGAGGCTTTCTTGCGTTTGGAGCGACGCGCCAGCATGTTCAGCACCTCGATCAGCGCCGAGAAAGCCATCGCTGCGTACACATAGCCTTTCGGCACATGGGCACCAAAGCCTTCGGCGATCAGCGTCATGCCGATCATGATCAGGAAGCCCAGGGCCAGCATCACCACGCTCGGGTTCTCGTTGATGAACTTGGCCAGCGGGTCAGCGGCAACCAGCATCACCACAACAGCGGCCACCACAGCAATGATCATGATTGGCAAGTGTTCGGTCATGCCCACTGCGGTAATGATGCTGTCGATGGAGAACACCAGGTCGAGCAACAGGATCTGCGCAATGGCGGCGCCCATGCTCAGGGTTACCTTGGAACCGACGGTGTCTTCCTTGTCGTGCGCCTCATCCATGCTGTGGTGGATTTCAGTGGTCGCTTTCCAGACCAGAAACAGACCACCGGCGATCAGGATCATGTCTTTCCAGGAGAATGCCTGGCCCAGCAACTCGATCACCGGCTCGGTCAACTGCACGATCCAGGCCACGGTGCTGAGCAGACCCAGGCGCATGATCAGCGCCATGCCGATACCCAGCCGGCGCGCCTTGGGCCGCTGATGCTCCGGCAGCTTGTTGGTCAGAATCGAGATAAAGATCAGGTTGTCGATGCCCAGCACCACTTCCATCACCACCAGTGTTGCCAGCGCCACCCAGGCCGCCGGGCTTGAAGCAAGTTCCAACAGGTATTCCATATAGATATGTCCCGAATGAGCCAAGGTTAATAACGTCAGATTTCCTGCCCGGCTTTAGTGCCGGAATCTTTTGGCTTTGCCGCAGGCTCCACGACCGACAACTCTTCACGAGCTTCCTGAAGCGCCTTGGTGGCCGCTTCATGGGTGTCGTCGATGGCCTGTTTGGCGGAACTTGCCGCCGTATCGAGCATTTGCTTGCCGGCTGTTTCAACCTGATCACAGCCACTTATTACAAACAGAGAACATGTCAACAATGCAGCATAAATAGAGACTTTCATGGTTTCCTCGATCATCGGTGCCTGCCGCGTGAGCATCATGGCGATGAGGAAGCATTCTAAAGACCTTGTAACATCAGGAAAATTCGCATTTACAAGGTATATACTTCGGTTTTTACGAAGTGTTTCAAACCCATGCTCAATTACCGTCAACTGCACTATTTCTGGGTGGTTGCCAAGACTGGCAGCATCGTTCGCGCCTGCGAGCATCTGAACCTCACTGCCCAGACCATCAGCGGTCAGATCAGCCTGCTGGAGCAAGGCCTTGGCGTAGACCTGTTCCAGCGCGTGGGCCGGCAACTGGAGCTCACCGAAGCCGGGCGCCAGGCGCTGCCCTATGCCGAGCAGATGTTTCAACTGGGCAACGAACTGGAAACCGTATTGCGCTCACGGCTCGATGAACAGCAGATCCTGTTTCGCATCGGCGTGGCCGATGTGGTGCCCAAGTCCATCGTGTACCGCCTCATCGCGCCGACCATGGAGCTGAACGAGCCGGTACGTATCACCTGCCGTGAGGACAAACTCGAACGCCTGCTCGCGGACCTCGCTATCCAGCGCCTGGACATGGTGGTGTCCGACAGCCCCATGCCGCCGCACCTGGACATTCGTGGCTACAGCCAGAAACTGGGCGAATGCGGCGTCAGCTTCTTTGCTACCGAAGAGGTCGCGCAGCGCTTGCACCCGGATTTTCCGCAAGCGCTGGACAACGCACCGCTGCTGATCCCCGGCCAGGACACCGTGGTACGTGGACGCCTGATGCGCTGGTTTGCCGAGCAAAAGATACGCCCGCGCATCATTGGCGAGTTCGACGACAGTGCGCTGATGAAGGCGTTTGGCAAATCCGGCAGCGGCGTGTTCGTTGCCCCCAGCGTCATCGCTGACGAAGTACAGGCGCAGTACGGCGTGCGCATGATCGGTCAGACCGACGCGGTGACCGAATCGTTCTACGCCATCACGGTAGAACGCAAAGTGCGCCACCCCGGCGTCGTGGCGATCACCGAGGGCGCGCGCAACAAGCTGTTCAGCGACTGATCAGGCGCTGGCAGGCTGGCCTGCCCTGATCATGCCCAGCGCCAGAATGATGGCCAGCACAATGATGCCGGCCGCCGCGAAGCCAAGGCTGGCCAGCCCCAGGCTGTCGATGACCCGCCCGCCAATCAGCGCGCCCAGGCCGATACCGAGGTTGCCACCGGCCACGTTCAGCGAGGCGGCAAAGGCCGGCGCCTGAGGCGCAGCCTTCATGATGCGCACATGGCAGACCAGAAACAGCGCCGCCTGAGTCACGCCCCAGACGGTCAAGGCCGCCGCCAGGGCCGGCAACGAATGAATGCTTGGCACCACCGCCAGCATGCCGGCAATCAGAAAGGCACAGAACACCAGGCTGGCGACCAGCGGATGACGATCGACCATGCGCCCGCCCAGGGCATTGCCCAGCAAGCCCACCGCACCAAAGCCCATCAGGCACCACCCCACCACCGAACCATCGAAGCCGGCCAGGCGCTCGAGAATGTCGGCCAGATAGGTGTAGGCAGTGAACATGCCACTGAACACCAGCACCGACAGCAATACATGCCCCTGCATCAGGCGGCTGCGCAGGATGCCGAACTGGCTGAGCATCGACACCTGTTGCGCCGGCCTGGATTCAGGCAGCCAGATGGCCAGCAGCAAGGCCTTGAGCAGCGCCATGCCGGCCAGCACCGCAAAGGCGCTGCGCCAGCCGAACATATCGCTGATCAAGGTGCCGGCCGGAATGCCGAAGACCATGGCGCAAATGATGCCGACGCCAAAACGCGCCACCGCGCGACCGGCAAACTCGGGGCCGGCGATATTCACCACGGTTTCACTGGCCAGCGCCCAGAACACCGGCAGACCCAACGCCGGGATCAACCGCGCCACGGCCATCACTGCAAAATTGCTGGCCAGCGCAGCAATCAGGTTGGAGGCTGCAAACAACAGCAGCACGCCAATGAACAGCCGCTTGCGCTCGAAGCGCGAGAAGTACGCGGTCAGAAAAGGGCCGAAGGCGGCCACGGTAAAGGCAAACAGGGTCACCAGCAGCCCCGCCTGTGAAATCGAAACATTCAGATCACGGGCAAGCGCCGGCAACAGGCCGACGATAACGAACTCCGTAGTCAGCACCGTAAAGCCGGCCGCCGACAACAGAAAAATGGGCAACATGCGCAAACTCCAGAACGACACGAATCAGCCGCAGCAATGGGCGGCCTTAAGAAGGGCCGACGATTATAGACGGCCCGGCCGGCCGATCGTTGCGACTTTTCGCCCGTCAGGGCGCTGTCCTCTGGCAATAATTCTCGCCACACCATAGGCTGGCGGCCTGCCATTGCTCAGGGAGTACAGCATGTCCAATACCACCGAAACCACCGCCGATTCACACGCATTGCATCTGGACAGCAGCCAGGTACGGGTACTCGGTTGCCTGATCGAGAAAAAGGCGACCAACCCGGAAACCTACCCGCTGACGCTCAACGCACTGATGCTGGCCTGTAACCAGAAAACCAGCCGCGACCCGGTCATGAGCCTGACCCAGGGCCAGATCGGCCAAAGCCTGCGCAGCCTGGAAAACATTGGTCTGACCCGCCTGGTGATGGGCAGCCGCGCCGACCGCTGGGAGCATAGGGTCGACAAGCACCTGGAACTGGTGCCGGCGCAGGTGATCCTCACCGGCCTGTTGCTGCTTCGCGGTCCGCAGACGGTCAACGAGTTGCTGACGCGCAGCAATCGCATGCACGACTTCGAAGATGCCGAACAGGTGGTGCACCAGCTCGAACGCCTGATCGCCCGCGGCCTGGCGTCGCTGTTGCCACGCCAGAGCGGCCAGCGCGAAGATCGCTATATGCACAACCTCGGTACCGAGGAAGACCTGCAGGCGCTGCTGGCCAACCGGCCGCAAGCTACAGAACGCAGTGCCCCGCCTTCAAGCGAGCGCCTGGACGAACTGGAAGCACGCATCGCCGCACTGGAAGCGCGGCTGGCGCAGCTCGAGGGCTGAGGTTTACAGACTGCGGGCAAACGCCGCCGCACGCTGATACTGCTCGTCACTGGGACGCACGCCGGTGTACAGCACAAACTGCTCCAGCGCCTGGATCGCCGCCACCTGATCGCCGCTGATCAGGTGTTTGCCCAACCGGCGACCGGCCCGGATCAGCGGCGTTTCAGCGGGCGTGGCAACCACATCGAACAGCGTCTGGGCCGCTTCGATGGCCGCCAGCTCAAAGGCCAGCTCATCAGCCTGGGCGCCAGCCATGCCCAGCGGCGTGACATTGACCAGCAAGGGTGGTCGCTCATCACCCAGTTCAGGCTGCCAGCGCAGGCCGCACGTCTCGGCCAGGCGCCGGCCCGCTGCCTCGTTGCGGGCAACGATGATTCCATCGGTAAAGCCTGCATCGCGCATGGCGCACGCCACCGCCTTGGCCATGCCGCCGCTGCCGCGCAGGGCAAATGGTGTGCGCGGCACGGCATGCGCGTCGAGCAGCTGCGCCACAGCAATGTAGTCGGTGTTATAGGCTTTGAGATGGCCCTCGGTGTTGACAATGGTGTTGATCGACTCGATGGCCGCCGCCGAAGCGTCCAGCTCGTCGACCAGTGCGATGCAGTCTTCCTTGAACGGCATCGACACGCCGCAACCGCGAATGCCCAGCGCACGCATGCCATTGACCGCGCCGACCAGGTCGTTGGGCGCAAAGGCCTTGTAATAGAAATCCAGCCCCAGTTCACGGTACAGATGGTTATGAAAACGCACTCCGAAGTTACCGGGACGGGCGGCAAGGGACATGCACAACAGCGTGTCCTTGCTGGCGGTGACGGGCATGTAAATCTCCTGAACGGTATTGGCTAAAGCCTGCAAAACAGGCGTACACTCGCGGCCACAGACGCTGCCGAAAAAGACGGTTTGGTGCAACAGGTGCCTACCTTACACAAACTTTACTCAACGGCTTCGCAGATCTGAACAAAACCGCTGTCTTAGCAATAACCCCGTAGCAGCACCAGAGCCGGTGCAACGCGATAACGGGTCGAAAGCCGAGGAACAACCATCATGATTCGTCAATTACCCAAGATCGCCTTGTTTGTAGGTGCACTGGCCCTGGCAGGTCAGGCCAACGCCGGTGGCCATGGTTGGGGAGGTCCTGCGATCGTCGGCGCAATCGTCGGCGCAGCTGTTGTCGGTGCCGCCGTGTCTTCGGACCGCGGTCGCGATCGCACGGTGTATGTAGAGCGCGAGCCTGTCTATGTGCAGCAGCCACGCACCGTTTACTACGCACCGCCACCGCCGCCGGTCTATTACCAGCCGGCTTATGAAGTGGTCGAGCGCTACCCTGGCCCACCGCCAGGCTACTACCGCCAGTACGCGCCACCGCCGCCGGTCTACTACGGTCGTCCGAGCCGCTGGTAACCCACAAGACCCCGCCCTCCCGGCGGGGTTTTGTTTTATGGCGTCCCCAAGCTTCTATCAATGACCACTATCGAAACGGTTGATTTCTACGTGACATCAGCCTTGAGTAAAGTGGCCAGCATGAATAGATGGAGGCAGCCATGAACGAAGTACACATCATGTCGGTAGTCGGCAGTGCCGTTCCCGTGCCACTCAGAGAACAAGGCCTGCTGGCCTGCTGGTACCTGATCCGCGACGGCGAGCCGATTGGCGGGCCGTTCACTTCACGCCCGCAGGCCCAGGCGTTGTCCGAGCAACTGGCTGCCCCCACGCTCAACAGCTAAGGCGTTTCACGAGCGCTCGGCAATCACCACAATCAACTGGCAGCGCTGGGTCAGCTTTTGCAAGCGCCGCTCCAGCGCCACATATTCGGTGCGATCGGTACGCCCGCTGTCCAGCTCTTCGATGAGGTTATTGGCCACCTGACGCAACTCATGCGCTACCACAATCCGGTCATCGTTGAGGTCGCGCTTGTGCGACTCGAACACCCGGTGCAGGTAATCCTGCAGGGTGAACTTCAAACGATGGCGGTCATTGGCACGCAGATGCGGCAAGTTCAGGCTGATGCGCCCGTGCATCTCGCTCAATTCCCCACACAGGTACTGAATGCGCCGCGCATAACCAACCTCACGTGCGCGATGACGCAAGGCGGCCTGATGCGCCTCTTGCTGGCGCTGAATGGCCGGCACTGCCACCGCCATCAACAGTGCAACGATCACACCGCTGGCCTGTACCCAACCGGCCCAGTCGACCGGCCTGACGAAAAACCCCGCCCCCAGCAGCAGGACTGCAAGAGCCACTGCAACGATTACCAGCACGCCATAATCCTTGCCGATCAAGCCTTTGGGCATTACCTGACTCCTTGAATCCGTTACATACGATAGGGCTGGGATGCTAATCGGTGTCAGCATTGGATACCACGAATATCGGTCCTGGCCTGGCTAAAAGCGCTTTCCTACTTAACAGTGTCTGAATAAGCACACTTTCGTATGATTAAAAGGATGAAATGCCGGTGGCGCCCCATCGACTTTAAGTAAAACCTGCTCCTAAAATGCACACTTTATTTCTGTTTACGTGCACGTGCGCACAATCATCGAGTGAGCTTACTTGAAAATTCGTCATACGCTTCTGGGCCTCTTGTTTGCACTCACCGGCCCACTGCTTGGCACTCAGGCCTTTGCCAATGAATCGGCAGCCCTGGCACGCGACCCGGCCAATCTTCACCTGGCCTCCGGCAGTACCATGGTCGTCGATCTGCAAAGCAACAAAGTGCTGTATTCCAATAACCCGGATGTGATTGTGCCCATTGCCTCGGTCACCAAGTTGATGACCGCCATGATTGTGCTGGACGCCAAACAATCGATGGACGAAGTCATCCCGGTCGATATTTCCCAGACAGCAGAAATGAAGGGCGTGTTCTCCAGAGTCAAACTGGGCAGCCAGCTTAACCGTCGCGACATGCTGCTGATCACATTGATGTCATCGGAGAACCGTGCCGCCGCCAGCCTGGCCCACAGTTACCCCGGCGGTTATCCGGCCTTCATTCTGGCCATGAACAACAAGGCCAAGGCGCTGGGCATGAAGCACACCGTCTATGTCGAGCCTACCGGGCTTTCGGTCTATAACGTCTCGACTGCTCGCGACCTGACCAAGCTGCTGCTGGAGGCGCGCAAATACCCGATGCTCAGCGAACTGAGCGCCACCGAAGAGAAGACCGTACGGTTTACCAAACCCAACTACACCCTGGGCTTTCGTAACACCGACCATCTGGTACACCGCGAAAACTGGGACATCCGCCTGACCAAGACCGGCTTCACCAACCAGGCCGGGCATTGTCTGGTGCTGCTGACCAACATGGCCAAACGTCCGGTGTCGGTGGTGATCCTCGATGCCTTCGGCAAACAGACCCACTTCGCCGATGCCAGCCGCCTGCGCAAATGGCTGGAAACCGGCCAGAGCGGCCCGGTGCCGGAAGTGGCGTTGCAGTACAAGAAGGAAAAGAACCTGGCGATCCGCCAGAACGGCTTGCAGCAAGCCAAGGAATAATCGGGGAAGGAGCGGCATAGCCGCTCCTTTTGCATTGCCTTGGTTAAACTTTAGTTAAACTGCGTCACCAGTTTGGTATTCAGGTAAGCCTCGATTGCCTCGATCCCGCCCTCTGAGCCATAGCCGGAATCCTTGATGCCGCCAAACGGCACTTCCGGCAAGCCAATGCCCTGATGGTTGATCGACAGCATGCCCGCTTCGATACCGTAGCTCAGGGCCTGCGCAGTCTTCATCGAGGTGGTGAAGGCATACGATGCCAGCCCGAACGGCACGCGGTTGGATTCGGCGATGGCTTCTTCCAGCGTATCGAACGGCACCAGCAAGGCCACCGGGCCGAACGGCTCGTCGTTCATGATGCGCATCGCCGGCGTCAACCCGGTCAGCACGGTGGGTTCGAAGAACCAGCCCTCGCCTGCCACAGCCTTGCCGCCGGTCTCGACCTTGGCACCCGCGCCGACTGCATCGTTAACCAGATCACGCAACGCCGGCACCCGGCGCTCATTGGCCAGCGGGCCCATGGTGGTGTCCGACTCCAGGCCGCTACCGACCTTGATTTCGCGGGTCAGGCCGACAAACTGCTCGGTAAATGCATCGAATACCGAACGCTGGACCAGAATCCGCGTGGGCGACACGCATACCTGCCCGGCATTGCGGAACTTGGCGGTGGCCAGAGTACGGGCCGCCAGGTTCAGGTCGGCGTCTGCGAACACCAGCGCCGGCGCATGACCGCCCAGTTCCATGGTCGCGCGCTTCATGTGCTTGCCGGCCAGCGCCGCCAGCTGCTTGCCCACCGGCGTCGAGCCGGTAAAGGTGACCTTGCGGATCACCGGGTGCGGAATCAGGTAGCCGGAAATCTGCGCAGGATCGCCATACACCAGACCGATCACACCGGCCGGGACGCCGGCATCATGAAAGGCACGAATCAGTTCGGCAGGCGATGCCGGGGTTTCTTCCGGGGCCTTGACGATGATCGAGCAACCCGCCGCCAGCGCCGAGGACAGCTTGCGCACGACCTGGTTGATCGGGAAGTTCCACGGCGTGAACGCCGCCACCGGGCCGACCGGTTCCTTGATCACCTTCTGCTCGACATTGGCGCCGCGCGATGGCACCAGGCGGCCATAGCTGCGACGGGCTTCTTCGGCCAGCCAGTCGATGATATCGGCGGCCGACAATGCTTCGGCACGCGCTTCGCTGAGCGGCTTGCCTTGTTCCTGGGTCATGATGCGGGCAATCGAGTCAGCGCGTTCGCGCACCAGTACCGCCGCCTTGCGCATGATCTTGTAGCGATCGAAGGCCGACACCGCGCGCCAGGCGGCAAAGCCACGGTCAGCAGCGGCCAGTGCGTCGTCCAGGTCGCTGATATCGGCATGTGCTACCTGGCCGATGATCTGGCCGGTCGCAGGGTCAAGCACTGGCTGGGTACGGCCGTCGTGAGCAGCGCGCCATTGACCATTGATATAAAGCTGAACATCCGGATACATGAAGCTCTCCATTAACCGTTGAACAAAGGGCTAGAGGGCCATCATCCAGTGGCCCTCGTCAAGCCTTAAAGAATCGGCTTGCCGCCGGTCACGCCAAAGCGTTCGCCAGACAAGTAACTGCCCTCTTCGCTGGCCAGCAGCACATACAGCGGCGCCACTTCGACCGGCTGGCCGGGACGACCCAGCGGGGTATTGCTGCCGAACTGCTCGACTTCATCCTCAGGCATGGTGGCGACGATCAACGGTGTCCAGATCGGACCCGGCGCGACGCTGTTGACGCGAATGCCGCGCTCGCCCAGCAACTGCGCCAGGCCACCGGTGAAGTTGGCAATCGCGCCCTTGGTGGTGGCGTACGGCAGCAACGTCGGCTTGGGCATGTCGGAGTTGACCGAGCTGGTATTGATGATCGACCCGCCCTTGGGCATGTGCGGAACTGCGGCCTGGCAGATGCGGAAAATCGCGGTGATATTGATATCGAAGGTGCGCACCCACTCTTCATCGGGGATGTCTTCGAAGCGCTGGTGGGTCATCTGGAATGCCGCGTTGTTGACCAGCACATCGATGCGGCCGAATTGCTCGACGGTCTTGGCCACCGTCTCCTGGCACACCGATCTGTGCGCCAGATCACCCGGCAACAACAGGCACTGACGACCGGCTTGCTCGACCCAGCGTGCCGTTTCCTGAGCGTCTTCATGTTCATCCAGATAAGCGATGGCGACATCGGCGCCTTCACGGGCAAAGGCGATGGCCACCGCACGACCGATGCCGCTGTCGCCGCCGGTGATCAGCGCAATCTTGTTCTGCAAACGGCCGGAGCCTTTATAACTTTCTTCGCCGCAGTCCGGATACGGGTCCATCTTGCCTTGCAAACCAGGCACTGGCTGTTGCTGCCTGGGGAAAGGTGGACGTGGATAATCGGTCATGAGATTTCTCCTGAGTGTTCGGAACGTGACCTCTTTGTGTCCCGCTATTCAGGTGCAATGTTCAACGCGATTTCGCCTGGCCCTGACGAATGGTTAGTCCGCACTGCCTTGTTTGCCCGCCGCATGCCTGCCGGCGATATAGCCAAAGGTCATCGCCGGCCCCAGGTTGATACCGCCCGAGGGATACACGCCGCCCATCACACTGGCCATGTCGGTGCCGACCGCATACAGGCCGGCAATGACGTCGCCATGGGCGTCGAGCACCTGCGCCGCAGGGTTGGTCTTGAGCCCGGCAAACGTGCCAAAACTGCCGGGCAGGACTTTGACCGCATAGAACGGCGCCTGCTCGATCGGCGCCACGCACGGGTTGCCCTCACGCATCAGCGGGTCGCCCTGTTTGCGGTTGTAGGGCGTCGAGCCGCGGCCAAATTCGGGGTCTTCGCCGTTGCGCGCATGTTCATTGAAGACACGCACGGTTTGCGCAAGACCTGTCGGATCAATGCCGCAGGCACGCGCCAGCGCTTCGATGGACTCGCCGCGCTGCAGATAACCGCTGCGCACGGCCGGGCCTACCGGCAAGGGAAATGGCCGCGAATGGCCCAGCCCGAAGCGGCGCTGAAAGCGGTGATCGCAGATCAGCCACGACGCCACCTCTTCGCCGTGCGGCGCCTGGGCGACCATGGCGGCGGTGTAATCGTAGTAACCGTCGGCCTCGTTGACGAAGCGCTTGCCGTTCGACAACACACCGATCAGGCCGGGTTTGGCGCGGTCGATGATGTGCGGAAAATGCCCGCTCGTGCCATCGGCATGCATAACCCGCGACACCGGCGCCCAGGCCACCGGCGAGGCCAGATCGACAGCCAGCACGCCGCCGGCCGATTCACCCAGGCTGATGCCGTCGCCAGAGCATTCCTGCGGCGGCAACGCCAGGTGTTCATGGCCAGAAGGCGTACGCGGGAACAACGCCTTGCGCCGGGCGATGTCATGCGGAAAGCCGCCTGCGGCCAGCACCACACCCCGACGTGCATGAATCTCGGTCACGCCTTGTGGCGTGTCGACGCGGGCGCCGGTCACCCGCCCCTGTTCGATGAGCAACTGCCGCGCCGGCGCCGACTCGATCAGCGTCACACCCAGGTCGACGGCGGACCTGGCCAGCCGCCCGATCAGCGCCACGCCATTGACCAGGTGCATGGCCCGGCCATGCCGTGCCAGGTCACGCAGGTGGCGGACAAAGCGTTTGCTCACATGCACGAAGGATTTGAACGAGCGGGTCATGCTCAGGAACGCCGCCAGGTCCGCGCCGGCCATGATCGGCATGCCCAGAAACGAGGTTTCACGCATCGTCTTGCGCAAGCGCTGTAGCAGCGGACCCAGCTCGCGGGCGTCATACGGCGCGGCGATGACCTGATGACCCTGCAGTCCGGCGCCCGGTACGTGACCATGGATGTCCGGAATGCCATTGCCGTCGACCCATTGCACGGCGGTGTGCTGCTCGAAAAACGCGACCATGCGCGGCGCATGCTCGAGAAAGGCATCGACCCGCCCGGCGTCGAAACGCTCGCCCAGTTCGTGTTGCAGGTAAGTGCGCGGCTGTTGCGGGTCTTCGTTGATGCCGGCGCGCCTGGCCAGCGGATTGCCGGGCACCCATAGCCAGCCGCCGGACCAGGCGCTGGCCCCGCCGAAGGTGTCATGCTTTTCCACGACGATGACCTTCAGCCCGTGATGGGCGGCCGTCACCGCAGCCGCCAGGCCCGAAGCCCCCGAGCCGATCACCAGCAGGTCACAGTCCAGACGCCGCACCGCGTTTTGAGAATGCTCGCTCACCGTGGCTCTCCTTGCTGTGCATCCAGGGCGCTGAGCCGCGGGCTCATCAGCGCCGGCGAGCCTGGCATCAAGTGGCGGATTTCTTCGGCGGCCGCCAGCAGCGCAGGTGCGATCTGGTGCAAACGCGCTTCAGGCAGGCGAAACACCGGACCGGCCACGCTGACCACGCCGATCACCTTGCCGCTGACCGGATGGGTCACGGCCACGGCAATCGCCGACATCCAGTCGGCAAAGGTCTGGATCGCCAGGGCATAGCCCAGCGTGCGCGTCACTTCAATGCGCGGCAGCAGCGTGCCGATGCTTTGCGGCGCGTCGGGACCGTAGTCCTGCACGCTGCCGAAACCCTGTTGCGCCACCCGTTCAAGCGCTTGCGGGTTGTCCATGCTCGCCAGCCAGGCGTAACCGCTGGCCGAGCAGGACAACCGCGCGGCCATGCCCATGTCCGGGTCATAGCGCAGCCCTGAACGGGCGCCCTGCGCGCGCGCCACCCAGACCAGGCGGTCTTCGTCGACCACCGACAGGCGCACAAGCTCGCCGACCTCGCCCGCCAGGCGGTTGAGCACCGGCTGCACGGCATCGACCATGCCTTCGGCGCTCAGGTGGGTGAAGGCCAGGGTTTGCAGCTTCGAGGTCAGCACATAGGTGCCGCGCTCATGCTCCTGGCGCACAAAACCGGCCTCGCACAGGGTATTGAGCAGCCGATGGGTCGCGCTGCGCGGAATCTGCAACTGCTCGGCAATCACGGTCAGGGCAATGCCCTCGGCGCTGCTGGCGAGCATTTCCAGAATGGCCAGGCCGCGTTCGAGCAAACCGGCGTGGCTGGAAGGTGTGGCACTGGCAGCGCTCGGCATCAGCGGTCTCCTGTCGGGATAATCACGATTTCTGGAAGAGTGTTCCAGTTGATGGCGAGGAAAGTATTCCAGCCCTGCCCATGCTGTCAATTGCTTTACCAGGGACACGACCAGTCACTGGAAATCAATTCCAGATAGCCACTTGATTTAAAACCGGAACTCGGTTCTAACTAGAAAAAGGCGTTCGACCCGGTGATCACCGATCGAGCATTTTTTGCGCAACCCTCCAACAACGAGAGTCGACCATGAGCGAACCGGTCTTTTCCCTTGCCGCCCTCACCGTGCTGGAGCTATCGCCGCCGGACATGGTGGAGGTCGCCGCGCGCGCAGGTTACAGCCACGTGGGGCTGCGGCTGTTGCCGGCCACGCCGCAGGAGCATCACTTTGCCCTGCTGAGCGACGCCGGTTTGCGCCGCCAGACGCATCGGCGTTTGCGCGACACCGGCATCAAGGTGATGGACATCGAAATCCTGCGCCTCACACCGCAGACGCAGGTGGCGGACTGCCAGGCCCTGCTGGAAACCGGGGCGGAATTTGGCGCCACCGAACTGCTGGTAGCCGGCAACGACCCGGTTGAGGCGCGAATGATCGAGCATTTTGCGGCGCTCTGCGACCTGGCGGCCGGCTTCGGTATTCATCCGCACCTTGAGTTCATGCCCTGGACCGACACGCCGGACCTGACGCAGGCCCTGCACATTGTCGAGCAGGCCAATCGCGCCAATGGCGGCGTACTGGTCGATGCGTTTCACTTCAACCGTTCGGGTTCATCACTGGCGCAACTGGCCACCGCCACAGCGGCCAGTCCACAGCGCTTTCGCTATGCCCAGCTGTGCGATGTAGCCGGCCCGCGCCCTGACGACATGGATGAAATCCTGCGCCAGGCACGCAACGAACGGCGCTTTCCGGGCGACGGCGAGTGTGATCTGCACGGGTTGCTCAAGGCGCTGCCCGCCGCGACGCCGCTGAGCCTGGAAATTCCCACGCGGCAATTGCTGGAGCAAGGCGTAAGCGCCTATGAACGCGCCAGTGTCGCCTTGCAAAAAGCCCGCTCGGTGCTCGGCCTGGCGAACACCCGGTAACCTTGCACGGCAGCGCTCAGCCCAGACGTGCAATCGCCTCGATCTCGATGAGATAGCCATGATGCAGTTCTGGCACGGGAACCACGGCACGCGCGGGAAGGTGCGCGCCCAAAGCCTGGGCATACAGCGCGTTGAAGGCGGGCCAGTGCTTGACGCCGACAATGTAGACCGTGACTTTCACCAGGTCGGTCATTTGTGCTCCTGCGTGTTCGAGAATGGCCAGCAGGTTATTCAAGGCGATTTGCGCTTGCGTCTCGAAAGGCTCATTCGCGCTATGGCTGCCATCGGCACGAACCGGAAGTTGCCCCGAGACATACAGCGTGTCCTGATAACGCACGGCCTGAGCGTAATGCCCGCCGGGAGGCGCTGCCTGGGCGGTTTGCACAGGTTGAATCGTATTACCAGCCATAGAGCCGACTCCATTGCTCGGCAGCACCGTTGCTGTCGATGCCTTGGTAAAAAGGAAATTGTGCACCGGTCGCGCAGGCGTGGTTGGGCAGGATGCGTAACCGGCTACCGATGGGAAAACGCTGTTCGAGGGCCTCGCCGTCCAGGCCCTCAAGGGTCACGATGCCATGTTCCTGATTGGCGCTGTGCAGTAGCGCACCCTCGATCCACTGGCCCTGAAGGGTGCAGACCTGGCCGTAGCCATAGTCATGGTTTTGCCGTTGGGTACCGCGGTCCCGGCTCATGGCCATCCAGCCTGAATCGGTAATCACCCAGCCTTTTTCCGCCTGGTGGCCGATCACGGTCGTCAGCACGCTCAGGGCCAGTTCATCGCGCTGACAGACCCCCACGTTGTGCATGACCAGGTCAAAAAACACATAGACCCCGGCGCGGACTTCCGTCACGCCGACAAGATCCTGTGCCGACAGCGCGGTGGGCGTAGAGCCGATGCTCACTTCGGGGCACGCGATGCCCAAGGCCCGAATGCGCTCGGCTGCGGCAACACACTCACGCCGCTCCTGTTCAGCGAGTCGCTCAAGCGCCGGTCGATTATCGAGTTCATAGCTTGAGCCGGCGTGGGTCAAAACGCCTTTTACATTCATGGCGCCACGCTGAAGGGTTCGCGCCACCTCTAGCAACGCTGCGGATTCGCTCTTGAGTCCCGAGCGATGCCCGTCGCAGTCCACTTCAATCCACACGTCGAACACCGCGCCATGCTGATGAGCAAAGGCAACGATTGCCGCTGCACCCTGGACGCTGTCCGTGAGAATGCTCAAATTGCATCCGCGCTGTTTCAGCTCATGCGCCTGGGACAGCTTTGCCGGCGCCATCGACACCGCGTAGAGGATGTCATCGATGCCTGAATCGAAGCATTGCTGCGCTTCCTTGAGCGTCGAAACGGTGACGCCGCACGCGCCCGCCTCGATCTGCGCGTTGATCACCGGCAGGCATTTTGTGGTCTTAACATGCGGCCGCAGGCGCACGCCGAGGCGGTCCATTCGCTGCTGCATACGCTCGATATTCGCGAGCATCTTCGCCCTGTCGATAATGGCGGCCGGCGTTTGCAATCGGGAAAGTGAAGAGGTCATGGGCAGTACCTGGTTGAAAGCTGACCTGAGTACTCTACTCATTCGAGATTAAGCTGTGGTTCAATGTTGGGTCATCAATGATTAAGAAAGACTGAATGATCTCCATAGAAGACTTGCGCCTGGCCGTGACCCTGGCGCATTCGGAATCGCTCAGCGCGGCCGCGAGAAGACTGAATGTTTCTGCACCTGCGCTATCGATGCGGCTGCGTAAGCTGGAAGCGCATCTGGGCGTCAACCTGGCGAGTCGGGACGCGCGCAGGTTAAGCCTGACGGCAGAGGGAGAACGCTTCGCAGCGGAGTCGGCCACATTGCTGCAACAGCTGGAGGCGCTGCCCGAATCATTCAGGCGCGCTGATGACGCACTGACCGGAACACTGCGACTGGCAGCACCGTTCGGTTTTGGCCGCCAACGTATTGCGCCATTGCTCTCCAGATTCGCTACAGCGCATCCACAATTGCGCGTTCATCTGGATTTACGCGAGACGCCCTGGCCCGATCGCCATGACAGCGATGCGGTGATTCACATCGGCCGTATCAGCGACAGTTCGTGGGTGGCGCGTACGCTTGTCAGTAACGAGCGATGGTTGTGCGCCAGCCCTGAGTACCTGGCCGTACGCGGCACTGCGCAGACGCCAGAAGACCTGGTCAACCATCGGTGCCTCTGTATCCGCGAAAACGAAGAAGATGTAACGCTGTGGCACTTGCGCAAGCGCTCGGTGAGTCGTGTGTTACGCATCGAGCCTGCCATGCTGACCAACGACGGCAGTGTTGCCCGCGATTGGGCTGAGCAGGGACAAGGGCTGGTGCTTCGTTCCGAATGGGATGTCAGGGAGTCCATCAGCTCTGGAAGGCTGGTCAGGGTGTTGGCTGACTGGTCATTCGAAAGTGCCCCCGTCTCACTGCTGATACCTTCGCGCAAACATCAGACTGCCAGAGTGCGCGCCTTGGCGAATTTTTTGATTGAGGCAATCAAACTTTAAAACGCCTTGCGCACTCCAGCATCAAGCCAGGTTCTTCGATGAAAAGCGCCTTGGGCGGTCAGGCCGCTTCATCCCCCGGCATCGGGTCGAAACTGTCCGCCCGCGCCGCCCGCCACATGCGTTCATAGAACTCGCCACGGACCTGATCGGCCAGTAATTCCCCAGGCTTGAGGAACACGTGCATTTGCGAGAACAGCTTGACCTCGGTGGCCGACATGCGCCGCACCAGATGGCGAGCGGTCAATTGCGAGGGATGCGTGAGCCCCGCCGCCGCGAGCATCTCGGCCAGTGCCTTCAAGGTGCTGCGGTGGAAGTTGTAGACCCGCGTGGCCTTGTCTTCGACCACCAGCGCCCGCTGGCGCAGCGGGTCCTGGGTGGCGACGCCGGTGGGGCATTTGTTGGTGTGGCACGACTGCGACTGAATACAGCCGATGGCAAACATGAAGCCGCGCGCGGCGTTGGCCCAGTCGGCACCGATGGCCAGCAGGCTGGCGATGTCGAACGCGCTGATCACCTTGCCGCTGGCGCCCAGCTTGATCTTGTCGCGCAGATTGATGCCCACCAGGGTGTTGTGCACGAACAACAAGCCTTCGCGCATCGGCACGCCGAGGTGATCGGTGAATTCCACCGGTGCCGCACCCGTCCCGCCTTCGGCGCCGTCGATGACGATAAAGTCGGGCAGGATGCCGCTCTCGAGCATCGCCTTGGCGATGCCCATGAACTCCCACGGATGACCCAGGCACAGCTTGAAGCCCACCGGTTTGCCGCCGGACAGCTCACGCAGGCGGGCGACGAACTGCATCAGCTCAAGCGGGGTATTGAAGGCGCTGTGGCGTGACGGCGAGATGCAGTCTTCGCCCATCATGATGCCGCGGGTGCTGGCGATTTCCTGAGTAACCTTGTGCTTGGGCAGGATGCCGCCGTGGCCGGGCTTGGCGCCCTGGCTCAGCTTGATTTCGATCATTTTCACCTGCGGGTCGGCGGCCTGCAGGGCAAATTTGTCCGGGTCGAAACGACCGTCGGCGGTGCGACAGCCAAAGTAGCCGCTGCCCAGTTCCCAGGTCAGATCGCCGCCGTGCTCACGGTGGTAAGGGCTGATGCTGCCCTCGCCGGTGTCATGCGCGAAGTTGCCCAGGTGCGCGCCTTTGTTCAGCGCCCGGATGGCATTGGCACTGAGCGAACCAAAACTCATGGCCGAGATATTGAACACCGACGCCGAGTACGGCTGCGTGCATTGCGGCCCGCCGATTTCGACCCTGAAGCTTTCAGGGTCGGTCAACGGCGCGGGGCGCATGGAGTGGCTGATGAATTCATAGCCGGTTTCGTAGACGTTCATCAAGGTGCCGAACGGCTTGTCCGACGCCTCGCTCTTGGCGCGCGAGTACACCAGCGCCCTTTGCGCCCTGGAAAACGGCGTGGCTTCAGAGTCGGCTTCCAGCAGGTACTGGCGAATTTCCGGGCGGATACCCTCGATCAGGTAACGGATGTTGCCCAGGATCGGGTAATTGCGCCGCACCGCATGGCGCGACTGCAACAGGTCGAACACCCCAAGCAGGCTCAGGGCACCTGCGATCAGCGTAAACACCCAGAGCCATTCATGCTGCGGGGCAAACGGCAGCGTGGCGAGGGTGAACACCACACATCCTACAAAGAAAGCGTAACGGCTCAGCAAAGACAGACTCATGGGATTTCCTTTAAGGCGTTGCACGGTCAAAGCAACTTACCTTCAAAATAGCGGCATTTTGAAATCCCGAAAGATTTGTGCCGTGTAACCGGCTTCGCGTTCAGGCGATATGTATATAGCCCCACTCATGATCGGGGCCGGTGGATGCTTAACCTTCACGTCAAAGGAAGGGCACCATGCCGAATCAACCGCCAACGCTCGCTACCCATGATTTTTCGCTGCCCAATGGGCTGCGCGTCATCCTGCGCGAGGATCACAGGGCTCCCGTGGCAGCCTGTCATCTTTGCTACAAGGTCGGTTCCGCCCAGGAGCCTCCGGGCCAGTCGGGCATGAGTCATGCGCTGGAACACTTGTTGTACGAGGGCAGCAGCAAGCTCGATGCCGGTCAGGCGAGCCGTTTGCTGGAGCGCCTGGGCGCTCGGGAGAACGCCTACACCACCCAGGACATGACGGTCTTTCATCAGACCCTGGCCAGCCATTACCTGGACGTTGCGCTGGAAATCGGTGCCGACATGATGAACGACGCCCTGTTGCCGGATGCCGCCTTCAATCGCGAAATCGAGGTCATCAAGTCCGAGCGCAGCCTCAGTGTCGATGCCGACGTTACCAGCAGCGCCCATGAACTGTTCCAGAGCGCCGCGCACCCCATGAGCAGCTACCGGACGCCGGTCATCGGCTGGCCAGCCGACCTCGAACGCCTGAGCAATGCCGAGGTACAGCACTGGTATCGCCAGTGGTATACGCCGGCCAACGCCACCCTGGTGGTGGTCGGCGACCTGCAACCGAAGCCTTTCAGGGCAATGGTCGAACGACACTTCGCTCACCTGCCGCCCGGCATCCCGGTGGTACACAAGCGTGCGCTGGAACTGTCGGCGCCCGGAGAGCGCAGGATCGAGATCAGACGGGCAGGCGCAATGCCTGCGCTGATCCTGGCAATCAACGTGCCCAGCCGCGCCACTGGCACCGACCTGCGCATGATCAATGCGCTGCGCTTGCTGGCGGTGATATTGGGCATCGGCCGCAGCGCGCGAATCGTCGCGCGGTTGATGCACGCCGCCGACATCCTGACCTTCGCGCAGATGACCTACAACGCCAACGCCTGCGGCGATACCCTGCTGGAATTGTCAGCGAGCCCCAAAGCCGGCATCGGCCTGCAACAGCTTGAAGACCGGGTGTGGGCGCAGTTTCAGCAAGTGACCACGGAGCTGGTGAGCCTGCCGGAGCTTGAGCGCGCCCGTGCCCGCCTCCTCGCCGCACAGGTTTATGCCCGCGACTCGATCCAGGCCCAGGCCGAGCAATTGAGCGAGCTGGCCGTGGCAGGCCTGCCTTTGTCGCTGCTCGACAGCGAGCAGAACGACCTGCAGGAAATCACCCCTCAAGACCTGCGTGAGGCGGCGCGAAGCTGGTTTACCCGCGACCGGCTTTGCATTGCCCATATTCTGCCCAGGGACGACAGCCATGAATGAATTCAGCCGTTTGCAATCACTCAAGGGCCTGGCGCCCATCGCGCCCTGCCACACGCCGCAGATCGAACAGTGGCTGACCGCTGAAGGCGCGCGCGTCCTGTTCGTGCCCGCCAGGGAGTTGCCTATGTTCGATGTGCGCCTGGACATCGCCGCGGGCAGCTGTCGCGATGACGCCCGCTCCGGCAGCGCGTACCTGACCCTGAGCCTGCTGAGCGAGGGCGTTCCGGGACGTGATGCAACGCAGATTGCCGACACCTTCGAGGGCGCAGGCGCCAGGTTCGATATGCACCTGGAAAAGGACCATGCCGTGCTTTCGCTGCGCTGTCTCAGTGCCGCCGCCCAGCGCGAAGCGGCCGTCGAGACCTTCGCCAGCGTCGTCGGCCAGCCCAGCTTTCCCGACGCCGCCATCGCTCGGGTCAAAGGCCTGTGCGCAGACTTTGTCGACGCTCGCGAGCACGTGCCTCACTACCGCCTGCAGAACCAGATCTATCGCCATCTGTTTGCCGGCCATCCCTATGGCTACCCGCGCTACGGCGACCGCGCAAGCATCGCCAGCCTTGCGCGCGAGGACTTGCAGGCGTTTCACCAACGCCACTACACCGCGCCCAATACCGCCATCAATCTGGTCGGGGACCTGAGCCTGGAACAGGCCCAGGCCATTGCCGCGAGGATATCGGCACAGTTGCCGCGCGGGCCGGCGACGCCGCTTATCCAAAGCCCGGCCGTCAGCGAACCGGAAGTGCTGCATCTCGCCACCGACAGCGGGCCGACACTGGTGATGTTTGTGCTGCCGGGCATCCTGCGCCATTCACCCGACCATGCCGCCATGACCGTCGCCAACGACATATTCGGCGCAGGCGTACATTCCAGAATCTTCCATGAACTGCGGACGCGCCGTGGTCTGTCCTACAGCGCGGGTTCCAGCCTGGCCTACACGCTGGCCGACGGCCGGTTTGCCATCGCGTGGCAATGTGCGGCGCAGTACAACAACGCATCACAGGATCGAATCAAGGAAATGCTCAACGAGTTTGTCGCCAACGGCCCGACCGAGGATGAGCTGAGCCAGTCGCAACAACGCATCCTCAACCAGGCGGCACTGCGCGTCGCGACAAACCAGGCCATTCTGGCGCAACTGGCAACGCTCAATGCCTTCAGGCTACCGGTCGATGCCATCGGGCAATTTCACGCCCGGGTCATGGCCTTGACCCCGGCAACGGTAAAAGACGCCATTGGCCGCAACGTGCAGCCCGATCACCTGCTGTACGCCAGTATCGGCCCGGATATCGCGCAAGTGCCTCTGCCGCCCCTGCCCTGAAGGCACGGTTTCAGACGCTTTCCGGCACGTCGATCTGGATCGGCAGCAGGCAGGTATCCGATTCCTCCGGCACCTTGATCACCGCGTGCACCAGCCGGACGATGGTGGCCTGCGCCAAGGCCTCGATCGGGTGTGACAGCACCACATTGACCACGCCTTCGCGCAGGGCCGTTCGGGTCAGCGGCGTCAGGTCGTGGCAGACCACGACCGGCATCGCGACCTGTTGCGCCTTGAGTTCGCGCAGTGCCTTGATCACCCCTTCGATGCCGCCACCGCCCACATACAGGCCGGCAAGGTCCGGCTGGCTGGTCAGCAGGTCAAGGGTGCCGGCATAGGCAAAGGCCGGGTCTTCGAGAGTCAGCCGCGTGGCAAGCACTTCCCAGTCGGCGCCCTGCTCGGCCATGCACGAGCGAAAGCTCAGCTCGCAGAGTTCCTGGCACTGATAGCGCTGGGTGCCGACCATCACCGCCACCGCACCGGGCCGCGCCGCCAGCTGGCTGACGAACCAGGCGGCGGTGCGGCCCATGCGCCGGTTGTCGACGCCGACATACCCGGCCCCGGCGGCCGCGCTCAATTGCGAAACCATGGCGATCACCGGCACACCGGCTTCACGCAACTGCGCAACGGCGGCGCGCACGGCGCTGTGATCAGCGGCCACCACGCTCAGGGCATCGACTTCGTGTTGCAAGGCCAGAATCCGCTCGGCGGTGGCGACAGGGTCGAGGTCGTCGATATAGCCGATCATCACCCGCACCTGCGCCCGCACGCTGGCTGCAGCGGCGTCAGCCAGTGCCTTGGCCAGGTTCTGATAAAACGCCACGCCGCGCTTTTGCAGCAACAGGCCGATGCGCACCGTAGGCCGGTGTTGCAGCAAACGCTGCTCGATGACCTTGCGCCCGTAAAAGCCCAATTGCTCTGCCGCCTCGGCGATGCGCTGCGCGGTGTCGGCACGCACGTTGGCGCGCAGGCTCATGACCCGGTCGACCGTCGACACGCTGACCCCGGCCAGCCGGGCGACATCCTCCAGCGTGGCGCGGCGTGAGGGCGGCTGTGCGTCTGACATGAAATGACATCCCTTTTCGGCTATTTGACAGGTTATGACAGGTATTGCCGGGCAACTATAGCAACGGCACCGCGCCTGCCTCAGGATTGTTTCAAGCCTTGCACACAGGCCATACAACAATAATGAATGACGGAGCCCTTCCCATGACCCTGCATATCTGCACGGCCCCTTGCTGCTGGGGCGTCGACGACCCCAAAAACCCGCACCTGCCGGCATGGCAACAGGTCTTGAGCGAAGCCGCCCAGGCCGGTTATCGCGGCATCGAACTAGGCCCTTACGGCTACTTGCCGCTGGACGCCGAGCGTGTTGGCAGCGCCTTGCAAGCCAACGGCTTGAACGTCGTGGCCGGGACCATTTTCGATAACCTGGTAGCGCCGGCCAATCTGGCCAGTCTGCTGCAACAAACCCACGACATCTGCGCCCTGCTCAAGCAACTGCCGCAGGTGGCGCCCGAGCCCGGCCAGCGCTATGCCGCGCCTTATCTGGTGGTCATCGACTGGGGCCATGAAGCCCGCGATTACGCCGCCGGGCATTCGGACCGGGCACTGCGCCTGGCGCCTGAAGCGTGGCAGACGATGATCGGCCATATCCGCGCCATCGCCGAACTGTCGTGGCGCGAATACGGCGTGCGCACCGTGGTGCATCCGCATGCCGGCGGGCATATCGAGTTCGCCGATGAACTGGCGCAACTGGTGCAGGACATTCCCGCCGACGTGGCCGGCCTGTGCCTGGACACCGGCCACCTGTATTACGCCGGCATGGACCCGGTGGCGACGCTGCGCCAGTACGCCGGGCGCCTGGACTACATCCATTTCAAAGACATTGATCAGGTGGTGTTCGATCAGGTGCTGAACGAGCGCATCCGTTTCTTCGAGGCCTGCGCCAGGGGCGTGATGTGCCCGATCGGGCGCGGGGTCATCGATTACCCGGCGCTGCACGCGCTGCTCGAGGAGATCGGCTACCAGGGCTATATCACCGTCGAGCAGGAGCGTGACCCGCGCAATGCCGGCGGCAGCCTGCAAGACGTCGCCGCCAGCCGCGCCTGGCTGGCCAGCACCGGTTTCTGAGCCAGACGCCCCCTTTTGATCAAACAAGGACAATTCCATGATCAACGGCAGCAAACGCATTGCCTCCCCTATTCGCTGGGCCATGGTCGGCGGCGGCATCCACAGCCAGATCGGCTATATCCATCGCTCGGCCGCCCTGCGCGACCAGAATTTCGTGCTGGTGGCGGGCGCATTCGATATCGACCCGCAGCGCTGCCGCAGTTTCGGTGAGCAACTGGGGGTCGACCCCGAGCGTTGCTATGCCGACTACCTGAGCCTGTTCGAGCAAGAGGCGCAGCGCGAAGACGGCATTCAGGCGGTGTCGATCGCCACGCCCAACGGCACCCATTACGCGATCACCAAAGCAGCGCTGGAGGCCGGCCTGCATGTGGTGTGCGAAAAGCCTTTGTGTTTCACCCTCGCCGAAGCCGAATCGCTGCGCACGCTGGCCACGGCCAGATCGCGGATTGTCGGCGTCACTTACGGCTATGCCGGGCACCAGTTGATCGAACAGGCGCGGGCCATGATTGCCGCCGGCGAGCTGGGCGATATCCGCATGGTGCACATGCAGTTTGCCCACGGCTTTCACAGCGCCCCGGTCGAGGCCCAGAGCCAGGCCACGCAATGGCGCGTCGATCCGCGTCAGGCCGGTCCCAGCTATGTGCTGGGCGATGTCGGCACGCACCCGCTGTACCTGTCGGAAGTGATGCTGCCGGACCTGAAGATCAAACGCCTGATGTGCAGCCGGCAAAGCTTCGTCGCCAGTCGTGCGCCACTGGAAGACAACGCCTACACCTTGATGGAGTACGAGGGAGGTGCGATGGGCATGGTCTGGTCGAGCGCGGTCAACGCAGGCTCCATGCACGGCCAGAAGATCCGCGTGATCGGCTCGCGGGCCAGCCTGGAATGGTGGGACGAACGCCCCAACCAGTTGAGTTTTGAAGTCCAGGGCCAGCCGGCCCAGGTGCTGGAGCGCGGCATGGGCTATCTGCATGCCGACGCCTTGCTGGATGACCGCATCGGCGGTGGCCACCCCGAAGGGTTGTTCGAAGCCTGGTCGAACCTGTACTACCGATTTGCCCTGGCCATGGACGCCGCCAGCCGTGGCGATGACGCCGCGCTGGCCGCCGTGCGCTACCCGGACATCGATGCCGGCGTCGAAGGCGTGCGCTGGGTCGAGCGCTGCGTGGCCTCTGCCGATCAGGACTCTGCCTGGGTTGCTTACTGACTTCGCGTTGACTTTTTACCTGGAGAACAATAATGAAAATAGCCATCGACCCTTACATGCAGCGCCACCTGAGCCTGCCGGAACTGTGCCGCAGCACCGCCGAGCAAGGTTTCGAATACCTCGAGATGTCGCCGCGCGAGGATTTCCTGCCGTGGTGGGTACACCCGCGCGCACACAAGGAACGCATCGCCGAGTTCAAGAAAGCCTTGCGCGACCATAACCTGCAACTGGCCTCCATCCTGCCGATGTACCGCTGGGCCAGCCCCCATGAAGACGAACGCCTGACCGCCGTCGAACACTGGAAACAAGCCATCGAGGTGGCGGTGGAAATGGGCTGCACCACCATGAACTCCGAATTCGGCCGCGGCCCTTCGCCCGATCGCGGGCACAAGGTCAGTTGCTGCGGCGGCTCGCACAGCCACGAGTCCAGCGAAGCGGCCTGGTGGCGCACGATGGAAGAACTGGTGCCGATTCTGGAACGCGAAGGCATCACCCTCAACGTCGAGCCGCATCCCGAGGACTGGTGTGAAACGCTCAATCCCGCCGTCGACATGCTCAAGACGATCGGTTCCGACAACGTCAAATTCCTCTACTGCGCGCCGCACACCTTCTACTTTGGCGACGACATGGCGAAGATGATCAGCGACGCAGGATCGATGATCGCCCACGTGCACATTGCCGACACCTGGAACCACAAGGCCTCGTCGGGGCTGCGCTACATCGTCAACCCGCCGGGCGCGAAGGTCTCGGTGCACCAGCACATGGAAATGCACCAGGGCGAGGTCGACTGGGACGTGTTCTTCAGTTCACTGTCCAAAACCGGCTTCGACGGCATCGTCACCGCCTGCGTGTTTGGCTGGGAAGAACGCGCCGAAGCCTCGGGAAAGTTCATGCGCCAGGAAATCCAGAAGTACGTGGACCGGTATTTCAAATAACGCCGCGGCTCACCTGAAACGATACGCTCAGTCGGCCTGTACACCTGCTGCGCCTTCGAGCATGGCGTGCAGGCTCAGGGCGTCATGCACGGCAGCGCCGGCGGCGGTGTTGTCGAAGATGCACCAGGTCTCGATGCCTTCGCTTGCCGAGCGCCGCAATGCGCTCGCCAGGCTGAGCAAACGCTCGTGGCCATAGGCGCTGTAATAGATTTTCGGGGAGCCATGCAGCCGCCAGTAATGAAGCTGCGGCCAGCCTGAGGGGCGCGTGTCGGTGCTCAGCCGCGAAGGGTCGGCGGCCACCTGCGCCACCCGGTAGTCGATCAGTTGCGCTTGCGCCGCAGCCCAGGACTCATGCCGTGGCTCGATGACCAGGGCACCACTGAAGCGCTGCCTGAAGGCTTCGAAAAACCGCGCCACCCGCAGCGGCTCATAGTCCAGCGAGGGCGGCAGCTGAATCAGGATGCAGCCCAGCCGCTCGCCCAGTTGCGTGCATTCGCCCAGAAACCGCTCAAGCAAAGGCTCGCAGTCGACCAGCCGTTGAACATGGGTGATGGTTTGCGGCAGCTTGACTGAAAAGCGAAACCCCGCCGGCACGGACTCGCCCCAGCGCGCCCAAGTCTGTGGACGGTGCGGGCGATAAAAACAGCTGTTCACCTCCACTGCGCTCAACCGTGCGGCATAGCGCTGCAGGTGCGTCCCCTCGGCCACGAAGTCAGCCTGGTGTTCACGGGCCAGGGCCCAGCCCGCGCACCCCAGGAATATGCCCGTGTTCAATAGAGCACCCTCGCCGCTTCGCGCATGAAGATTTCTACGGTCTTCGGGCCAATGCCTGTGAATTCCAGCAAGCGTTGCTCGAACGTTTCACGGTCAATGCTCACCGCATGAATGCCGGTGACTTTGCCGTGATAATCGTTCTTGAGCTTGCCGGCCAGGGCCAGCAAACGCTCGGCAGTGGATTCGTCGTAGCGGGTGTAATTGCCTTCACCGAGCATGACCACCAGTTCCCGGTGCGTGCAGTGCAGGAGCTTGAGCGGTGTGTCGCGCTGACGGTGCTCGACAATCACACGCCAGGCCTGAACAGCGATGTCTGCCTGGATACGCTTGCCCAGTAGAAAGCTGGCCAGCAACCATTTGAACAGGCCCTTTTCGCGATCGATGACAAACTCGATGCCCAGGTCTTGCGCGCAGAGTGTCTTGCTCATCGTCAACCTCATCAACGCCGTACCGGCGAGAGTTGTGTCTCAGATGTGGAGGGCGGGTGCAGGACAAAATTCCCCCGCCAATCCAGGCAAGACCTGATTCAGATCCCTTCTACAATCACGATCTCCGCCTTGGCCACGCCCTGGCGGTGGCTCATGGCTTCCTGATACTGCGGCGAGTTGTAGCAGGCCAGCGCTTGTTCGTAGGACTCAAACTCGATCACCACAGTACGTTGCGGTGTCTCACGGCCTTCGATGGCTTCGGAGCGACCGCCGCGTGCCATGAATTTGCCACCAAATAATTTGAACGCTTCGGGCGCGCGCTGGGTATATTCGCTGTACTGCTGCGGGTCGGTTACATCGACATGGGCGATCCAATAAGCTTTCATCACGATCTCACTGTTTCATTGATAGGGAATTCATGAAATATTCTGTCTTATGGTATACCACGATTCATTCATCCATAAAACCGAGATCCTGAGCATGCCGTTCGACCGTATCGAAGACATCATTGACGACTATCGCCAAGGCAAGATGGTCTTGCTGGTGGATGACGAGGACCGGGAAAACGAAGGCGATCTGCTGCTGGCCGCCGATCGTTGCACCCCGCAGGCGATCAGTTTCATGGCCTGCGAAGCGCGCGGGCTGATTTGCCTGACCCTCACCGAAGAACACTGCCAGCGCCTGGGCCTTGAGCAGATGGTGCCCAGCAACGGCAGCGTGTTCGCCACCGCTTTTACCATCTCTATCGAAGCCGCCACCGGCGTCACCACCGGCATCAGCGCCGCCGACCGGGCGCGTACCGTGCAAGCGGCCGTGGCCGCCAATGCCACGGCCGAAGACCTGGTGCAGCCGGGGCATATCTTTCCGCTGCGCGCCCGCGAAGGTGGCGTGCTGACCCGCGCCGGGCACACCGAGGCCGGTTGCGACCTGGCGCGCCTGGCCGGCTTCAGCCCGGCCTCGGTGATCGTCGAAGTCATGAACGACGACGGCACCATGGCCCGCCGCCCGGACCTTGAAGCCTTTGCCGCCAGACACGGCATTCGCATCGGCACCATCGCCGACCTGATCCACTACCGCCTGAGCACCGAACACACGGTCGAGCGCATCGGCGAGCGCGAGCTGCCGACGGTGCATGGCACCTTCCGTCTGTTTACCTACGAAGACCGCATCGAAGGCGGCGTACACATGGCCATGGTCATGGGCGACATCAAGCGCGACGAGCCGACGCTGGTGCGCGTACATGTGGTCGATCCGCTGCGTGACCTGGTCGGCGCCGAATACACCGGGCCTGCCAACTGGACCCTGTGGGCCGCCCTGCAAAAGGTCGCCGAAGAAGGCCACGGCGTGGTCGTGGTGCTGGCCAACCACGAATCCTCGCAAGCATTGCTGGAGCGCGTGCCGCAGCTGACCAAGCCGCCGCGCCAGTACACCCGCTCGCAATCGCGCATCTATTCGGAGGTCGGCACCGGGGCGCAGATCCTTCAGGACCTGGGCGTCGGCAAGCTGCGTCACCTGGGCGCACCGCTGAAATACGCGGGCTTGACCGGTTACGACCTTGAGGTTGTAGAGAGCATTCCTTTCACCGGTTAAGCCCGCTTTTCACGGGTAAAGACCGCCTATGAAAAAACGTCAGATGGAGGGGTCTTGAGGCAGGCAAAACGCTTGCAGAAAGTTTGGAATACCATAATATGATATCCCGTAGACCGAGATTTTCGTCAGGGGCACGCGTCAACACGTAGCCCAATAACAAAAGCACCTGGCACGGTCGCCCAGTTTCAAAAGGTCCACTTGGACCTACTGCTCCGAATACGCGGGCGAAAACACAAGCCCGCTCAAAACACAACAAATGAGGGCGTGAAAATGGTGTTGAACAAACGTGCAACTGCAGTGCTGGCCGCTGGTGTGTTGGCATTCTCGAGTGTTGCCGCCATGGCTGCCGAGAGCGTCAACTTCGTCAGTTGGGGCGGCTCGACCCAGGACGCCCAGAAACAGGCGTGGGCCGTACCTTTCCAGAAAACCAGCGGGATCACGGTCGTACAGGACGGCCCAACCGACTACGGCAAACTCAAGGCCATGGTCGAAAGCGGCAACGTCCAGTGGGACGTGGTCGACGTAGAGGCTGACTTTGCCCTGCGTGCTGCCGCCGAAGGCCTGCTGGAACCGCTGGACTTCAACACGATCAAGCGCGACAAGATCGACCCGCGTTTCGTCTCCGACCATGGCGCCGGCTCGTTCTTCTTCTCCTTCGTGCTGGGCTACAACGAAGGCAAAGTGGGCAAGACCACGCCAGAAAGCTGGGCCGCCCTGTTCGACACCAAAACCTACCCCGGCAAGCGCGCCCTCTACAAATGGCCAAGCCCTGGCGTGCTGGAACTGGCCCTGCTGGCCGACGGCGTAGAAAAAGACAAGCTCTACCCGCTGGACCTGGACCGCGCCTTCAAGAAGCTCGACACCATCAAGAAAGACATCGTCTGGTGGGGCGGCGGTGCTCAGTCGCAGCAACTGCTGGCGTCCGGTGAAGCCTCGATGGGCCAGATGTGGAACGGCCGCGTCTATGCCCTGCAGCAAGACGGCGCACCGGTCGGTGTGAGCTGGAAACAGAACCTGGTCATGGCCGATTTCCTCGTCGTGCCAAAAGGCGCCAAGAACAAAGACGCCGCCATGAAGTTCATTGCCGAGGCCACCAGCGCCAAAGGCCAGGCCGACTTCTCCAACCTCAGCGCCTATGCCCCGGTCAACACGGACAGCGTGGCGCGCCTGGATTCGACCCTGGCGAAAAACCTGCCAACCAACTACGCATCCGAGCAGATCACCCTGGACTTCGCCTACTGGGCGAAAAATGGTCCTGATATTGCTACACGGTGGAACGAATGGCTGGTCAAGTAAAAATGGCGGCCACGCTACCCGGCCAACCCTCTGTGTCCGGTGGTGCCTCGCGCACCGCCGGCGCGGTTCACGCCCCGGCCCAGACCTTGCGAGCGAACATGACTATCAAGCCTTCCCTGGCCCAACGCTGGCGCGGCAGCCGCAATCTACTGCCGGCGCTGCTGTTTCTCGGCGTGTTCTTCTTCGCCCCATTGATCGGTCTGCTGCTGCGCGGCTTTCTGGAGCCGGTTCCGGGTTTGGGCAACTACGAACAACTGTTTGCCAACTCGGCTTATTCGCGCGTGCTGTTCAACACCTTTTCGGTCGCAGGCCTGGTGACCCTGTTCAGCGTGCTGCTGGGCTTCCCGCTGGCCTGGGCCATTACCCTGGTGCCCAAGGGCTGGGGCCGCTGGCTGCTTAACGTGGTCCTGCTGTCGATGTGGACCAGCCTGCTGGCCCGCACCTATTCCTGGCTGGTGTTGCTGCAAGCCTCGGGCGTGATCAACAAGGCCTTGATGGGCATGGGCCTCATCGATCAACCACTGGAGATGGTGCATAACCTCACCGGCGTGGTGATCGGCATGAGCTACATCATGATTCCGTTCATCGTCCTGCCCTTGCAGGCGACCATGCAGGCCATCGACCCGATGGTGCTGCAAGCCGGTTCCATTTGCGGCGCAAGCCCATGGACCAACTTTTTCCGGGTGTTCCTGCCGCTGTGCCGGCCGGGGCTGTTTTCCGGCGCCTTGATGGTGTTCGTGATGTCGCTCGGTTACTACGTCACGCCGGCCCTGCTGGGCGGCGCGCAGAACATGATGTTGCCCGAGTTCATCGTCCAGCAGGTGCAGTCGTTCCTCAACTGGGGCCTGGCCAGCGCCGCCGCTGCGCTCCTGGTCGCCATCACCCTGGTGATGTTCTATTTCTACCTGAAGCTCCAGCCGGAATCCCCGGTAGGCGCCAGCAACGCGAGGTAAGCGATCATGCTCCTGACCCCCAACGCGATGGGCTCGCGGCTACGGATTGGCCTGTACACCGTCACTGGATTGATCGCCCTGTTTCTCCTGTTGCCCATTGTGTTCATCGTGCTGTTGTCGTTCGGCTCCTCGCAGTGGCTGGTATTCCCGCCACCGGGCTGGACGCTCAAATGGTACGAGCAGTTCTTCTCCAACCCCGACTGGATGGCGGCCGCGATGTCGAGCTTCAAGGTCGCCATCCTGACCACGATCTTCGCCGTCGCGCTGGGCCTGCCCACCGCCTTTGCCCTGGTGCGCGGGCGCTTTCCCGGCCGCGACATGCTCTACGGGCTGTTCACCCTGCCGATGATCGTGCCGCTGGTGATCATCGCCGTGGCGGTCTATGCACTGTTTCTCAAGCTGGGCTACACCGGCACGCTGTTTTCGTTTGTGGTCAGCCATGTGATCGTTGCCTTGCCGTTCACGATCATCTCGATCATCAACTCGCTGAAACTGTTCGACCAGTCCATCGAAGACGCCGCCGTGATTTGCGGTGCCTCGCGGCTGCAGGCGATCTACAAGGTGACCTTTCCGGGCATTCGCCCCGGCATGATCGCCGGCGCCCTGTTCGCCTTTCTGGTCTCGTGGGATGAAGTGGTGCTGAGCGTGATGATGGCCAGCCCGACCCTGCAAACCCTGCCCGTGAAAATGTGGACCACCCTGCGCCAGGACCTGACCCCGGTCATTGCTGTCGCCTCGACCCTGCTGATCGGCCTGTCGGTGCTGGTCATGTTCATCGCCGCGACCCTGCGTCGCCGTAACGAAGCCCGGAGTACCTCATGAGCGCCGTGATCAAAGATTCCGAAACCGCCGGCCAGCCCCTGGTGCGCCTGCGCAACCTGAACAAGCACTACGGCGACTTCGCTGCGGTGGACAATATCGACCTGGACATCAAGGACGGCGAGTTCCTGACCTTCCTCGGTTCCAGCGGCTCGGGCAAGAGCACCACGCTGTCGATGCTGGCCGGTTTCGAGACGCCAAGCAGCGGCGAGATTCTGGTCAACGGCAAATCGCTGATCAACGTGCCGCCGCACAAACGCGGCATCGGCATGGTGTTTCAGCGCTACTCGCTGTTCCCGCACCTGAACGTGCGCGACAACATTGCCTTCCCGCTCAACATCCGCAAGATGTCAGCCGCCGAGCGCGACCAGAAAGTCGACGCGATGCTCAAGCTGGTGCAACTCGACCAGTTCGCCCATCGTCGCCCGTCGCAAATGTCCGGCGGCCAGCAACAGCGCGTGGCCATTGCCCGGGCGCTGGTCTACGAGCCACGCATCCTGCTGATGGACGAACCGCTTGGCGCACTCGACAAGAAGCTGCGTGAAGACCTGCAGGACGAGTTGCGCCAGCTGCATCGCCGCCTGGGCATCACCATTGTCTATGTGACCCACGACCAGGAAGAAGCCATGCGCCTGAGCCAGCGCATCGCGATTTTCAGCCACGGCAAGATCGTCGGCCTGGGCACCGGTTACGACCTGTACCAGAACCCGCCGAATGCGTTTGTCGCCTCGTTTCTGGGCAACTCCAACTTCCTGCGCCTCAAGGCCCAGGGCAATGCGGTGGCGACCTTCGAGGGCCAGCCCTTGTCGATCCGCCTGACCGCAGGCTTGAAAACCGATCAGGACATTCTGCTGATGGTCCGCCCGGAAAAAGCCCAGGCCCTGAGCGTCAGCCAGGCCTTGAGCACGCCATTGGCCGAAGGCTGGAACGAAGTCACCGCCAAGGTCACCGAAGTGCTGTTTCTCGGTGAAAGCCAGACCTGCGCAGTGGTCACCGACAGCGGCACGGCCATGACCGTCAAGGCGCTTTCAGCCACCGGCATGCCGCTGCAAGCCGGCGATACGGTGAAAGTGCGCTGGGCCACGGCAGATGCCTGCATCTACACCGAATGGGCCGACGGCGACCTGAACAAGGCCGCTGGCGCGCATTGAAGCCGCGTTTACCTGTAGGAGCGCGCTCTGCCCGCGACCGAGTGCGTAGCGCTCGCAAAATCTCGGAACCGCTGAGAATTTACGACTGCTAACGCAGCCGGTCGCGGCGGTCCGACAGAACGCGCTTCTACGGGATTAACGTGAAGACAAACTTGCGCAATCTACCGGTCTGCGCGCCATTTTCGGCAGCATGACACTGAGCAGGCCCAGCAACGCCATGCCCGCGCCCACCCACAGCGGCGCGCGCAAACCATAACCGGCCTCGATGGCGGCGCCGCCCGCCCAACTGCCGAACGCCAACCCTGCGGTGATCACCGAGGTGTGCAAGGTATTGACCAGTGCACCGGGCTCAGCCGCCTTCATCACCCGCGCAACCATGGCCGGGTTCAGCGCCACGCCAGTCAGGCCCAGCGCGATAAAGCACGCAAGACTCAGCCAGTGCTGCTCGCCCGACAGGGCAAAACCCGCCAGTGCCAGCACCATGACCGCCAGCCCCGCACGCAACGCGGTAAACGTATGGCTGTCGGCGATGCGGCCAATAAGCATGTTGCCCAGCAGGTTGGCCACGCCGTACAACGCCAGCAACGGCGCCACCTGGCCCGGCGATATGCCCACTTCTTCAATCAGGATCGGCGTGCAATAGCTGAAGGCGGCGAAGGTCGCGCCGATGATCAGCCCGCTGGTGACATAAGCGCCCCACAGGCTGCGGCTTTTCAAGGTTGCCCATTGCCGCGAAAGCGCAGGCTCGCTGCCGGCCTTGCTGCTCGGCAGGCGTGTCGCCGCCAGTGCGGTGCAGATCAGCGCCAGCCCGACCACCAGCCATGAACTGGCGCGCCAGCCGTAATGATGTTCGACCCAGGCGGTCATCGGCACGCCGGCAACCGGCGACAGCATCAGCCCGGCCAACACCACCGACACCGCCTGACCACGACGTTCCAGCGGCACCAGGCCTGCGCACACGGTCATGCACAGGCCGATGCAGGCCGCGCTGGAAATCCCCATGATGATCCGCGCCAGCGCCAGCAGCGTGTAGCTGGGCGCAACGGCGGCCAGCACGCCGGCCGCGACATAGACCGCCAGCAACCCGACCAGCGCCTGCTTGTTGCCGATGCCGCGCGACAGCAGCAACACCGTGACCGGCGGACCACCCAAGGCCATGCCCAGCGCATAGAAGGCGATGAGGTTGCCCACCTGCGCCAGGCTTACCGAGAACGCTTCGGCGAGGGCGGGCATCATGCCGGCGACCATGAACTCGGCGGTGACCAGTGAGAAGATGGTCAAGCCCAGCAGGTAGACGGTCGGGGGCAATTTAGAGCGGTCGGTCATGAGGGTCTCAGGCAGAAAAACGGCCAGACACCCTATGGATTGTTGAGCGATTGGTCAAATAATCATTAGCGAATATTTCAAAACTGCAGGGTATAAGCGCCGTCAAAGCCCCAGTTTCTGCTTGAGTTCAGCCTCGCTCATCACCCCGCTGGTCAGGCCGCCCGGCAAGCCATCGTTGGCCCGCGCCAAGGGTAAAAGCACCGGCACAAAGCCTGCGTCGCGCACCAGCCGGGCACCCATCTCGCGGGCCTGGGCATCATCGGCAAAAGTGGCAATCGCCTTGCCCTTGCCGGACTGGCTGCTCATCGAGGCATAACCGATAGCGTTGAACGCCCGCACCAGATGCACGCCGGGCAGATACTGCTGGTCCGCCAGCGCAACGCCTTGCTCCAGCGCTTTGCGGCCAATCTCGGCATCGCGGCCACTGAACGGGTTGCTGGCACTGAGCACCATCTTGCCCGCCAGTGCGTCCTTGATCTGCCTGGACAGCGCCGGCATTGCGCCATAAGGCACGCTCAGCACAATCACATCGCCCCATTGCGCCGCCTCGCTGATCGAGCCCGCCCGCGCAGTGGGTCCGGCGCTCTTGACCAGATCGGTCAATTCCTCGGGATGACGCGAGGAAAACATCACCTCATGGCCGGCCTTGACCCACAAGGTGCCCAGCGTGCCGCCGACCTTGCCGGCGCCAATCACACTGATTTTCAGGGTATCGGCCATGGCCTGGCTGGTGCACAGGATCATGGCGGCGAGGAAGACGAAAAAGGTTCTGGGCATGCACTGCGCTCCTGGGTCGGGAAATGGCCTGGTTAGCAACCGTAGTAGAGCTTGTGCCGAAAGGAAAGGTAAGCTTGCCGCGCCTGCGTTTCCTATGCACTTTGCCTGCACCAGAAGGTTGATCAATGTCTCTGAAGGCCCTGCGTTCCCTTGTTGCCATTGCCCGATACGGCAGCTTTGTCAAAGCCGCCGATATCCTCAGCCTGACGCCGTCCGCGATCAGCCTGCAGATCAAATCACTGGAGGATGAGCTGCACGTCAGCCTGTTTGATCGCAGCAGACGCCAGGTCACGCTGACCGAGGCAGGCCAACTCGCGCTGGCCCAGGCTGAAAGCCTCATTGCACAGTACGATGACCTGGCCAACCAACTGTATGCAGGGCCCGGACTGAGCGGCAAGCTCAGGATCGGTGCCATTCAGACCGCCTTGGCAGGCCCGTTGCCCGAAGCCTTGGTGTGGATCAGGAATCATCACCCCAAACTGCATATCAGCGTGGTTTCCGGCATGTCATCGGAACTCGCAAGACGGGTTCAGGACGGCGAGCTGGATGCTGCCATTACCACCGAACCCGTCAAACCCTTCCCGTCGGGCCTGAAGGTGACGCCCCTTTACCACGATCTGTTCTGGGCGGTAGCAGCACGACACCTTGAGGGACAGAGCCTGGCGGAACTGCTGGCCAATCAGCCCTTTCTGCGCTTCGACAAGCGCGCCTGGGCTGGCCGGGTCATCGAGCAGGAACTTAACCGGATGGGCATTGATGTCACCGAGGCCATGGAGCTCGATAGTCAGGAAGCGTTGTCGCGCATGGCCTCGCAGGGGCTGGGAGTAGCCGTAGTGCCGATGCCGGACCAGGATTTACTGAAACTGGAAGGCGTCACCCTTCTGCCCTTTGGCGACCCGCAGCTCATTCGCCGGGTTGTGCTGCTGGAACATGAAAAAAGCAGCCGTCAGCACTTGGCTGGCGTGCTGGTCAAGGCACTGGGCAACCATTAAGTTTTTCTCAATCCTCACGTGAAAACATCCCGTTTTTATTTATCGAACGCATTCACTACCTTGTCTGCAACCCCCAGCCAAGGCGCCTTTGATGAACATTGCACTCCCTCCACCCTCCCCTATTCTGGCCATGGCCCGGCGCGCAGCCGAGCTGAAAGCAGCGGGTCACGACATCATCGACCTGACCCTGGGCGAGCCTGATTTCAATGCGCCCGCGCATGTCATCGAGGCCGCTCATGCCGCGCTGCAAACACGAAAGCTGGGCTATTCGCCCGCCAACGGTTTAGCGGAACTGCGCAACGCCATCGTTCATGCTTTTGAGCGAGACCGGGGTTTGCGCTATGGCACTGACGAAATTGCAGTCGGTTGCGGGGCTAAACAGATCATTTTCAACGCCTTCCTGGCCACCATCGCACACGCTGACGAAGTCATTATTCCCACGCCCTACTGGGCTTCCTATCCCGACATGGTCAATGCCTGCGGTGGCCGGTCCGTCATCGTGCCCTGCAGCCAGACAAACGGATTTCGCCTGCAGGCCGGGCAGCTTGAAGCGGCAATCACCGAACGAACCCGCTGGTTGATCATCAATGCTCCCGGCAACCCGAGCGGCGTGACTTACAACGCCAACGATCTAGAGGCACTGGGTGCGGTGCTGCTCAAGCACCCGCACGTCATGATCATGTCAGACGACATTTATGCGCCTATCCATTTTGCGGATAACGGCCAACCCTTGCGCACGTTGCTGAGTGTCGTGCCGTCGCTCAAGGACCGGACACTGACGGTGGACGGCGTCTCGAAAGCCTATGCAATGACTGGCTGGCGAGTCGGCTGGGGCGCCGGGCCACGGCACCTGATCGAGCGCATAAATGCCGTGCAGTCGCAGAACTGCACGCAAACCTCAACCCTGAGCCAGATTGCCGCCGTGGCCGCGTTACAGGGTTCTCAGCAGTGCTTGCGAGAGCGCAATGAGATTTATCGCGAGCGACGGGACGCCGCGTTGTCGATACTCCAGTCATCGCCCGGACTGATCGTCACACGGCCCGAGGGCGCCTTTTATCTGTTTCCGACCCTGACCTGCGCCATGGCCGATGGTGATGCCACGGCGCAACGGTTGTTGTACGACTACGGCGTCGCGCTCGTACCGGGCTCGGCCTTTGGCGTGCCCAATGCCTTGCGCCTGTCCTTTGCGACCGAAAAACAGCACCTGATCGAGGGCTGCAAGCGCATCGTGGACTGCATCGGGAATGGCCGAAAATGATCCCTCTGGTGCTCTCGACTGTTTGCCCGGTTATTTTATTGATTGCGCTGGGGTGGCTGATCAAGATCAAAGGCTTCGTGGCCGACAGCTACTGGCAAGGCGCTGAACGCATTGGCTATTACATCCTGCTGCCTGCGCTGTTCTTTTATAGCCTGGCCACGGCGGACCTCCAGCAGGTGCCCATAACCGCAATGGCCTCGGTGCTACTGGCATCCACATTGTGCAGCGCAGCCATTCTGTACCTCTTTCGCCAACGGATAAGCACACAAGGCCCGGCCTTTACCTCCGTGTTCCAGGGCGGCATCCGCTTCAACAATTTTATTGGCGTGACCGTGGCCGCCGGACTGTTTGGCAGCGCAGGCGTCGCCATGGCGGCGGTGGCCAATGCCGTTATCGTGCCCACCGTGAACATTCTTTGTGTCGCGGTGTTTGCCAAATGTGCAACGGGCGATAAAGCGCTCAACAGCATCGTCAGGTCGATCCTGACCAATCCACTGCTGCTGTCATGCTTGCTGGGCGTACTGTTTCGTCTCAGCGGCCTGCCACTGCCGGGCTATTTGTCGCCCGTGATCGAGTCATTGGGGCACGCCGCCTTGCCCTTGGGATTGATGTGCGTCGGCGCCGCCCTGAATCTGCATTCACTGCGCCCTCACATAAGGCCGATCGCGTGGTCATCGTTGTTCAAGTTTCTGGTCATGCCCGCGACGGTCTATGCGGCGTGTCGAGCATCGGGATTCGGCGGAGAAGCCGCCGCCGTCGCGGTGATCTTTCAGGCACTGCCGACGGCGTCGTCCTCGTACATCATGGCCAGGCAAATGGGCGGTGACGCCGTGTTGATGGCCAATATCATTGCGGTGCAGACAGTGTCGGCGGCGCTCATATTACCGGTAGTCATGGTGTTCGCTCTGGCACTGTAATGCCTGTGCAGCGAGATACTTACCGTCTGAACTCAACCCGAAGCGCAACTCTGCATCACAGCAGGCGCCTTCAGGGCACCTGCTCGCAGCTCGGTCTGCCACACGGCCTGAGCCTGCCGCTGACGTTGAGCGGCCGCCCGCTGGATTGCCGCACAGTCTGAAAATCGGTGGTGCTGATACGTCCTTGAGTGAGCGGTGTCTTCATAGGCATCAGGCAGAACACCCAAGGATCAGATAAATGATTTTCACTCGCCGGATAAAAGCGGCACTGCCAAGCGTGTCGATAGTATTGCTCTGCGCATCGGCCTGGTACCTGGGCAGTATGTTGACGTCGTTTTCCGTACACGATTGCTACACCCAGGTGCTTGTCGAGGTGTCCGCCGATGTACAGAACGCTGCCGCCTCACAGGAGGCAGCCACGCTGCAAGCCTTGAGCAAGCGGCTTCAGGCGCTGCCGTTACGCGGGTATGAATCGGACTGTCAGAGCATTCTTGCGGCTATTCGCGACAAATAATGACTGACTGGTTTGAAATGCAGAGTCGCTTTTCGTGGCCTGCCTGACATTAGTTCTACGGCTGCACAGGATGCCTCTCATGCTTCATCGATTCTGTTACTGGCTGGGCGGTATTGTGCTGGCGCTTGTTGTGTTGGTGCTGCTCTCGCCCATGATGATTTATTGGGTGGGTTTACACGGTATTTCGCGCCTTCCCGAACCGCCGACCGAGGTGCTGTCAGCGGCGCAGCAGGACTGGGTATGGCGGCTTACCAAAAGCCCGGGCGAACCGGTCATTGAAAAGCGCAATCCCTACAGCTACGTCTACCGCTTTTACACGATGGCTAACACGGACAACGTGGCCAGCCTTCAGAAAACCTCTGGCGGCGACAGAGTTGTGCATTGGGTCACTCGCGATTATTTACACACGCTGGAAGCGAGGCCTTCCAACACGTGGTGGCAACTTTCAAATGCTTCACTAAGCATCTGGTTAACGCGCCACTGGACGCAGGAGCAAATCTTCGCGGCGTCATTCAAGGCGCTGCATAACATGCGTGAGGTGTATGACGAGGCCACGAGCTCTGCTCAGAAGATCCCTCGTTCATGACCAAGCCATGCTGCGGGCCATTATTGTGGTGAAGGCAATTTCACAGGTGCCACGACCGTACTCCAGAGCCGGCCCCTTGGATGGTCATTGCCGCTCACCACAAATTGCCACCCCCCTTCAAACTGAGCGGCTTGAATCGCAGCGGCAATCGCCAGCCATGACGAAGCCTCACCGGCTCGTCCCAGCAAGGCATCCAGATGGCACAGCGTCATGCCGGGTTGCAGAGGTATGGACAGGCGACTGTACATCTGGCTAAAACATGCATTGCGCCGCATATCGACACCCGCTCGCCAGCCTCGATAAATCTTCTGCCCGGATACAGCCGCCCATTCCAGCGCGTTCTCGGCAGCCTGCTGCAAAGACTCTGCATTGGGTTCACGCTCCTGCTCCGGCCGGTGCAGACAGGCGATGGGAGGCACAGTAGCTTTGTGCTTATTGCCCAGCAGCAACCTCAGCGCTACCTCAGCAGAACCTTTCAGGGGCTGCGGCGCAAGACGTACGGCAACGATCAACCCCAGTTCCTGATCAGACATAGGCCGCTCCAGCCACTGATCCACAGCATCCAGACCTGTGCGGTCTACTGCGATGGTCGTTTGGAGAATGCCTGACTCGGCCCACGCGCTTGCCAAAATCCGCTGCACCTGATCCTCGGGCAAGCCGCAGTCGATTTCCAGCAACAAGGCCAAGCGCGTGGTAGCAGGAACCTGTAGCAACGTCGGCGCCAGATCGGCAAGCACCTGTTTCAATGTTTGCAGCAGCACACTGTGAGGCGATCCTTCAATACCGGCCAACCGGCTATAACCCACAACGTCAGAGCCGAGTCTGGAAGGCTGCCGCTTGAGCGCCCTGCCATCACTGAGCATGGCTTGCAGTTGCGCGGCACCACTGCGGTCACCTGCCTGCCGCAAGCCGGTGTACAGGCTTGTACCCAGCACGTCCAAAGAGCGACGTCCAATCTTCATGAGTTTCTGACGGTGTTTTTCAAGATCTTCATTAAAGCGTGTGCTTAGAAAAAAAGGAATGTACTAAAAGGTCAGTCTGATTATAGTCACCGGGCTAAACACCAGCAACGCTGTGGACAGTATCGACGGCCATAACAAGTCACGACCAGCTAACACATCTGACCCCGCTACGAGCAGCACGACAAATAATGGCCACACCAACATCCAAAACCATACATGTGACTGTTCGGGCAGTTCGGCCTCTTCTGGAAGTTGATCCAGTCTCACCGGCATGAGGAATGCATTCCTGCTTCGGGCAATGACGAAATCACCGCAAGTACATGAAGTGGTACTGAACACATCACAGGATCACCCTGCCGAGCCACACCGATACCGCTGAATATCATGGCACTGGAGCCGGACATGACCGTGCCGCCACATGTGGTTTTATCGCCAATGCGGATGATGCCGTGCATAGTAAATCCTCGATAAGTAAATAATTCAGACTAAAGCTGGGTTACGGGTTTGCAAGCCCCTGACAATTTAATCAGTACACATACCTCTCAGAGGAGAGCAGTGACGATCATCCAACGGTTGCCGCTTTTCAAAATCAGGATCATCCGATACCGAATAATCAACCGATGAGCCATCGCTGTCATATTGCTTACGCCTGACCTCCCCGCAGCCAACGCAGCTATCCTATAGAATGGGTAACGCCTTACCCCCTGCCAACCTATAAACATCTTCTTTCCACATTGCGCCATCCCGATAACGGCTAATCAAATACCCATTCCGAGTTTCAAGATTGCACACATCACCGTTTGAAAAAATCAACTCGTCTAGCGAACGACTATCCGCATCGTAAATCAATATTCTTGAGCAAGCATTTACAGCGCTCGCCGGCATCCTGAATACAACCTCATGTATGCCGTCATCATTTAAGTCCTGCAGGAACACATCGTCATAAATATCTTCAATCCCTTCCATAAACTCAACGGGAATTGATAAAGGGTATGACCCACCCTGTTCAGTCACAGAAAACGCAACAGGCGACTTCCTGTCAATCTCCAATACAGGTTTTTTTTTGGGGGGGGGGGGGGGGTAGAGCATGAGCCCTAGCTAGCAAGGCAGCAGTCAAACCACCCACCAGTACAAGCCAATATCTCACGCGCCAACACTGGGCCATTTCAATTAATCAATCCAGAGCCCTCTATCAAAATAAGAAATATCCCAGCACATTTAAAGACATTTCCTACAAAGCAAGAAAGCGAGCCCATCACGAGGCCTTTGTTAATCAACACTCATAATTACTTAAAAAATACGACTTAACCCTAAGCATTCGGGCAATCAAGCAGATGTTTTCCGAAATTATCTCGTCGCAGCAATCACGAACAATCAGCAATCGATAAAGCTAGGGACATTAACTTAATGCCCCCCCTGTTTCATTACAAACCAAAAGCCGTTTTAATCAAGCAAGCCGCCACAACATAGGTACCGCCTTCCCTGAGCAGAATCTTGTTTGAACCCATGGTTCATTGCCTCACCGCTACGCACTTGATCTCCACCAGCAAACCCGGTTTTGCCAGTTCGCTCACGCCTATGCATGTCCATGCGCAAGTATTTCGAGGAAAGACCTTGTCCTTCACGCTTCTGAACAGCGGCATGTGGCGTTGCAGGTCAATGTGGTAAGTCGTCATATCCACCACATCTTCAAAACTGCAGCCGCCCGCTTGCAGGACAAGACGCAGGTTTTCCCAGGCAGCGAAAAACTGTTGTTCAGGGTCTTCGATTACCACCAACTCGGGTGTGCGGCCTACCTGCCCTGCGCAATAAAGCGTGGTACCGACCTTGATGGCGGGCGCGTAGCCGGCACGCTCGGAGAGTGATTTCATGCTGTCCGGGACGATGATCTGGCGGTCGCTCATGATGGTTGACGCTCAACGATTAATCGGAAGAGCAACCTATCCGATGCTCGCCTGTTCAACCAGCCATTCGATCAACACCTTTAACCGCCTGGGCATGATTTCGTGCGGCGGATGAACCAGAGAGTAGCCATACCCGGTCACCTCCCTGAAGCCACCGAATGGCAGCACCAGTTCGCCGCTGTCGATGTGCCTGCGCACCAGTTGCTCGCGCCCCATGGCAACGCCGGCATGATTGATTGCCGCCAGTGTGCTCAGGTCGGAGCGGTCAAAGGTCATGAAGCGGGCCGGCAGTTCGCGGGTGTCGTCCACCGCTTCCAGCCATGCACGCCACTCGGCATCGAACGCCATGTTTTCCCACGCGGCCACGTCATGCAACACCTTGCAGTCCGACAAGCGCTCTGGACGATCGATCAAACCGTGATCCCGGGCATATTGCGGGCTGCACACCGGCGCGATTCTTTCGGGCATCAGGCGCAGGCTTTCAAGCCCAGGGTAGTTGCCATTGGAATAGCACAGCATCAGGTCGATGCGCCGGGTGCGGAAGTCGATCGGCTCGTTACCGACCCGAATATCGAGTTGAATGGCAGGATAACGCGCTGTGAAATCGGCCAGTCTTGGCACCAGCCAGCCTTGCGCGACCGAAGGCCTGGCGTAGAAGCACAGTTGCCCTTCGATCTGTGCGTGCGAACGTTCTTTTACCGCCGCTGACAGCGTGTCCATGGTCTGCTGCATGACCTTGAAAATCCGCTCGCCATCGTCGGTGAGTTCGACTTTTCGCGGCAGCCGGTGGAACAGCTTGAGCGACAGCTCTTCTTCCAGGCGCGCGATGCGGTGACTGACCGCGCTGGCGGTCAGGCACAACTCATCGGCCGCGCGGGCGAAGCTCAAATGCCGGGCGGCCACCAGAAAGGTATGCAGGTTGGACAGATGCGCGCCATTGAGCCTGGGCGCCTGGGTCAAGCCCGATACGGGCATGGCTGCACTCCTGTTGTGTGGCTGTGCGTTCTGGTCAGTGCGCAGGATGTTGCAGCACACTGCCCTTTTCAAGATAGTCAGCGAACTCTGCCGCAGGCACCATGCTTCCGCCGGTCCCCCAGATCAGGTGCGTGGCGTTGGCCAACCGGGCCGCCGAAACACCCATACGTTGCAGATACGCCTCATTACCCAGTACCCGCACGATACCCGGCGCACCGGCCAGCGCTGAAGGCTCCAGTTTTACCTGCTCAAGTTCATGGGCCAGAAACATCAGGCGATAAAGTGCTTCATCTGTGACGGTGTAGTAACCATCGATAAGCCGCTGCATGGCCCGCCCGACAAAACCTGAAGGGCGCCCAACTGCCAACCCGTCGGCAGCCGTGACGTTGTCGATGCCAAAATCCTGAACACTCACTTGGTCATGCAGACCGGTATAGACCCCGAGCAGCATGCACGGTGAATGGGTCGGTTCGGCAAATACGCAGTGCACCGCATCACCAAAGACGAGCTTCAAGCCAAACGCAACTCCGCCAGGGCCGCCGCCCACGCCGCAGGGCAGGTAAACGAACAATGGATGATCGGCATCCACCTGCACGTTTTCCTGTGCAAACTGCCGGGCCAGACGTTCGGCGGCAACGGCATAGCCGAGGAACAAGTGCGGTGAGTTCTCATCGTCGATGAAGTAACACGCGGGATCGTTTTGCGCTTGCAAGCGACCGTTTTCGACCGCCACGCTGTAGTCGGACGCGTACTCGACAACCGTCACGCCACTGGCGCGCAGTTTGTCTTTCTTCCATTGTCGGGCGTCGGCGGACATATGCACCGTGGCCTGGAACCCCAGCGTTGCACTCATGATGCCGATGGATAAACCCAGGTTGCCTGTCGAGCCTACCGCGATCTTGTAGCGGCTGAAGAATGCCCGTGCCGTGTCACTGGCCAGCACTTCATAGTTGTCATCCAGCGTGATCAGTCCGGCTTGCAGCGCCAGGTCTTCAGCATGCTTGAGCACTTCATGAATACCCCCACGCGCCTTGATGGAGCCGGAGATCGGCAGTTCGCTGTCTTTTTTCAGCCACAGCGAACCGCTATTCGCGATACCGGCCTCACTCAACAACCGTTGCTGCAATAACGTGAGCGGAACAATCCCGGACTCGATGATGCCGCCCGCTGCCGCGGTTTCCGGGAACACGCTGGCGATATAAGGCGCGAAGCGGCGCAGGCGTTCACTGGCGGCGTTGACATCGTCGACTGTCAGGCCAACATCGGCCAAGGCCTGTGAAGCCGGCGCAATCGCCGGATTGAACCAGGTGGTTTCCTGCAATGAAACCAGATCCTTGATAACAGGATGGCTTTGATACCAGGTGTCGAGCGTCTTGCCGTGAATCATGGGAACGACCTGTCGTGAGAACGTGTGCATGGATTAGATTTCAAGCCTTTGGCGTTCACAAACGATCGTTCGTCAGGCACTGGATGACGCCTGTTCACTTACGCTTCACGCCGGTTGCGCCACCGGCTTTGCCGCAGCCGCCGCAGGTGCCGGCGTGATCGACAATACAAGCAACGCCGCAATCAGGCACAACAGCCCCGCGACAAAAAACGCCGGCAGGTAAGTCGCCAGATTCGTGCGTGTCCAGCCGGCGCCGTAGGCCGCACACGCCGCGCCTAACTGATGCCCGGCGAAAATCCAGCCGAAGACGATGTTGGCACGCGCTGGTCCAAAACGTTGTGCGGTCAGTTTGACGGTGGGCGGCACGGTGGCGATCCAGTCCAGGCCGTACAGCAAGGCAAAGATCGACAGGCCGAACAGGGTGAAATCCGAAAACGGCAGCAGCATCAGGGCAATACCGCGCAGCCCGTAGTACCAGAACAGCAGCCAGCGATTATCGAAACGGTCCGAGAGCCAGCCCGAGCCGACGGTGCCGATGAAATCGAAGATCCCCATCATCGCCAGCACCCCGGCAGCGGTGGTCGCAACGATGCCGTAGTCCCCGCACAGGCTGACGAAGTGGGTCTGGATCAGGCCATTGGTGCTGGCGCCGCAGATGAAAAAGGTCAGGAACAGCACCCAGAAGGTCCAGCTGGAACTGACCTCGACCAGCACCTTGATCGGGCTGGCCAGCATCTGCGCCATGCTCGCGGTGCGTGCGGCGGGCGGTTCGGCCTTGTCGTCGCCGTAGGCCGGCAGGTCGAGATCGGCGGGGTGATTGCGCATCAGCAGGAACACCGCCAGCGCCACCAGCGCAATCGCCACCCCGATGTAGCCCAGCGCGACGCGCCAGCCGTAGGCTTCGGTCAGGCCGGCCATGATCGGCATGAACACCAGTTGCCCGGTGGCCGAACTGGCCGCCAGTAACCCGAGCGCCAGACCGCGCCGCTGGCTGAACCAGCGCGTGGCGACCGTGGCGCCGAGTACCATGGCGGTCAGCCCGGTGCCGAAACCGACCAGCAATCCCCAGAGCACGACCAACTGCCAGAACTGGGTCATGAACAGCGACAAGCCAAGTCCTGTGGCGACGATGCCCAGCGCCGTCAGCATCACCCGGCGCACGCCGTAGTAGTTCATGAACACCGCTGCAAACGGCCCGATCAGACCGAACAAGGCAAAACGCAGCGCCAGCGCCGCCGAGATATCGGCGGTGTCCCAGCCGAATTCCATACGCAGCGGCGTGATCAACACGCCCGGTGCGCCGATGGCACCGGCCATCACCAGCATGGTCAGGAAGGTGACGGTCAGGGCGACCCAACTGTAGTGAATCTTGCGGCGGGCCAGCGAGGTCGCCAGAGCGGTCGAGAGCATAATGACGGTTCCATGATGTGTGTAATTGCACATGTATAAGCAAAAAAAATCAGTCGCCCGCCGAAACCTGCAACGACTCGCGAATCGCCACGGCGCGTTCAGCGCCCACAAGGTCTTCGTACTCCTGCTGCGCCGCCAGCCAGAACGGCCTGGCCTCCTTGACCTTGAGCAAGCCTTGCTCCGAAAGCGCCAGCCGCAGCGCAGCACGCGGCCCTTCGGCCCGGCTGTGAATCAACCCCTCGGCCTGCAACGGCTTGAGTGCCCTGACCAGCGTGGTTCTTTCCATGACCATGGCCTCGGCCAGCTCGGCAATGGCGATGTCGGGATTTTTATTGACCAGCACGAGGATGGAAAACTGCGAGATCGAGATGTTCGCGGCAGACAAATGCCGGTCGTACAGCCGGGTCAGAAAGCGCGCATGGCGCCTGACGGCATGACAGTGGCAGAGCCCGGTGGCTTGGGATTTATTCATGAGCCGATCATATGTGCAATTACACAGATGTCAATGGCAACTTTACGCCTCAATGACGTCCAATACGCCAAGGGCATGCCTGTTCACTTGCAGAAAATGCAATTGACGGCCTGCCGAAAAACACAGGAAGGTCTTGGTCCATCCTGTTCAACCACCCAGCGAGGCATTCATGACCCAGCGACAATCCATCATCGACCTGTCCGACGGCAAACAGATCCCGCAACTGGGCCTGGGCGTCTGGCAAGCCAGCCCGGAACAGGCGCGCACCGCCGTCAGCCAGGCCTTGCAGATCGGCTATCGGCACATCGACACGGCCGCCATCTACGGCAACGAAGAAGGTGTCGGCGCCGGTATCCGCGATGCCGGTCTCGGCCGTGACCAGGTGTTCGTCACCACCAAGGTCTGGAACGCTGACCAGGGCTTTGCGGCCGCAGGCCTGGCGCTGGAACAAAGCCTGAGCCGCCTGCAACTCGACTATGTCGACCTGCTGCTGATCCACTGGCCGACGCCCGCCAAAAACCTCTACGTCGACACCTGGCGTGCCCTGATCAAGGCTCAGGAGCAAGGCAAGGTGCGCTCGATCGGTGTGTCGAACTTTACCGGCGAGCACCTGCAACGGCTGATTGACGAGACCGGCGTCGCCCCGGTGTTGAACCAGATCGAACTGCACCCGTCGTTGCAGCAACGCGAGCTGCGCCGCCTTCATGAGCAACTGGGCATTCGCACCCAGTCATGGAGCCCGCTGGGCCAGGGCAAGGCGCTGGACAATCCAGTGATCAAGAACATTGCCGCCCGGCACAACCGCAGCAGCGCCCAGGTGATCATTCGCTGGCACCTGCAACTGGGGCTGATCGCCATTCCCAAATCGGTGACCGAATCGCGCATTGCGGAAAACTTTCAGGTGTTCGATTTCCAGCTCGATGCCGAGGACCTGGCGGCCATTGCGACGCTCGACAGCGGCGAGCGTCTGGGGCCGGATCCTGAGACGTTGAACTGAGTTTCAGAGCGGCAACGGCCGGCCCGCGATCACCTGCTTCATCACCAGTGTCGAGGTCAGCCGTTGCACATTGGGTAAGCGGGTCAGGCGCTCGTCATACAAACGCTGAAAGGCTGGCAAATCCTTGCTGATCACATGCAGCAGATAATCCGGGTCGCCGAACAGCCGCTGTGCTTCGACCACTTGCGCGATGTCTTGCAGCGCCGTTTCAAAAGCGATAACCGCTTCGCTGTTGCCTTCGCGCATGGTTACGAATACCAGTGCAGAAAAATTCAAACCGACCGCTTCCGGCGCCAGCTGGGCGCGGTAACCCTTGATCACGCCGCCCTCTTCCAGCGCCCGTAATCGACGGTGACACGGCGACAGGCTCAAGCCCACCCGCTCGGCCAGTTCGGTGACCGACAAGCGACCGTCGGATTGCAACTCGGCAAGAATCTTTTTATCAGTGCGATCCATAAGCAAGAATCTACCCCTTTTGCAGCTTTATTCTGGAAGATTTGGAAGCCAATTCTAGCAGCATCTCTTTATCGTTCTTTTTCCGATATCCCTTGAGAGAAAGAACCCATGCCGTCTTGCATTTCTGCTTCAGCCACCCCGATGACACCCCGAGTCGCAGCCCGATGAGCGCCAGCCTGTTGGCCGCGTTCTGGGCCGTGTCGTTGTTGTTCATCATCACGCCCGGCGTCGACTGGGCCTACATGATCTCGGCGGGCATGCGCGGCAACAGTGTGGTGCCGGCAGCCGGCGGGCTGTTATCCGGGCACCTGGCAGCCACGCTGGTGGTCGCCGCCGGGGTCGGCACGATCGTGGCGGGCACACCGGTGGCGATGGCCGTGCTGACGTTGGCCGGTGCCGGCTATCTGCTGTGGCTGGGCGTCAACCTGCTGCTCAAGCCGGCAACGCCTGCGGCCGGTGAGATTCAGGCGCCGGCGTCCTGGACTCACTGGACACTGAAAGGCGCCTGCGTCAGCGGACTGAACCCGAAAGTCTTCCTGTTGTTTCTGGCGCTGTTGCCGCAATTTACCGACCCCGATGGCAGCTGGCCGATACCGTTGCAGATCGTCGCCATGGGTCTGTTGCATGTGTGCAGTTGCGCGGTGGTTTACCTGCTGGTCGGATTCAGCGCTCAGGCGGTGCTGCGCACACGTCCGGCAGCGGCGCGGATCGTCGGGCGAATTTCCGGGATGGCCATGATCGTCATTGCCGCAGCATTGCTGCTTGAACATCTACTATGATGGCGCTCCACATCAAGGAGCGCCCATGGAACTGATCGACTGGCAGGATTTCACCAAGGTCCAACTGCGCGTCGGCCGCATTGTGTCCGCCGAACCCTTTGAGAAGGCGCGCAAGCCCGCCTATATCCTTCACGTCGATTTCGGCGAAGAGCTGGGCATCAAGAAATCCAGCGCCCAGATCACCGATCACTACGCCGCTGACGCGCTGATCGGCAAGCTGGTGGTCGCCGTGGTGAATTTTCCCAGGAAGCAGATCGGCCCGATTCAGTCCGAATGCCTGGTCACCGGCTTTCATGATGAAAACGGCGCCGTGGCCTTATGCGTACCGGATCTGAATGTGCCGCTGGGTACGCGCTTGCTGTAACCCCTGCACACCGTAGAATTGCTGACCACCCCACTCCCAGGAAGGAAGACATGGCTGACAAACAGCACCACTACCCGGTCCAGGTCGTATGGACCGGTAACCAGGGCACCGGCACGGCCTCCTACCGTGGCTACAGTCGCAACCATGACATCAAGGTCGCCGGCAAGCAGACCCTTGAAGGTTCATCCGACCCCAGTTTTCGCGGCGATCCCGCCCGCTGGAACCCGGAAGAACTGCTGGTGGCCTCGCTCTCGGCCTGTCACAAACTCTGGTACCTGGGCCTGTGCGCCGAAGCCGGGCTCGTCGTGCTGGCCTACGAGGACAACGCGCACGGTGCCATGCTCGAGCAAGCCGATGGCGCGGGGCAATTCACCTCGGTGGTGTTGAGGCCGAAGGTGGTTCTGGCACCAGGCACCGACCTTGAAAAAGCGCATGAGCTGCATCGGGTCGCTCACGAGAAATGCTTCATCGCCCGCTCGGTGAATTTTCCGGTCAGCCATGAACCTGAATTGTCGGTCAGTGCGGTTGCCTGACACGACAATCATGGGCCGCCAGCGCTGTATCAGGGCTTGCCCAGATACCCCGGCAGGCCCTCGACGCGTTGCAGCCAGCGGTTCACATGCGGATAAGGCTGCAGGTGCACGCCGCCTTCCGGCGCCAGCGCCACGTACGGGTACACCGCGCAGTCGGCAATGCTCGGCCGGCCGATGGCCAGCCAGTCGTGCTGCTGCAGGTGGGCGTCGAGCACTGCCAGGGTTCGTACGGACTTTTCCAGTGCTGCCGCCTTGTCCAGCGCATAGCCAAACTTGTCGACCAGGCGGGCCGCACACAAGCTGTGCTGCACCTCATTGGCGGCAAACGATAGCCACTGCACAATCTGCGCCTGGGCGGCCGCTTCGCCGGGCCACCAGGCAAGGCCGCCATAAGTGCCGGCCAGGTGCACCAGAATGGCCTGTGAATCACGCAGCAGCGTCTTGCCGTCGACCAGCACCGGCACTTGCGCCAGCGGATTGAGCTCGATAAAAGGCGCACGCAAATGTTCGCCCCCTGCCAGGTCCACCGGCACGATGTCCAGCTCGATGCGTGCCAGGGCGGCGAACAGCCGGACCTTGTAGCAGTTGCCGGACAATGTCAGGTCATAGAGTTTCATGCGTCTGCGCCTTCTGCGATCAGTTGATTGAATTCCAGTACATTGCCGTCCGGGTCGCGGATAAACAGCGCGATGCGCCGTGGTCCGATGCGGTGCGGGCCTTGGGTAATGCGGATGCCCTGCTCGCCCAGCCAGCCCTGCAAGGCCTCGAGGTCGTCGACGATAAAAGCCGGATGGGTGATGCCCGGCAGCTTGATCGCCGCGTCGAGCAAGACGTTATGCGCGGCGGGCAAGCGGGCGCCGTTGAAGATCAGGTTGATGCGCACGCCGTCCGGGCTGAGCATCTCGTTGGCTTCATGCTCGACAAAGCGATCGCTTTCGACAAAGCCCAGCGCCTGGTAGAAGCTCAGGGCACGCTGCTTGTCGCTGACGCGGATGCCGATATGATCGTAGGCCATGATCCGCGCCGGATTGAGCGGACGTACAAGGTTACTGACAGGATTTTCAAGCGTGGCTGGGCTGTGCATGATCGGGATGCTCCGTGGCAATGATTCACCGGCACAGTCTGGCGGTTGCAGGCGCCCGAACCTATACCGCGCACCTGACAACACTTATGCACTTACTGCACAGATCAGAGAGGATCAATGGACCGGCTCAAGGCCATGGCCAACTTCATACGCATTAATGACAGCGGCAGCCTGAGTGCAGCGGCCGACAGCACGGGCCAATCGGTGGCTTCACTGGTGCGCTCGCTGGCGGCACTGGAAAAACACCTCGGCGTGCGCCTGCTCAACCGCAGCACCCGTCGCATGGCATTGACCGAGGAAGGTACCGAGTACCTGGCCTGGAGCCGGCGCATGCTCGCCGATTTCGATGCGATGGAGCAGCGGCTCGATGCCCGCCACGATCGCCCGGCCGGGCTGTTGCGGCTCACCGCGCCGGTGGAGTTCGGCCAGCGCTACATCGCCCCGCTGGTCAACGATTTTCTCAAGGCGCACGCCGACATGCGCATTGAGCTGACCCTTGATGACCGCATCGTTGACCTGCTCGACGATGGCCTGGACCTGGCGATCCGCATTGGCCGCCTGCCCGACTCCTCGATGGTTGCGCGCAATGTCGGGCGCACGCGGCTGATTACCTGCGCCAGCCCTGATTACCTCCACAGCGCCGCGCCCCTCGACAGCCCGGAAATGCTCCAGCAGCACGCCTGCATCGCCATCGCCGGTCAAGGCCGGCACTGGTATTTTCGCCAGGGCAAAACCGAACAGGTGCACAGCGTGCAGCCGCGCCTGACCACCAACCAGATCCGCTCGACCCGTCTGGCTTGCGTGCAGGGCCTGGGCATTGCGCGGCTGTTGCACTATCAGGTCTGGGAAGAGCTGCAAACCGGGCGTCTGCAACGGGTCCTGCAGGACTTCGAACCCGAAGACCTGCCGGTGCAACTGGTCTACCCGCATGCGCAGATGCTGTCGTCACGGGTGCGGGCATTTATCGACTGGGCCTGCCCGAGATTACAAACTCAGGTGCCGAACCCCGACCTGACTGATAGCCAATAGACATCAACCTTCTGGATCTGCATCATGCGCGCCCGGATTGATAACTTCAAAGGACGAAACGATGATGTTGCGCAGTGCGCTTCTGCTGCTGTTGACCCTGTTGGCTGGAACAGCCACCGCCAGCAGTCTCGATTGCAGCCAGGCGGCCGGCTTTGCCGACAAGACGATCTGTCGCGATCAAGTGCTGAGCGAAATGAATGACGCCCTGAACCTGGTGTACCGCGAAGCCTTGCAGGTCAGCCGCAACCCGGCAGCCTTGCAAAGCAACCAGCAACAGTGGTTGGCGACGCAAAACGCCTGCACGGTTGCCAAATGCGTCGACGACGGCATCACCTCACGAATGAACGCCCTCAACCAGCTCATCCGTGCCGAGCGCACGCCGGTCAAGGTCAACAACGAAGCGAGCAGTCCAGCCCTGGAAAAAGGCCTGTGGCAGCGCTTTGTCGATGGGCCGGCGTGGAAATACGCCCTGACCCTGCTGGTGATCGGTGTCGTGGCCTGCGTGTTCCTGCATCGGCGCGAGACACTGACCGTCTATACCAACTTCACCGATGCACTGGTCACCAACCTTGTGCCGCTTGGCGCGCTGATCGTCTGGGGCGTGCTGGCCTGGCTGGAACTGCCCTCGCCGATCCCGCAGGCCATCGCCGTCATGGTGCTGGTGCTGGCGGCGGTGTTCGCCTGGATCAGCTCATGGAACGCCAACGATGCGCTGTGGAAAGTCGTCGCGTCGTTTCTGTGCAAGATGATCCTGGTCAGCGTCTTTTATGCGCTGGTGCTGTTCCTGCTGCTTCTGTTGATGCCGACCCGCAAGAAGGGCGAAAGCCGCCGTGAAGCTGAAATTCGCAACTATAACCAGCAGGTTGTCGCTGATGTTGTCGTCCACGAGATGAGCTACGCCTACACTTTCCTCAGTGTCTGGCTGTGCCGTTATGTCGAGTTCAGCTCCCTTGTCGATTGCATGACGCACTACGCGAACTACCCGCAAATTGAAGAACAGGCGTGAGCCAATGTCTTGCAGGAGTGACGCGCTTGATCTGTGGGCCCTTCATTTTTCGTAGTAAATCTTGACCGGGTAGTTGTAGTTTCGTCCTCGCTCCGCGCACCACTCCGGGAAGCCGCCCTGGGGATTTTCCGAATAGGCTTTCCAGTCCGCGATGAGGCGATCGAAATAGTGCACTTCAGATGTCAGGTGAGCCAGCGCCTCGGGATCAGGGGCTTTTGCTATGAGGCTTCTGGCACGTTCCAGCGCTGAGATCGCCTCGTCAACGCTGCCCAGGAACATCGACTCGTCAAGATGATGGGTGGCGTGGTCAGCCCATCCAAGTGCGAAGTCGATCAGTATCGTCCGCACAGGCCTGTCTTCGGGGCACAGAGCAAGTGCTCGGGTCAGCAGTTCGGGGTCGCGGTGGAGTATCCCGAGCCATCGCACAGGCAAGTTTGCTCCAGCATCTTCCTCCATCCATGCCCTCAACGTAGGCACCAGAAAACGAGCGGTGAGCGGCTGGGTCAGAAACTGATGGGATTCCGAGGTCCGCGAATTGGCTTCCAGGATTTCGATTGCCGCGCGACGTGCTGTGGCGCTGTCAAACGAACGTGATGCGACGAGAAACCCTTCAAGTGCAGAAAATGCTTCGCGACGTAGCCCTTGTTCTCGATATCGACAATAGCTCGCCAGTGGCTTCAGGTCGGGATCTGCATCCAGGCTTTGCGCAAGCGTCAGAAGCCCTTCGAAATTATCTTTGTTCCAGTAATACATGGTGGTACGTCCCGATAGGTGATCATCCAGATGTTCTGTCAGTGGGCACCTTGCTGCCAGGCAGCACTCAAAGGCTTTAACCCACCTGTTTTCCAGGAGTACGACCATGTACAACCTGCAACGCTTCATCGATGCCCAGAACCCGGTCTTCGAACAAGTCATGGCCGAGCTGCATGCCGGGCGCAAGACCCGCCACTGGATCTGGTTCGTGTTCCCGCAGCTCAAAGGCCTGGGCCGCAGTTTGACGGCTGAACACTATGGCCTGAGCGACGCCGCCGAGGCGCAGGCCTATCTGGAGCATGACGTGTTGGGGCCACGCCTGGTCCAGGCCGTCGAAGCCATGCTGCAGCACAAGCACAAGAGCGCCTTGCAGATCCTGGGCACGCCCGATGACCTGAAGTTCTGCTCTTGTCTTACGCTGTTTGCTCAGGTGGCGCCGCAGCAGGCGCTGTTCAGGCAGGCCTTGGCGCATTTCTACAATGGCAAACAAGACGCGCGAACGCTTGAGCTACTGGGTCATTGATCCAGCCATTGATGTTCAAACTGCTGCGGCCAGTCTTTACGGGTAAACACCTGCCCATGCTCACGCAGCCGCCTTACCTCGTTCAAATCCAGCGTCGTGATCAGCCACTGGCTGCTCGCCGGGCACAGCGATACGCTCTCGGCCAGCACGCCATTGGCCGGCATGCCGTAATCCGACGGCACGTACAACGCGGCGCGGCCAAAATTCTCATCCAGTGACGGCGACCACGGCGCCAGGCCGACGGTGGGCGATTGCAGTACCGCGATCTGGTTTTCCAGCGCCCGTGCCTGGGCGCCAATGCGCACGCGGTAAAAGCCGGCTTCGGTGTCGGTGCAGCTCGGCGCCAGAATCAAGTCCGCGCCGCCTTCGGCCAGACGCCGCGCCAGCAGCGGGAATTCGTTGTCGTAGCAGATAAGGATGCCCAGCTTGCCCAGTTCGGTGTCGAACACCCGCAAGCCACTGCCAGCGGCGATGTTCCATTGTTCGCGCTCGAAGCGGGTCATCATCAGTTTGTCCTGGCTGCCCAGGCAACCGTGCGGGCCGAACAGCCAGGCGCGGTTGCGGTACTGGCCGTCGTCGTCCAGCACCGCCACGCTGCCGGGTTGCAGGTAAATCTTCAGGCGCCTGGCCAGGGCTTCACAGAGTTGCAGCCAGCGCGGCAGCAACGGCTGGATGCCGGCGATCGAGGCGTGCAGGTCGCTGCGTTCGGCGGCCGGCAGTTGACCGCTCAGCACCAGGCCTGCGTATTCGGGCAACAGCAGCAATTGCGCGCCCTGCCCGGCGGCTTGCTCACACAGCTCGGTGAGGTGGGCCGCGTAGGCGTCCCAGGTGTGCAGCAGGTCGATATGGTACTGACAGGCGGCGACCGTAATCATCAGGCAAGTTCCTTCAACCAGAACGACATGGGCTTGGCCGACTCTTCGGTTTCGTCCAGGTCGCGCCAGTGGTAGTCGGTGTGCAGTTCAGGGTGATGGCGATACCCGCGCCGCGCCCAGAAGGCGTCCAGCGGCTGGTAATCGGCCGGGCGACGCGGGTGATCCACCGGGCGCTGCACGGCGCAAAAGGCGCACCAGTCAAAGCGTTCCAGACGCCGGGCATGGGCTTCGCGCGCTTCAAAAAATCGCACGCCCAGGCCGCGCCCACGCCAGGCCGGCAAGACGATGGACTCGGCGCAATAGAACACCCGCTGCGTATTCCAGCCGGCCTGGATAAATGGCCGCTGAAATTCCTCGGTTTCCTCATTCAGCGGCAACGCGGTGCTGGCGCCAACCACCTGGCCGGCCTCGTCACGCACCAGCACGCACAGGCTGTCGGCGCTGCGCAGGTACGTCGACAGGTATTCGGTCTCGTAATCCAGGGTGCCGTCGTACAAGTACGGAAATTCGCGAAACACCGTGATGCGCAGGTGCGCCAGCGCTTCGATAAAGGGCTCGATCTGCGCGCCCTTGAGCAATTGAATGTGCATGGATACGCTCGCCACCAACCAAGTGACGCTGACGGATATGCCAGCTGCCGGCGCAAAACTTATCATGCACGCCACCCACACAGGAATCGCCCATGACCACCACCGAACTGATTCAGGCCTACTACGCCGCCTTCAACGCCGGCGACATGCCCGCCTTTCTCGACCTGCTGGCCGAGGACGTGGTGCACGACATCAACCAGGGCGAACGCCAGACCGGCAAGGCCACCTTTGCCGCGTTCATGAACAAGATGAATCGCTGCTACCGCGAGCGCCTGACCGACATCGTGGTCATGCAAACCCCGGACGGCCTGCGTGCGGCCGCCGAGTTTGTCGTGCATGGCGAGTACCTGGCCGACGACGAAGGCCTGCCGCCCGCCAACGGCCAGACCTATGTGCTGCCGGCCGGCGCCTTTTTCTATGTGATCAACGGCAAGATCGCGCGCATCAGCAACTACTACAACCTCAATGACTGGATCGAGCAAGTGGGCTGACCCGAGCAACGCAGCGCTGGCAATCACGTACACTACGGCTTTTGCCAGCGAGACCTTCAGCATGGACCTGCTGTTTCTCGGGACCTCTTCCGGGGCCCCGACCAAAACCCGTAACGTCAGCGCCACCGCCGTCATCGAGACCGCCGGCAAAGCCTGGTACCTGGTCGATTGCGGCGAAGGCACCCAGCATCAACTGCTGCGCAGCCCGTTGTCGGTGCGTGACCTGCGCGCCATCTTCATCACCCATGTGCATGGCGACCATTGCTTCGGCCTGCCGGGGTTGCTGGCCAGCGCCGGCATGTCCGGGCGCAGCGAACCGCTGGCGCTGATCCTTCCGGCCGCGCTGCACGACTGGGTGCGCCAGAGCCTGGCGGTCAGCGACACTCACCTGCCCTTCGAACTACGCCTGCACACGCTGGAAACCCTCGGCACCTGGAGCAGCGAGGCCATGCAGGTCAGCACGGTCGAGTTATCTCATCGCGTGCCCAGCTACGGTTATGTGTTCGTCGAAAGCAATCCCGAACCACGCCTGGATACCGCGCGCCTTGAGGCCGATGGCATTCCGCGTGGGCCGCTCTGGGGCGAACTGGCGAAGGGACGCATTCTTGAGCACGACGGGCGACTGATTGACCCCAGCCACTACCTTCGCCCCGCAGCACCGGGCCGCAAGATTATCGTGTGCGGCGACAATGATCAGCCGGCGCTATTGGCACAAGTGGCCAAGGGCGCGGATGTGCTGGTGCATGAGGCGACCTTTACCCAACCGGTGATTGCAAAATCCCAGACGACCTACGGGCACAGTACCGCAGCGGCAGTGGCGCAATTTGCCGAAGCGGCCGGCGTGCCCAATCTGGCGTTGATGCACTTCAGCGCCCGCTTCCAGGACAACCCGCAGCGCCGCCCGAGCATCGACGATGTACGTGAGGAAGCGGCGGCGCAGTACAACGGGCGGCTGATTCTGGCGCAGGATCTGCAGCGCTATCACTTGTCGAAGGATGGCGCTCTGGAGTTGGTCGATTTCATGTAAACAGCGTTATGGCCCCGGTCAGCAATGACACCCCGGTCATCAACAATGAGAGCAACACCGCCCATTTGATTGTGGTTTTCTGAAAATCCCCCAGGTCTCGGTCAATCATGCCGACCAGCAGCAATGTAGACGCCACCAGCGGGCTGATCTGGTGAACCGGCTGGCCGAGAACCGACGCCCGGGCGATTTCGATCGGGCTGATGCCGTAGGCTGCCGCCGCATTGGCCAGGATGGGCACCACGCCGAAGTAGTACGCGTCGTTCGACAGTAGAAATGTCAGCGGCATGCTGGTGATTGCAACGACCAGCGGGAAAAGATGGCCCCAGGACGCGGGGATCGTGTTCACCAGCAGTTGTGCAATGGCATCGACCATCTTGGTGCCGGAAAAAATGCCCGCAAACACCCCGGCAGCAAACACCAGAAGCACCACGACCATGGCGTTACCGGCATGCGCGAGCATTCGTTCTTTTTGCAGGTTCAGGCGCGGGTAGTTCATTACCAGAGCAATGACAAACCCCAGCAGGAAGCTGATCACCGAATGCAGCGCGCCAGTGACCAGGCACACCATCACCGTCAGCACCAGAATCAGGTTGGGGATCACCATTTTCGGTTTCTTGTTTTCGCCGTGGCCGACGATGGATTCGATATAGCAGTCGTCACCACCGCTGGACAGGTTCACCACGCCGATGCGTTTGCGCTCCCGCCGGCCCAGCACAAACGCGGTATACAGCACGCCAAGCGCACCAACGGCCATGGTCGGCAGCATCGGAATGAAATACTCCGCGGCATCCAGCCCCAGGACTGCGATCACCCGTGTCGCCGGGCCGCCCCACGGGGTCATGCCGCCCATGACGCTTAACGACAGCACACAAATGCTTGCCAGAATCATCGGGTTCATACCGATGCGTTTGTAGAGTGGCAGCATGGCCGCGCAGGTAATCATGTAGGTCGTGGTGCCGTCGCCATCCAGGGCGGTGGTCAACGAAAGCAGCGCCGAGCCGATGGCGATTTTCACCGGATCGCCATTCACCTTCTTCAGGATCATTTTGATCATCGGATCAAACAGCCCGGCATCGAACAGCACGCCAAAGAACAGGATCGCGAACAGCAACAAGGCGGCGGATGGCGCGACCATCTTGATGCCGTCCAGCATCATTTTGTCGGTGGTCAGCGCAAAGCCTGCGATGACCGAAAAAACCACCGGCACCACGATCAACGCAACAATGGGCGAAAGCCGCTTCGCCATGATCAGGTACGTGAATACCACGACCATTGATAAGCCGAGAAATGCCAACATGTCAGTTACTCTTGTTTTTATTGGGGGTGCCGCGGGCGTTCAGCGGGCGACGGTGGCGCCGACGATGCCGTGACGTTCAAGCGCCTCTGCGACAAAACCGCTGGCCTTGGCCCGCTCGACGAACTGGCGTAATTGCTCGGCGGCGCCTTGGCCGTAGGCATGCGGTACGCCCATGGCCTGGCGTATCTCCATAAAGCGGCCAGGCAATAACCGCAGCCCCGGAAACCGGCCTGCGTCGAATTCCAGCTGCTGCCTCACACCCGCCGCGACCTCGGCAGACTCGGCCACGAACGTGTCGACGACGGTCGGCGATGTGGGTGAGCGAATGATCGTCGCCGCCTTCAGCTCGCGGGTCAGGTGCAAGTCATAGGCACTGCCCTTGCCGACCACGACACGCACGCCCGCGCGGTCAACCTCGTCGTTGTCGTGTAACGACGAGTCTTCACGCACCAGGTAGCAGCCTTCGATCAATACATAAGGCTGGGTGAAAGCGAGCTGCTCTCCTCGAAGCGGATCGATGGCGAAGAACCCGAAATCGGCCTGACCGCCCGACACCGCTGCCACCGACTCCCCCGCGCTTTTGAAGACACGCAGCTCCAGCGGCAAGCCGAGCTCGGCTGCAAAAGCAAACGCCAGATCGACAGAGACACCCGCCGCAGCGCCGGCTTCGTCCAGACGGGCGAGGATTGGATTGCCCACGTTGATCGAGGCCCGCAATGTCCCGGTGGGGGCGAAGCCGGTCGCCCATTGTGTGTTTGATTCGTTCATGTCCATGGCCTCACGCCGTCCGGCTTGCGTAGTGATCGAGCAACACTTGGGTGGCGGCATCGACAGGCACGCCTTCCTGCAAATAACGCTGCATCTTCTTCAGTTCTATTTCGCCGGGCACGATGACGGGCGATCCACTGTTCACCGGCGGGCTCTGGTGAAGGATCGATGCAAAGTCAGTCATCCGCGCTTTCAACCACTCACTGGAGCCCAGCCGGGCGGTGTCGATGAGAATGAAGAAATGACCGAGGTTTTGCGGCTCATCCGGCGCATCGACCCACGACTTCACATGGGTGAGGTAAGCCGCATTGGATAAGAGTCCCGCCAGCAGATCGACGACCAGCGCCAGGCCATAACCCTTGTGGCCGCCAATCGGCAGAAGAAAGCCGTCCAGGGCGGCGCGGGGGTCGGTGGTCGGTTTGCCGTCAGCGTCGGTCGCCCAAGTGTCCGGAATACGCTCCCCACCCTTGAGTGCATTGCGAATCTTGGCGCGCGCCACCACGCTCATCGCCATGTCCAGCATGAAATGGCTGCCATCGGGATTAGGCACGCCAAAGCCCAATGGGCTATTACCCAGGCGGGCGTCACTGCCGCCGGAAGGCGCGATTGTCGTGGTGGCGTTACTGCCGATGATGCTGGCAAAACCCTGCTCAGCCGCGAGATAGGCATACGGCGAAACCGGCCCGAAGTGGTTGCTGCCCCGTGCCAATACCAGGCTGATGCCAAACTGTCTGGCAAGCTCGATACCGGCGTCCAGCGCAGCCATGCCTACCAACGGGCCGACGGCATTGCGGCCGTCGATGCGGGCAATGGCCGGTGCGACGGTTTCCAGTGCCGGTTCGGCGCTGGCGCTGATGCCTCCCGATTCGAGCCGCTCGCCGTAGGATTCGATACGGCTCAGACCGTGAGTGGTCAAGCCGAACAGATCGGCCAGTACCAGCACTTCGGCAACTTTTTCGGCAGCCGAAGGTGTCAGGCCAAGCCCTTGAAATGCCAGACGCCCACGTTGACGAAGTTCATCGACAGGGGCGCTGTGAAGTTCTTTTTTATTGTTCATTTAAATACGCTCGTTTCCATTCGGCCAGGCACACGTCTGCCTGCGCGATAACCTGGCTCGATGATTGAAAGGTGGGACCGTGGGGCATGGCACCCTGGAAAAGACTCCGATGTGCCTGCGAGTTGACAGAGTGGCGGCCGAGGATTAAAAAGTAAATTGCAAATAAAAGTGCAATTTATGAGTAAAACGCATGAATTTTGATTTGGCCGATTTGCGTGGTTTTCTCGCCGTTGCCGATCTTGGCGGGTTCAGCGCGGCCGCCAAGGCGCTGCACTTGTCGCAGTCGGCCCTGTCGCGGCGGGTCGACAAGCTGGAGCAAGCTCTGGGGGTACAACTGTTCGAACGCACGACCCGTCGGGTCGAGCTGTCAACGGTTGGCCGGGGCTTCGTGCCCAAGGCCAGGAATGTGCTGAACGAACTCGAACAGGCGCTGATTGGCTTTCACGACCTTTCGTATCGCCTGTCGGGTGAGGTGACGATTGCCTGCGTGCCCTCGGCCGTCGCATACTTTCTGCCCGATGTGATCCGGCAATACCACGCCAAATACCCCGGCATCCGCATTCGGGTTATCGATGAGTCGTCGTCCGCCATTCTGACCGTGGTGGCCAGGGGCGAAGCCGACTTCGGGCTGACCTACATTGGTACCCAGGATTCGGAAGTGGTGTTCCAGCCGCTGCTGGAAGAAGCGTTCGTCGTGGCACTCAAGGTCGGTCATCCGCTTACGAAGCGCACATCACTGACGTGGGACGACCTGTCGACGACCGATTACATCAGCCTGGCGCAGGGCAGTGGCAATCGCTTCCTGATCGATCAGGCCCTTGCCAACCGTGACATTCGCCCGCGTTCATTCTGTGAAGTGAAACACGTACCGGCCCTGGTAAGCCTGGTTGAAGCAGGACTGGGCATTGGTGTGGTGCCAAAACTGGCCATGCCAGAGAACGGCCATCCCACACTGGTGACACGCCCGCTCAAGGATCCTTCGATCAGCAGGACATTGGGGCTTATATCGCGGCGCGGGAGAACGTTATCGCCGGTGGCGCAATTGTTGTTCGATCTGTTGATCGACATCCGCAAGTAACGCTTGCGGCCGTGGCTTCTTGCCAAATTCAATGCCTGCCATTACCTTTCTGCACTTCGGGTACCGCTGCATAACTTTCTGGCCAGTCGTTCGGTATAAATGACTGCCTGGGGAGTTGTCATGTCTCGAAATACCGGCTGGTCCATGGCCTTGATCGGCGTTACTGCCATATGGGGCTGGAGCTTCGTTGCCAAGCATGAAGTCCTGACAACGATCAGCGCATCGACCTTCAATGCGCTGACCTTTCTGCTCGCGGCCGCCTTACTGTTGCCCTTTGCAATCGCAGCATTGCCCGCATTGCGGCGCAAGGATTGGCTGGGTGGTCTTGGCGCGGGTCTTGTGCTGTTTATCGCCTTCTCGCTGCAGACCACCGGCGTCGCCCATACCACACCGTCCAACGCCGGGTTCATCACCGGATTGTGCACGGTGTTTACTCCATTGATCCTGTACTTCACAGGTCACGGACGGCCGAGTTCAAGACAAGTCCTGGGCACCGCGATTGCGATGGTGGGCCTTGGTTTCCTAAGCCTTGAAGGATTCTCTGTGCATTACGGCGACTTGCTTGTGCTGGGTTGCGCGCTTGGCTTTGCGTTACACATCGTGGTGTTGTCGACACTTGAAAGTTCGGCGCCCTCGCAAGTATTCGCGTTTCTGCAACTGGCCACCGTGGGCGTGCTGTCGCTGGCCTGGAGTTTGATGGCGGGTGAGTTTTCAATCCCGACTTCAAACAACTCGCTCATCAACATCGTGGCGATTGCACTGTTGGGGACGGCGTTGGCCTATTACATCCAGACGCGCGCCCAAGCCACCGTCTCACCTCATAAAGTGGCCCTGATCCTGATCTGTGAACCGGTCTTCAGCGGAATCTTTGGCTATTTTCTGGCCGGCGACCGGTTTACCCAGGCCAAGGCCCTTGGCGCTCTACTGATACTGGCAGGCCTGCTGCTGAGTGAGTGGCGTACTCGTTCAGCCCTGACCGAAGCGCCCGGGCCAGCCGCGCTTGAAGACGCTGTATCAAGGAAATAAAACCGGTCTGTATCTATCGTCCCGCGTGCCGCCTCGGTACGGTTCCGGCTCCCTAATCTGCGAGGCTCCCATGAACCTGACCGACATCCCCTTTGGCACCACCGACTGGTCGAAGATTGAAGCTGTTGCGCATCCGGGCGACACCGGCACGGCTTACTGGCGTACCTGCCAGTTCGGCGCAATACGGGTTCGTATGGTCGAATACACGCCTGGCTACCTGGCTGACCATTGGTGCCACAAGGGCCACATTTTGCTTTGCCTGGAAGGCCAGCTCGACACCGAACTGGAGGATGGCCGGGTATTCACGCTGGCCGCAGGCATGAGTTACCAGGTCGCCGATAACGCCGAGGCGCACCGCTCGTCAACCTCGACCGGCGCCAGGCTGTTTATCGTCGACTGACTGAACACTTCTCTTATGCCTTGAACCCTCAGACGAAACATCTGTTAACTAGCATGGTCGCACGCACCGTGGTAATCAGTAGTTACGGCTTGTGACAGAGCAACGTCCATCGCCACACCCTGTTTTGAGAGCAGATGCACCGGTCGCCATCATGAGCGACCGGGCATCCGGCGAGGTCGTAAAGCATGCATGTAGCAGAAGAAAGTCTTGAGCAACACTCCTTTGCCCAGTTACGCCCGCTGAAGATTTCAAGTGAAATCATGGCGACGGCCATCTGCCTGCTGGTCCTGGGGCTGGCCAACGCAAGCCAGGCCCTGTCTGCCTGGCTGTATGGCTATGCCCCGGTTGCAGCCATTGCCTGTTTCCTGACCTGGCGGGCGCGCACCACGCATCATTTATGGCTGAGCGGTCTGCTGTTGCTGTGTACCTGCACCGCCTGGCTGGGCTCACTGTCTAACGCCATTGGCAACCCGCTGGTGTGGTTCCTGCCCATTGGCCTGGTGCTAAGCCTGCCTGTTTCAGCCATGCACGCTCAGCCCTGGCATGCCTTGAGCACCGGGACCGCTATCTGGCTGACCTTGTTTTATGTCGTCGACCCGCACTTCGGCCGGCCACTGGACTTCGTCCTGACACTGATCCTGATTGTGGCGAGCCTGCTGATTGCCACGCTGGTGTGCATGACGTTTTGCCGGATACGCAAGAACGTCTTCGATCTGCAGCGCCAACTGCATGGCATGGCCTACACCGACACCCTGACCGGGCTGCCCAATCGCCGCGCCTTCATGGAGCGTCTGACCGCCACACTGGCCAATGACACCGCGTCTGCGCCGCTGTTTTTCCTGATGCTCGACATCGACGACTTCAAGAAGATCAACGACAGTTTCGGCCACGATGTCGGCGACCGGGTACTGGTGGAAGTCGCCCGGATATTAAGCGACCACAGCCTGGGTCATAACATTGCCCGTCTGGGCGGCGAAGAGTTCGCGGTGGTCGCCCGGGTAGCCGACGTCACGCAGGCGCAGGAACTGGCGCGCAGCATTGTCGATGCGGTCAACTCCAGCCAGTTGTTCGGTACGCGCCTTTCGATCAGTGTGGGGCTGGCGAAACGTGAACCCGCAGAGTCGATGGTCAGCCTGATGCGCCGCGCCGATCTTGCGCTGTATGACGCCAAGAGCGAAGGCAAGAACCGTTATGCAATGGCGGCGCAGGTGGTGCTGAGTGTTTGATGGATGAGGGCGATCATCCTGCCTGATCCTTGCCGCGAAGAATCGACAGGCAGCCCGGCGCATTCGGCTGTGATTGCTCCTCAAGAGCACCTCTAACGGTCAACGTGTGATCGCTTTTCGGCACTCCAGCATTGTTGCCTCAAGATAGGGCCTGATCTGCGCTGATTGCATTGATTGCAGCGCTCGCCTGGACGCCTTGCGAATGGACTGCCATTCATCTTGATCGAAGATAGATCGGTCTGCACAACGAAAGGCTGACTCCGGCAGCGAACTGCACAGCGTCCAGACCGCCTGGACCTGACTGCGAACGACGGTTGGCATGGCGGCACCGCACACGGCAAGCGCCTCACCGAGAGGCAGCATGGCTGAATACCAGGCCTCACATGCCGGGCAGTCCGGAATGGAGTATCGCTGCTCCTCTGCGCTTTTAGCCAAGAAGGTAAGCGCCTGCAATGCATCGCCTACGGCAAGAAGTCGTGCGAACTCATCCTGCCCATACCATTGCCAAAAAGTAGCGGCAAAATCCATCTTCAACTCCACAATGACTTCAGGTGTTTCATACCGGCAGACCCGCGTCATAAGACGCATACCATCATTCAAATCAAGGGGCCTTTCCTATGAATAACAAAATAAAGCCTGAAATCGAAAAAGCAACCTACGATGAATTTCTGGCACTTTGGGAAGCTGGCACATTTGAGGGACTGCGGCTGGGGCAGGCTTTCTACAACCACATGCGCCTGCATCGCCTTAACGATCAAGACATGCTGCAGGGCTTATATGAAGCCGATGGCAGCAAGGCCCTGAAAGCCATTGCCGGAATCTTCCACATCAAGTAACACCCCATTTTTTGTTGCTTCAACCGTCGACCAAACGCTCAACTCAACGGCAACCTCACGTTGACCTCAAGCCCGCCGCTACGCCGGTTACGCAACGTGATCGAGCCGCCATGCTCAAGTACCGTCGCCCGTGCGGCCGACAGGCCCAGGCCGACGCCACCGGTGTTCTTGTTGCGTGACCCTTCGAGGCGATAAAAGGGAGCAAACACCTGCTCATGATGCTCAATGGCAATCCCCGGCCCGCGATCCAGCACGTAAATCTCGACGTATTCACCGGCGATTATCAAGCGCACGCCGGGTTGATCGGCATATTTGATGGCGTTGTCGACCAGATTGGTCAGCGCCCTTTTAATCCCGTTGGGACGTCCGCAGTAAACAAAGCGCATGGGGCCATTGAATGAAACGTCCACGCCCGCATCCTTGAAGTCATCGACGACGGTCAATAACAGCTCGGCCAGATCGAACGCCGTGGCCGGCTCAAGCCGTGCCTCATCGCGGAAGAAATCCAGGGCGCTGTTGACCATTGCCTGCATCTCATCCACATCCCTGAACAACCGGGCCTGCTGCGCACCATCCTCGATGAACTCGCCGCGCAGGCGCATGCGCGTCAACGGCGCCCGCAGGTCGTGGGAAATGGCGGCAAGCATTTGCGTGCGGTCATTGAGGAAGTGCTGGATCTGGGCCTGCATGGCATTGAACGCCAATATGGCCTGGCGAATTTCATGTGGCCCGACCACAGGAATGGGGGGCGCACGAAAATCCTTGCCAAAGCGCCGGGCCCCTTCGGCAAAACGCTCCAGCGGTAGCGCCAGGTGCCGGGTGGCGATCAGCGCCACGACCACCGTCGACAACAGCGCCAGAACGATAACGATCAGGTTGCGTTGCAGCGGATCCAGCCCCCATTTACGGGTCAGCACCGAATACTGCATCCAGGACTGGTCAGGCAGCTGGATCATCAATACATAAGGGCGCTCGGCCTGTTGCGCGGGCCAGTCGCCCGGCTCGTAAGCCTCTATGCTCGCCTCAGGCATCTCCAGCAAGTCACGCAGCATTTGCTGCCCCTCATCAAAGCCTGGCTCGTTGGTTTCGGGTAAAGAGGCGTTTTCATGGCGCGGTAACCATTGGGCGTTGAATACCTTGTCACTGGCCGCTTGCGCGATGCCCGGCCGCTGATCCAGCGAGGCGGCGTTGATGATCCGCGTGATGGTGGCGGCCTTTTCCATCAAGCCGGTCTCGAGAATGGGCGGACGCGCCCAGACACCGGCCAGCAGGTTGAAAGCGCCATACAGCGCCAGCGAGGTCAGCATCGCCGCCATGGTGGTCAGGGCAATCCAGCGCGCCACCGTGTCATGCGGGCGGTTATACCTGGCGCGCAAACGGGTCAGAAAACTCATCGTTTCACGACCGCAGGGCTGAACAAATAGCCGGCATTGCGCAGGGTACGAATCATCGGCTCACTGTGCATATCGGTCTGCAACTTGCGGCGCAGCCGGCTGACCTGCACATCAACGCTACGATCAAAGGCGTCGTACGCCTCACCCCGCGCCAGATCCAGCAACTGCTGCCGGCTGAGGACGCGCTGCGGGTGTTCGGTAAACACCAATAGCAGCTCGAACTCTCCGCTCGACAAGGGAATCATGACTTTGTCCGGTGAACGCAGTTCGCGGCGGGCGATATCCAGTTGCCAATTGGCAAACTCCAGAACCGCACGCGAAGGGTCGCTTGATACCGCTGCAACCTCGCCCGTGCGCCTGAGCACAGCCCGAACCCTGGCCAGCAACTCTCTGGCATCGAACGGCTTGGTCAGGTAATCGTCGGCGCCCAGCTCCAGCCCGACCACCCTGTCGCTCAGCTCGCCCATGGCCGTCAGCATGATCACCGCAACGGTATGCCGGGCGCGCAGTTGCTGGCACAACACCAGGCCGCTTTCGCCAGGCAGCATGACATCGAGAATGATCAGGTCCGGTAAGCGCCGCTCGACAGCGCGCCACAACGAAGGGCCATCGGTGGCAACTTCCACACTGTAGCCATGGCGCTGAAGAAACTTCTGCAAGAGGGCGAGAACTTCAAGGTCATCGTCGACCAGTAATAAATGGCTCACTGTGGGCTCGCTGCCTGATGAATATACAGCGCCTATCTAAAATCATTCCGGGCGCTGCGTCATATATTTCAATTCGGCAATAAAGTGACCGCTGGGCAATAAAGCGGACATTTTCAGGCAAAAAAGTGCAGGCAAGATCGCCCACACTTCTTGCCGAGATGACCTTGCATGCTACTTATCAAACGCGCCTCACCTTTCGTTCGCCTCACGATTGCCGGTTTTGTCGTTGCCGTCGCCAGCGGCTGTGCCAGCGCGCCGTCAACGCCGGTTGGCCCTTGCGACCCGATCAGCTACAACGTTGATGACCCGGCAGAATCGCTCAATCGCGGCATCTTCGCCCTTAACCGTACCGTGGACGATTACGCCCTGGCGCCGGTTGCCCGTGGTTACAAGCACCTGCCGGTGTTTTTCCAGACCGGTGTCCACAACTTTGTCGCCAACTTCGGCGAGCCCAAGGTCTTTATCAACGACCTGCTGCAAGGCAATGGCCAGCGCTCGGTCACCACATTCGGGCGCTTTGTGATAAACACCACCGCCGGTGTGGTCGGGCTGATCGACGTGTCAGGCAAGATGGGCATCGCGCGGCATAAAGCCGACTTCGGCCAGACATTCGGGGTGTGGAACATCGCCAGCGGCCCCATCATTGAACTGCCCATATTCGGCAGCGCCAACGTGCGCGACGGCGCCGGCAAGTTGCTGAGCTTTGTGGTCGACCCGCTTGGCAGCAACAGCGACACCGTCGAAACCCTGGGCACCATCAATACCGTCGGCGGCATCGTCGATGGCCGCGCCGAGGCCTTGCCAGTCACTGACCATCTGCGCCAATACCCTGATTACTACCTGGCCGTGCGCGACACCGTGGCGCATCAGCGCGCCAGCTTCGTCCTGGAAGGCAAGTCCGGCGCCGTTGCTCAAGCTCCGTCATCCTGCCCCGACGGTGAACCCGATGACCAATAGCGACGATGTCCTGGTGCTGCACCGCAGAACCCGAACGCCCTGCCCGGCTTCATTGCACTGCCGCGAAATCGAGCTGCGCCTTGCCGATGATGGCCAGCACATCGTGCTGAGCCGCTATGTCGAGCTGTACCGCGACGAGCACACGGCGTGGTGCTCGGTTCAGCAGCACTGTGTGCCGCTGGCCAGCCTGATTCGCTGGATGGTCAGCACCGGCGAACGGCTGACTTGAGCGGCTGGTGCCTGGCAGGCCGCTCTTTCAGAACCTGTTCAATACACTCGTTCATCTGCCCCGCCACCCATTCCAGAAATACCTGGCACTTGGAACTTTCCGCAAACGGCCTGGGCGATAACAGGCAATAAGTCGAGCCATCGCGAATGAAGCCGAACGGCGCGCTGAGTTGCCCGGCTTCCAGTTCGTTCTGAACCATCAACAACGACGCCATACTTGTCCCCAGCCCTGCCGTTGCGGCCTGGATACACAGGTAAAAGTGTTCGTAGTCGGTCCAGAGCACATCGCTCAGTGTCACCGCGCTGAGGCGCAGCCAGTTATCCCAGGCCATCGGGCGGGTCTTGCTGCGCAATAAGCGCGCGCCGTGCAATTGCTGGTGATCGGGAACGCTGGCGGGCGCACACACCGGGCCGATCCACTCATCACACAGCGTGACGCTGTGCACCGATTCACCCCAATGAAAATCATCCCGGCGAATCGCCAGGTCCGCGCCGCTACGGGCGAAATCGATAGGGCCACCGGCGGCCAACAGCTGGACCTGCACACCAGGATAAGCCTCATTGAAGGCCGGCAGGCGCGGGATCAGCCACTTCATGGCAATGGTCGGCTCGCATGAGAGCACCAATACGTCTTCGCGTGCTTCGCGTTGCAGTCGATCGACGACGTTTTCGAGCTGATCGAACAACGGACCGGTGACGCTGTGCAGCTGGCGGCCAGCCTCATTGAGGAAGATCGCCCGGTTGCGCCGCTCGAACAATTCGACGCCCATGGCCTCTTCCAGCAAGCGCACCTGACGGCTGACAGCGCCATGGGTGACGTGCAAGTGCTGGGCGGCTTTGACGAAGCTCTGGGTCTGGGCAGCCACGTTAAAGAAGCGAAACGCTGCCAGCGGCGGTAGGGTCATGGTCGATGATTTTTCACAGATTTCGCGGACTATAAATCGTTTTTCCAAACGCCTTCAACTCGCCATCATTGGCGCACTTTTATCATCCGTTCGGAGAGCATTCATGAACGAACTACTGGCCGTCGCTGCAATTACCGTTCTGGCGGTGATCAGTCCGGGCCCCGACTTTGCCATGGTGACCCGCAACAGCTATGCATTTGGACGGCGCATGGGCTTGATGGCCGCTCTAGGCATTGCGTGCGGGGTTCAGGTTCACGTCTTCTACACAGTGTTTGGCATCGCCGTGCTCATCACTCAATCGCCGCTGCTGTTGATGAGCATGAAAGTGCTCGGCGCCGGCTACCTGATCTACCTGGGCATCAAGTCGTTCATCAATAAAACCGCACTGACGCTCAATGAAGCCCAAGGCCGCAGCCCTTCGGCGTGGAGCGCTTTCAGGAGCGGCTTTTTTACCAATGCGCTCAACCCCAAGACCATGCTGTTTGTCGTGGCGACGTACAGTCAGGTTGTGCAAATCAACAGCTCACTGGCGGCCAACTTCGCCTATGGCGCGTTCATGTCGGTGTCGCACTGGGTATGGTTCAGCCTCGTGGCGGTGTTTTTCTCGGCGCCGGCGCTGCGCCAACGCCTTCTGGAAAAACAGCATGTGGTCGACAAGGTGATTGGTGTCGCGCTTGTCAGCCTGGGCGCTTGCCTGCTTATGCCGGGCTTTGGACGCTGAACATTACGAGTAGCGCCTGTCCGATCAACACCCAGCCTGCCAGCGTCAACAAGCCCAGAACCACCTTGCGAAAGCTCTGGTCGCTCAAGCCGCGATACAGCCGCACGCCGAACAGCGTCGGCAACAACACCGCCAGGATCACCACGGGAAACAAGGCAAACGCCTGAGCGCTGATGGTGCCCGACACCAGGTAAGTGATCAGGGTCGTGGCCTGCATGGCCAGGTTGAAACCCTGAATCACCGAGCGCTGGCTGTCGCGGCTCCAGCCCTTGAGCACGGCCCACAAGGCCGGCGCAGGTCCGGTCAGACCGCCCAACCCGCCCATGATGCCGCCGACGACACCGACGCCGGCATTGGCCGCGCGGCTGTCGCCCGGCAGTTGCGGCAGGTGGCTGGCGAACAGCATCAGCGGGCACCACAACGCCAGCAGAATGCCGACCAGCAGGCGGAACAGAACCGGGTCGACCTGATGCAACAGCAACACGCCCAACGGCACGCCGAGCAGCCCGCCGGCAACCATCGGCCACAGCTGCGGCAGGTCCAGTTGTTTACGCAGGGCACTGGCGGCCAGCAATTGCCCGGTCAGCGAGCCGCAGACCACCAGCGGCCCGGTAAGGGTCGGGTCCAGTACCCAGGCCCAGACGGCCATGGCCACCAGACCGAAATTGGAGCCCGACAGGCCCTGGACGAAACCGGCCAGCGCCGCGCCCAGGACCACGATGATCAATACCGAATCCATGGCTCGATGCCCTGCCGTCAGAGCTGCATGAGCATTTCATGCCACGCCATGCCGCCGTGGTCCGAGGTCGACGGCTGGACATAGCCATAGCCCATGCGCTGGTACAGCGGCACATGCCGCTCTTTGCACATCAAGTGAATGCTCTGCTTGCCCATCGCGCGCATGCGCTCGACGAACTGCGCCATCATCCGCGTGGCGTAGCCTTTGCCTTGGTGAACCGGATCGATCACCACCGACATGATCACCACGTTGGGCGCCTCGCTGCTGTGGCCGACCAGCTCCTTGAAGGCTTCGTCGGCCATCTGCACCTCATGGGCACAGCCGCCGTTGATAAAGCCGATGACCTGGCCCTCCAGTTCCATGATCAGAAAGCCCTGCGGGTACAGCGCGATGCGCGTGGCGATCTTTTCCTGGGTGGCGGCTTCGTCACCTTCGTAGGCGCCGATTTCGATCTGGTAGCAACGTGGGGCATCGAGCGGGGTGGCAGTGCGAAAGCTGGGCGCGGGCATTTCAGGGTGATCCGGACAGTCTGGAGAAGAGCGCATGGTAGACAAAGACGGGCTGCCAAACACTGGGTTTGTTCGACAGCCCATGCCCTTTGTGCAATCAGCCCTTGTCGATACCCGGTAACGGCACCGCTTGCGGCGCCTTGGCCTTATCAGTGTCCAGCGCGGCGATTTCACGTTTGGCCGCATCAAGGTCAAAGGCGTTGTCCCACTTGGCAATCGCGATGGTGCCGATACCGTTGCCGATCAGGTTGGTCACGGCCCGCGCTTCGTTGAGAAAGCGGTCGATACCCAGCAACAGGACCAGGCCCACCAACGGAATGGTATGGATGGTGGTCAAGGTCGCGGCCAGCGTCACAAAGCCCGCCCCCGCTACACCGGCCGAGCCCTTGGAGGTCAGCAGCAATACACCCAGCAGCACGCACTGATCCATGAAGGTCAGCGGCGTGTTGGTGGCCTGGGCGACAAAGATCGCGGCCATGGTCAGGTAAATGCAGGTGCCGTCAGCGTTGAAGGTAAAGCCGGTGGGCAGCACCATGCCGACCACCGATTTCTCGCAGCCGAGTTTTTCCAGCTTGGCCATCATGCGTGGCAGCACCGATTCGGTGGAACAGGTGCCCAGCACGATGAGGATTTCATCCTTGAAGTAGCGCAGGAACTGCATCAGCGGCAAGCCGGACCAGCGCGCCACGGTGCCGAGAATCACCACGATGAACACCAGCGTGGTGATGTACAGCGCAATCAGCAGTTGCCCCAGCGACAACAAGGTGCCAAGCCCGTATTTACCGATGGTGAAGGCCATGCCCGCGCCGGCACCGATGGGCGCCAGGCGCATGACCATCGCGACGATCTTGAACAGCCCTTGCAGCAGCAGGTCAATGATATTGATCAGCGGCTTGCTGACCGGGCCCATCTGCACCAGCGCCACGCCCATCAGCACCGACAGCAGAATGACCTGCAGCATCGAGCCCTTGGCGAAGGCATCGATAAAGGTGTGGGGAATGATATTGAGGAAGAAATCCACGGTGCCGCCCTGATCGTTGGCGACCTGGGTGTATTTGCTGATCGCACTGCCATCGAGCTTGGCCGAGTCGATGTTCATGCCGACGCCGGGCTTGACGATATTGACCACCACCAGGCCGATGACCAGTGCGATGGTCGACAGGATCTCGAAATAGATCAGCGCCTTGACGCCGATTCGCCCGACCTCCTTGATGCTGCCCATCTTGGCCATGCCGACCACCACGGTACCGAAGATGATCGGCGCCAGCAGCATCTTGATCAACTTGATGAAACCGTCGGCCAGCGGTTGCAGCTTGGCCGCGAAGCCGGGTTCGATATAACCCACAATGCCGCCGATGATGATGCCGATCAGCACCTGCACATAGAGCTGGCCATACCAGCGTGATCCTGACTTTTCCATGTTGTCGCACCTCGTTTTGTTTTTGTGTAGAGGGCAAAAAGCGGCCGCTTCTGATGAAGCGGCCGCTGTACAACCGATTAACGCTCGCCCAGCTCGCGCATCACTTCATAGAGCGCCGCCTTGGCTTCGAAGCCCACACCCGGAATGTCCGGCAGGCCGACATAACCGTTCTCGACCCGAATGCCATCGGCAAAGCCGCCGAAGGGCTGGAACACGTCCGGGTAGGATTCGTTGCCGCCCAGATGCAGGCCGGCAGCGATGTTCAGCGACATCTGGTGACCGCCATGCGGCACCACGCGGCGCGACGACCAGCCCAGTTCCTGCATGACATCGAGGGTGCGCAGGTACTCGACCAGGCCGTAGGACAGCGCGCAGTCGAACTGTACAAAGTCGCGGTCCGGGCGCATGCCGCCGTGGCGCAGCAGATTGCGGGCATCCTGGTGCGAGAACAGGTTTTCGCCGGTGGCCATCGGCAGGTCGTAGTGGTTGGCCAGCTCTGCTTGCAGGGCATAGTCCAGCGGATCGCCCGCCTCTTCGTACCAGAACAGGTCGTAAGGCTTGAGCGCTTCGGCGTAGGCGATGGCGGTCTTCAGGTCGAACCGGCCGTTGGCGTCCACCGCCAGGCGCCGGCCGCTGCCGACCACGTCCAGCACCGCTTCGATGCGCGACAGGTCTTCGGCCAGCGGCACGGCGCCGATCTTCATTTTCACCACGTCATAGCCGCGATCCAGATAGCTCTGCATTTCGGTCTTGAGCTGGGTGTGATCCTTGCCGGGATAGTAGTAACCACCGGCGGCGTAGACCCAGACCTTGTCGTCGGCCACGCCGTTGCGGTAACGGTCGGCGAGCACGCGGTACAGCGGCTTGCCTTCGATCTTGGCCACCGCGTCCCACACCGCCATGTCGATGGTGCCGACAGCGACCGAGCGCTCGCCGTGACCGCCGGGCTTTTCGTTGGTCATCAGGGTTTTCCAGATGGCGAACGGGTCGAGGTTGTCATTGGCTTCATCGATCAGCGACTCAGGTCTGGCTTCGCTGATGCGCGCCAGAAAGCGGTCGCGCATCAACGCGCCCTGGCCGTAACGCCCGTTGGAGTTGAAGCCGTAGCCGATCACCGGTTTGCCGTCGCGAATAACATCGGTAACCACCGCCACGACCGAGCAGGTCATCTTGGAAAAGTCGATGTAGGCATTGGCGATGGGCGAGGCAATGGAGACGGTCTTTTCGCGGATATCTACGATGCGCATGGCGTTGTCCTCTTGTTGTGATGCTTGCCACGTTAGGCGCATCGAGAACGCGCCGATAATGCTGTTATCGGCGCAGGCAATGCCTTTTCGGCATGGCTATCTGTTGCAGGCCTCTCGGTTGGTTCAAGGCTGCCGTGCTATAAAACGCTAAACCAATGCAGGGTCAGCATCACTCATGGAACTCGTCTGGCTTGAAGACTTCATCGCCCTGGCCGAACACGGCAGCTTTATTCGTGCAGCCCAGGCGCGGCATGTGACCCAACCTGCGTTCAGCCGGCGCATTCGTGCGCTGGAGCAATGGATGGGCGTCGAGCTGTTTCAGCGCACGTTTCAGGGCGCGACCCTGACGCTGGCCGGCGAGCATGTGCTGGCCAGCATGCAGGACGCCGCCACGCGGCTATACCGGATTCGTGAGGACGCCCGCGAAGTGGCCGGCACCGCGGCCAAGAGCCTGAAGTTTTCCGCGACCCACTCGCTGTCGTTCACGTTCTTTCCCAAGTGGATTCGCCAGCTTGGCCGCGGTGCGCCCATCGAGGCGGTCAGGCTGCAATCGGACAGCATGGCCGAATGCGAACGCATGCTGATGCACGGCCAGGTGCAGTTTCTGCTCAGCCATCGCCACCCGCAGGTGCCGCCAAAACTGCCGTTCGGCCAGTATTTGAGCAAGGCGGTGGGCGTCGACACGCTGATCCCGTTGATGGGTGCCGATGCCGACTTTGGCGCGGACCTGCAAACCCTGCCCTATCTGGCTTACACCAAGGAGTCGGGGCTGGGGCGGATTCTGGAGCAGCAGTTACAGGACAAGGCCGGCTACCTGCATTTGCAGCCTTCGTTCAGCAGCCATCTGGCGGCGGTGTTGACGTCGATGGCGCTGGAAAACAAGGGCGTGGCCTGGCTGCCGAAAAGCCTGACCGAACAGGAGCGCGCCGACGGCAAACTGATCCGCGCGCTGGATGAAAGCTGGGACATCGCCTTGGAGATTCACCTGGCAAGGCCGGTGGCGCCGCTGCCACCGTTTGCCGAGGCGTTCTGGGAGGATCTGGGCCGCAGTCTGTAAATCGGCACCTCTAGAACGGATGACGAAGCGGTGGCGCTCGCTCACTGAGCGCAGGGACTTGCACCAGCGGCCAGTGCGCCAACGCCTGATAGCGCCCTTTGTACGACTCGAACAGCACGAACTCGCGCGCGTTCCAGCGAAAATCAGGCGGCACCCTGGCTTCAGGCACCGGGTCGCGGTAATCGCGCATCAGCGTAAGGTGTGGACGAAAATCTTGCGACTCAAGCTCAAGGCCCAGTGGCAGCATCGCCTGTTGCAGGTCATAGACCCAACGCAGCAAGGCCGGTGGTGCGTCCTGAGTGGTCAACACCAGCGCCTGGCTGCGGCGCCAGACATCGAGTTGATCGAGTTCGAACGCCACTGGCGCCGTGAGCGGGCGCAAACGTGCAGCGGTTTCGAGGATCGCCGCCAGCTGCTTGACGCTGACAGCGCCCAGAAACATCAGGGTCAGGTGAAAATTCTCGGCTGGCACCGGACGTCCGCTGCGCAAGCGCAGATCACTGCGCCAGCGAGAAATGGCCTTGCGCTGGACAGGCTCACAGGGCAAGGCGAAAAACAGCCGCTTGAACGGCTCGCTCGGGATGGCTTCATTCATCACATTTCTCCGGTCTTGGCGCGGTCATCTTAACCGTTGGACTCACGCCATTCCTCAATCAACACACGCATCAATTCCTGCGCCGGCAATTCCCGGACCAAGGGCGCGCCCTGGCCTGCCCAGTGCGCGGCGAACGCGTGATTGTCCGATTTTGCCGCCGCACCATTGAGTTGTTTGGCCGCATCGTAGGCCAGCGGATACGCCGCCGGTTGTACAGCACCTGCCCGTTCGGCGTGTTCGATAAAGCGATTGACGATCCCGCGTGCCGGCCGCCCGGACAACGCCGCAGTCAGGCGGGTGACCGCCGCACGCGGACTTTTCAGGTTGGCGCGATAGCCTGCATTGGCCGCCGATTCGGGGCACAGAATAAACGCGGTGCCCAGCTGCGCTGCGGCGGCGCCCAGCGCCAGTGCCGCGCGGATGCCCTGCCCGTCCATGATGCCGCCGGCCGCAATGATCGGCAGGTCGATGTGCTTGACCAGCAAGCGCACCAGCACCGAGGTGCTCAGTTGCTCATCGATGGCCTGCGGCTCGAACATGCCGCGATGCCCACCCGCCTCGATGCCCTGAGCCACGATGGCGTCGAAGCCCAGTTGCTGAATCTGCAGGGCCTCGTGCAGGTTGGTCGCGGTCGCGAGGGTGCAGATGCCCGCCTGTTTGAGCGCCTGCAATTGCCCGGCTGACGGCAGGCCAAAATGAAAGCTGACCACCGCCGGACGGGTCTCAAGCAGCAGGTCGAGGATTTCAGCGTCCTGAACGAAGCTGCTATAGATTTCGTCCAGCGTGGCCGGTGCCTGGGCGTCGACCTCGGCAAATAAAGGCTGTAGATGTTCAAGCCAGGCGTGCTCACGTGCAGCATCGCGGATGGCCGGGGCGTGGCAGAAGACATTCACATTGAACGGCCGATCGGTCAGCGCCTGGGTTTGCTCGATCATTTGCCGGGCCTGGGCCACGCTACTGGCGCCGATGCCCAGAGAGCCCAGACCGCCGGCGTTGGAAACGGCGGCCGCCAATGACGGCGTAGCGACCCCGGCCATCGGCGCCTGAATGATCGGGTGGATGCGCAGCCGGGCTGCGAAGGAACTGGAATGGCTCATTGATCGGCTCCGTGACGTGAGGGAATCGGCCGTTGATAATTATCGATATGAGAATAATATAAGCACATCATTTTCATATTGAGAACACCAAAGTGGATCTCGACACGCTAAAAATCTTCGACACCGTGGCCACCGAGCTGAGCATCACCCGCGCCGCCGCCCTGCTTGGCCGGGCGCCGTCGAATGTCACGACGCGCATTCAGCAACTGGAAGCCGACATGGGCGCCGAGCTGTTTACACGCACAGGCAAGCGCATCAGCCTGTCCGCTGCCGGCCAACAGTTTCGAGTGTACGCCCAGCGCATGCTGGCCCTTGAAGATGAGGCGCGGCAGGTGATCGGCGGCGGCGCCCTTGGCGGCACTTTGCGCATCGGCAGCATGGAAAGCACGGCCGCCAGCCGGCTGCCGATGCGGCTGGCGGCCTTCAACAAGGCCTGGCCTGCGACGCGGCTGGAAGTCAGCACCGGGCCATCGGGTGTACTGCTCAATCAACTGCGCGCCGGCCAACTGGACTGTGCGTTCGTGGCACTGCCGCCGGCCAGCGATGTCGAGCCGGAACTGGCTGCGCACGGCATGCAAGCCGTGGCGGTCTGGCAAGAAGCGCTGGTGCTGTTGCTGCCGGCCAGCGAAGCGGGCATCACAGAACCACAACACGTGCGCAGCCGAACGCTGGCAGCTTTCAAGGCGGGCTGTACCTATCGGAGTATTGCTCAGGATCAGTTGGGCATTTCGGCCGGCTCGTCCTGGCAGATCCAGGAGCTGGGCTCTTATCACGCGATGGTTGCCTGCGTCGCGGCAGGCGCCTGCGTCACCCTGCTGCCGCGCAGCGTGCTGGCGTTGTGTCAGGTGCCGCAGGGTTTGCCGGTGCTGGAGGCAGGTCTGGTCGACACCTGGTTGGTCTGGCGACAAGGCTACAACGCACCGGCTTTTCAGAACTTTTTCGCGTCCCTTGGTCTTTAAGGGTGCGCTTTAGCCTTCGCAGAACCGCAGCCGATTGCCAAACGGATCGTAGACCTGCATTTCCTTGCCCCAGCCTTGCTCGACGATGTCCGGGCGTCCATAGCTGTAACGCTTGCCAAGCAACTCATCGCGCAGTTGCTCGATGTTTTGCGTGGGGATAAAGACCGTCGCGCCGGGGCTGGCATCGCCGTGGTGCTCGGACAGATGCAGGGGCAAGCCTGCGCGAACCAGGCCCAGGTACAGCGGTAGATCGGCCTCGAAGCGGTGCTCGAACTCGACGCTGAACCCCAGAAAATCCAGGTAAAACTCCCGCGCCTTGGCTTCATCGAAGCTGCGCAGCACAGGAATGGCTTTACCGAATGTCACGCTGGTGGGTGCAGGTTCAGGGCTCAAGAGGGCCGCTGCGGTGTTCCAGTCCTTGTAGCCCAGCTGCCGGGCGACCAGTTCCAGTGCCGCGGCGTGCGACAGCGCTTCAAGCGGCGTTTGCAGTGAGGCGCGCAGCCTCTTGGCCATCTGTTTGGCGTGTTCTATCGAAATCATTTACAGCTCCTTGGGGCCAAGGCCTTTCGGTGCTCGCGTTGCCGAGCCTCGACGCTACAAAGAAGCGGTTGAGTTCGCAAGATAGTCGAGATGCTTTCACCTTCCCCAAAGGGTGCGAGCGGCGGGCAGCATGGGCCGGGCATGATCCTACACAATGCCCGGCTGATTGCCATCCCTGCTGTAAGAAAACCTCACACGCTGCCGGGGTTGACCGTCTCGACCTTGCGGCCTCGATTGGCCAGTACCAGCAGCAAGCCTGCGCTGGCCAGTACGGCACCGGCCAGGGGAACGGCGGCGTAACCCAGGCCCATCGAGATGACCGCGCCGCCGGCCGCCGCGCCCAGCGCATTGCCAAGGTTGAAGGCACCGACGTTGACCGAGGCCGCAAGGCCCGGCGCATCATGAGCAGCCTGCATGACGCGAATCTGCACCGGCGGAACAATGGCGAAGGTCACAATACCCCAGACCAACAGGCCAATGGCGGCGCCAATGTGGTTGCCGAGCAACAGCGGCAGCACCAACATCACCAGTGCCAGCAGGCCCAGGAACAGTTTTGTACTGCCTTCCAGCGACCAATCCGCCAGACGCCCACCCAGCGCATTACCGATCGTGAAGCCGACGCCAATCAACACCAGGCCCAGGGTGATGAACGTTGCCGAAGCACCGGTCAGGGCTTCCAGCACCGGCGCGACATAGGTGTAGAGCGTGAACATGGCACCCGCGCCCATCACGGTGGTCGCCAGCGCCATGAGCACCGCCGGCCGGGTCAGGACCTTGAGTTCTGCGCGGATGTCGGGCATCGGATTGGCCTTGCCTTTGGGCAAGGTGATGGCCAGCGCAACAATGGCGACGATCCCCAGCACGGCGGTAATCGCAAAGGCCATGCGCCAGCCGATCTGCTGGCCGATCCAGGTGGCGGCAGGCACGCCACCGATGTTGGCGATGGTCAGGCCCAGGAACATGGTTGCCACCGCGCTGGCCTGTTTGTCTTTCGCCACCAGGCTGGCAGCAAGCACCGACCCCAGGCCAAAAAAAGCGCCATGGTTAAGGCTGGTGATCAACCGTGAAATCAGCAGGGTCCAGTACCCTGGCGCGATCACCGACAACAGGTTGCCGACGACAAAAATGCCCATCAAGAACATCAACGCCTTCTTGGTCGGGAAGCGTCCCAGCGCCAGGGTCATGACCGGCGCACCGATCATGACGCCCAAGGCATAGGCGGTGATCAGCATGCCAGCGGTCGGGATGGAAACATCAACGCCACTGGCAATGACGGGCAACAGCCCCATGGGCGTGAACTCGGTGGTACCGATGGCGAAAGCACCGATGGCCAGTGCGACAAGGGCCCAGATGGGTTTCATGACGGCGATCCTGCGTAAGAGAAAGTGCGGCGATAGTAGCGACTTGCTCTTTTGACTTAAACGCAAGTTCGGTAAAGACATAATTGATTTGAGGTCGACAATGGCTGCAAAACGCTTGGCACTTTGTGTTTAGATGCGTTTCACGACGTTTCAGAAGCGCAGAGACATTCAGATGAAAACCACGCTCGATGAGCTACAGGCCTTCGTCGCCATTGTCGACACCGGGTCTATCACCTCGGCGGCCGAAATGATCGGCCTGACCATCTCGGCCACCAGTAGAACCATCAAACGTCTGGAACAGAAACTTGAAACCACACTGCTTCGGCGCACCACGCGGCGATTGGAACTGACCGAAGAAGGCGCGGCGTTTCTGATCAATGCCAGAGACATTCTGATGGCCGTCGACCGGGCCGAAGAGCAAATGGCCGCCCGCCGGTTGCGCCCTGTGGGCCGGCTGCGCGTCGATGCGGCATCGCCGTTCATGCTTCACGTGCTGGTGCCGTTGGTGGAAAGCTTTCGTGAGCGCTACCCCGAGGTTGAGCTGGAGCTGAAGTCCAGCGAGGGCATCATCGACCTGATTGAAAAGCGCGCCGATGTCGCCTTCCGCATTGCACCGCTCAAGGACTCGACGCTGCATGCACGGCTGATCGGCAATAGCCGCATCCGGATCATGGCCAGCCCTCGCTATCTCGAGAAGCACGGCCATCCGGTGGTCGCTGCCGACTTGTCACGCCATACCCTGCTCGGTTTCAGTGAGCCGGAATCACTGAACACCTGGCCGCTGCACGATGAAAGTGGCGCGAGAATCCATATCAGACCGACGCTCCTGTCCACCAGCGGCGAGTCATTACGGCATCTGGCGCTCAGCGCCAACGGGATTGTCTGCCTGTCTGACTTCATGACCGTGGAAGATCGACGCCGTGGCGACCTGGTCACGTTATTTGACGATCAGACGCTGGACGTTCGTCAGCCCGTCAATGCGGTGTATTACCGTAATACGACCCTGGCTTCGCGCATCACCTGCTTTTTGGACCATGTGGTCGAGAAGCTCGGGCCTGAGCCCTTCAATGGCTAGGCCCGGCAGGTAAAATGCCTGCGCTCAGCTCGACAGCGCCCTTTCTTTACGCAGCGCTCTTGCCGCCGCAACCATGTTCACCAGTGCCGCTTCGGTCTCTGGCCAGCCACGGGTTTTCAGGCCGCAATCCGGGTTGACCCACAGGCGTTCGGCCGGAATACGGCGGGCCGCCTTGCGCAGCAGTTTGACCATTTCGTCCTTGCCCGGCACCCGCGGCGAGTGAATGTCATAGACGCCCGGGCCGATCTCGTTCGGGTAGTCGAACTTCTCGAAGGCCTCCAGCAACTCCATGTCCGAGCGCGAGGTTTCGATGGTGATCACATCGGCGTCCATGGCAGCGATGGACTCGATCACATCGTTGAATTCGCTGTAGCACATGTGCGTGTGAATCTGGGTTTCGTCACGCACGCCCGAGGCGCACAGGCGGAACGCTTCGGTCGCCCAGTGCAGGTACGGTGCCCAGGCGCCGGTGCGTAACGGCAAGCCTTCGCGGAAGGCAGCTTCGTCGATCTGCACAATGCGGATGCCGGCCGCTTCCAGGTCGAGCACTTCGTCGCGAATCGCCAGCGCCAGTTGCCGGGCTTGGGTTTCGCGGCTTACATCTTCCCGCGCGAAGGACCACATCAGCATGGTCACCGGCCCGGTCAGCATGCCCTTCATGACCTTGTCGGTCAGGCCTTGGGCGTATGTGCTCCAGGCCACGGTCATGGGCTGCGGACGGCTCAGGTCACCGAAGATCACCGCCGGTTTCACGCAGCGCGAGCCGTAGCTTTGCACCCAGCCGAAGCGGGTGAAGGCATAGCCGTCCAGTTGTTCGGCGAAGTATTCGACCATGTCGTTGCGCTCGGCCTCGCCATGCACCAACACATCCAGACCCAGCTTTTCCTGCACATCCACCGCGTGGCGAATCTCGCTGTGCATGGCTTCGGTGTATTGGGCCGCGCTCAACGTGCCCTGCTTGAACGACTGCCGCGCCAGGCGGATAGCCGAGGTCTGCGGGAACGAGCCAATCGTGGTGGTCGGGAACGCTGGCAGATCCAGGCCCGAGCGCTGTTTGCCGATACGCTCGGCGAATGACGACTGGCGCTGGCTGTCAGCCGGCCTGATCGCGGCCAGACGCGCCTGCACGTCTGGTTTGTGAATACGCGACGACGCGGCACGGGCCGCCTGCACGGCGCGGCTTTGCTCAAGTGCCAGAGTGACTTCAGGGGCATCGGGCTGATTGATCGCCTGGGTCAGCAGCGCCACTTCCTGGCACTTTTGCACCGCGAAGGCCAGCCAGCTTTTCAGTTCGCTGTCGAGGGTGTCTTCACGCGCCAGATCCACCGGGCTGTGCAACAGCGAGCACGACGGCGCCAGCCACAAGCGTTCGCCCAGGCGTTCATGGGCATGGCGCACCACGTCCAGCGCCTTGTCCAGATCGCAACGCCATACGTTGCGGCCGTTGACCAGGCCCAGCGACAGAATCTTGTAGGCCGGCAGGCGATCAAGAATCACCGGGTACTGCTCCGGCGCCCGTACCAGGTCGATGTGCAAACCGTCGACCGGCAGGCTGGCGGCCAGACCGAGGTTATCTTCCAGGCCGCCAAAATAGGTGGCGACCAGCTTTTTCAGCGGCTCGCGCTGGAGAATGTTGTAGACGCGCTCATAGGCGTTTTTCCAGGCTTGCGGCAGGTCCAGGACCAGAATCGGCTCATCGATCTGCACCCACTCCACGCCCTGCTCGGCCAGGCGACGGAAAATCTGCCCGTACAGCGGCAGCAGGCGGTCGACCAGATCCAGCTTGTCGAAGTCGCCACCCTTGGTCTTGCCCAGCCACAGGTAGGTCAGCGGGCCGATCACCACCGGCTTGACCGCATGGCCCAGATCCTTGGCCTCTTGCACCTCGTCGAACAACTGCTCCCAGCTCAGGCTGAACGTTTGGTCAACGGTGAATTCCGGGACCAGATAGTGGTAATTGGTGTCGAACCACTTGGTCATTTCCTGAGCATGAGCGCCACCGCAGCAGGTGTCGCCAGTGCCTTGCGCCGCGCCACGGGCCATGGCGAACAGGGTTTGCAGGGTGGGCTTTTCAGCCTGATGGCGGAATCGTTCCGGGATCACGCCGAAAGTCAGCGAGTGGGTCAGCACCTGGTCGTACCAGGCAAAATCGCCGACCGGCAGCAGCTCGATACCGGCGTTTTTTTGCACCTGCCAATGGGCAGCACGTAACTGGCGGCCTACCACACGCAAGCCGGCTTCATCGAGATCGCCCTTCCAGAAGGCCTCTTGCGCTTTCTTCAGTTCACGATCGCCGCCGATACGCGGAAAACCCAGGTTATGTGCCAAAGCCATGTGCCAATCCTCCAATGGAATCATTCAATGGGAGAATTCTCGGCGCCAGGCGAGCTTGAGACAAACTCATTATATTTGTGATCAACTCAAGATCTGCTCATGTTCCCTTTGACAGCCATGTCTTGTTCAGAGCAGTTTCATGCGTTTTCGGACATGGGTGCCTGCTACCAATGCGCCACACTGCACTCGGGTAGACTCTGCCTTTTCAGATTCGGAACAGCCCGGTACGCGACCCTATGAATGTGTTGAAACAAGCGCTACACGAGCAACGCTTCATTTGCCTGGTGGAGTTCGTGCCCAAGCCGTCGGCCAAGAGTTTCGAGGCCTTTGAAGCCTTGATGCAGCGAACGACGCTGAGCGGCTGGCCGATGCTGGCGACCATTGCCGACCGGGTCGGCAGCCGTTTCGACCTGGCGCCGCTGGACGCCTTCAGCCGGCTGACGGAGCCTGCGCCTGCGCTGGTGCATTTTTCCGGCAAGGACCGCGAGCGCCACGATCTGCTCAGCCAGCTCGAACGCATGGACAGCCTGGGCCTTGAGCAATTGTTCATCATCAGCGGCGACCGCTTGCCCGGCCATGAGCCCGGCCAACAGCCGGTGCGCTATCTGGAGTCGGTGCCAGCCTTGCAGATCGTGCGTCAGGCGCGGCCGGACTGGTTGCTGGGGGCTGCACTCAACCCGTTCAAATACCGCGAGGAAGAAGGCGGTGCACAGTATTTCAAGGCACAGAAAAAGCTGGCGGCGGGTGCAGATTTTCTGACCTTGCAACTGGGCTTCGATGCGCAGAAGCATCTTGAGGCGCTGGCCTGGATGCGTCAGCAACCCTCGCCCAAGCCGCTGCTGGCCTGCCTCATGGGCCTGACCGTCGGCCGCGCGACCCTGCTGGAGCATGTCGCCGGCACGGTGGTCAGCCCGTCCATGCGCGAGGCGGTCGCCGCCGAGGCCGAAGTCTCCAAAGCCCACGCCCAGCAACGCAGTGTCAGCCGTCTGGGTTTGCAGGTTGTTGGCCTGAAATTGATGGGTTACGCAGGCGTGGAGCTGTCGGGCATTCATGATCTGGCGCAGTTGCAGGCGCTGGAGCAGGCAATCAATGACTGGAAATCGCGGATCAGCACGCTGGAGCAATGGTTTACGGCCTGGCAGGACAGTTGGCAGGTTCAAGGCATGGCGCCCGTGACGTTTCACCCGCCGGGAGAAAGCTGGCAATTGGGCGACTCCTGCATCAGCGCCTCGCGCAAGGAAAAGGCCCGTTATCACCTGCTCGAAGGCCTGCATCACCAGTTATTCAGCCGCACGACCTGGCTGAGCCAGGCATTCGGCTGGGGCGTACAACGCTCGCTGTGGTCCAGACCTGCCGGCGCACGCTGGTTGCACCGGCTGGAGCGCAGCGTCAAACGGCCCATGGTCGGGTGCGACACCTGCGGTCAATGCCGCCTTGAAGACACCTTGTACATCTGCCCGGAAAGCTGCCCCAAAGGCTTGGCCAATGGACCGTGCGGCGGCACAAAACTCAACCGCTGCGAGTTCGGCGACCGCGAATGCATTCACAGCATCAAATACCGCACGGCCAAGGCCGTAGGCCAAACCGCTGTGCTGACCGAACGCCTGATTCCGTGTGTCGAAGCCGGTAACCGGCATCGCAGTTCCTGGCCGGGCTGGTTCGATGCCACGGCGCCGGCGGCCGAAATCATTCCGACAGCCTCTGTAGATCGCTATGATCCACAGCCCTCTCGCTCTGGATCACCCTGACATGCTGATCGTCTTTAGCGGCCTGCCCGGCAGCGGCAAGACCACCATCGCCCGCCAACTCGCCCTTGCCACGGGCGCGGTGTATTTGCGCATCGACGTTATCGAGCAAGCCATCCGCAACGCCGCCGTACTGGCCAACGATGTCGGCGCCAGCGGCTACGGCGTCGCCAATGCGCTGGCCTTGAGTAACCTGCAACTGGGCCAGCGGGTCATCGTCGACTGCGTGAACCCGGTGGCTGAAAGCCGAGAAGCCTGGCGCGCCACAGCGCTGGAAGCGGGTGTAAAGCAGGTGGATATCCGGATTGTCTGTACAGATGCAGGTGAACATCAGCGCCGGGTAGAAAGCCGCCAGGCCGATATTCCAGGGCTGACGCCGCCAGGCTGGGCCTCGGTATTGCGCCATGAATATGAGCCGTGGGATGAAGAGCCGTTTACGCTTGATACCGCGCAGGTATCTGCTGATGAGGCTGTTGTGACGATTGTTGAGCGGTTTTTCGAGTGATCCGCTTTAACTGACCACACCGACCTGCCTGATAAATTTGAAAATACTTATTCAATACCTTTTCTATTAATTATCGACACCTGCAAAAAACCCTGGCTATTGCAGGTTTCTTGATATTAAATTTCCGCCCCTGCAATTGCCTCTGACATTTTCAGGACTCGCACTATTAAACAGAAACTTCCTACACGCCAGAAGCCTGTTTCTTAATCACAACAAGAAAGAAGCCACCCATGTCGGTTAAGAAAGAAATTCAAACCATCATTTCAAAACTGGGAATTTCCACCCGAAAAATACAGGCGCATGTTCGGCTTTATCGGGTACAGGAAATCCGGCATGGCCATCCGGTTTACTACAACGCCGATTCAGACACACGTTACGGCGACCCTCAAAAAATACTGGGCGTTTGCTATGTCGCAGCCAGCGATATGGTGGCGATCGCAGAAACATTACAACATGGCAAAAAAGGCATGGGCGCGCCTGTTTTACGTTCGGAAATAGAAAGCAAATCGCTGCATCAACTTGAAGCGGCTCGGGAGCTGGCCGTGGTTGATGTCGCCGAACTGGCCCGTAATACAGGCAGAGTGCTGAGTGCGATTGTCGAGTCACGAGGTCAAGGCAGCGAAGGCTATGCCTACACGCAAACCTTGAGTGAGGTAGTGATGCGCTACACACCCTGTGTTGATGGTCTGCTTTACCCCTCACGGGTATACCCGATCACTGGCAGGTGGGAAGGATGCAATCTGGTGCTTTTTGAAGGCCGCCCGCAGCAACTGACAGCGATTTGCATGCAGCCATTAGAAGACATAGAACTGTCCAGCGGAGAGACCGTAGGCGAATTCCTGAATCGCCTGCAGATTCCTGTCGAGTGACCGCAATGCTCAAATGAGCCCTTTACTTACCCATGGAGAGTCTATTGTTGAAATCCCTGACGATAATTGCCCACGCGTCACGACTAGCCAACAGCTTATACCTTGGCTGACTATTTTCCGGCTCACCAGGGTTTGCATAATCCATTGCCTGGGCCAGAAAACCCAATAGCCCATTCAAGGCATCACCCTCTTTGCAGTCCACAGAGACCGCCTCTGTAAACATCCCGATTTCACGCATGACTGTATTACGTTCAAATTGAAACGATGGATAGTACTTTCGCGCGCCGTGGGTGTAAGCAAGCACTTGCCCTGATTGCACTTTCTTGTTGAGTGCCTGACGGGTGATATTCAATAGCTCGCACACCGTTCTGGAATCAAGCAGTTCGTAAGCACTTTTTATGTTCTCAAAGGCCAATGCCTTGCCTTTGGCGTACGCCATCTGATTACGTACTTTTATACTTGCCTTCGGAGGCGCTGCGGCACTCAGCGTCTGTTGAAGTGCATCAAAATAACGATCCTCCATGCCTCCTTTGGCGAGCTCAGCGAGCAATGGCTGAGTCAGTCCTTCCAGAAACTGCTCGAAACCCTTCAGCAATGCGGCCTTGGCGGCCTGCGGTGAGCTGGTTGAGTGTGCTGCGCTTTCGATAGTCGCTTTCATTGCTTTATCCCTGGGTGCTGTCAGCGTTTGCAGGCTATCCTCAAGTACGCCTTACGTCAACTTGTCAACCAGACTACTCGTCAACCTGCTTGAAGGGTTCTCTTGCGACAAAGCCACCGCTTATCGACGACGTCATGCAGGCAAAAATCCGACGCCCGTCAATCCGCCGCCTGTACGTCCTCCAGTGTCGACAGTGATGGCAAGCAGCACAGACAGTGATGGCACCTGATGCGCAAACTCCTTATCCTGCGCCGCGCGCCCAATCAAGGGATGAAGTTAAGGACAAACGATGGGCTCCAGTGACATGAATCTGCGCCGCTTTGGCGAAATACTCAGCGAATTCAGTTTTGAAATTCCCGACTATCAACGTGGCTACTCGTGGTCAGAGCCTCAATGGCAGGCACTCTGGCGAGATATCGGACATGTTGGACAGAACGAGGTACGCCAACACTTTACCGGCATGATGCTGGTGCGCAGGCTTGGCACCGGCGAGCAGCGCATCGAAGTTATCGATGGTCAGCAACGCCTGGTCACTGCCATGATTTTCGCTAATGCGTTACGCGGCCGCCTGGGAGAAGCTGCAACCACTTATCCAATTATCTTTAATGGCAATCCGGAGTTTCAGGACTATTTCAGTTTCTACGTTGCAGGTGTGAATTCGGTCGAAGCCCGCCTCACCCGTGATGCCTCAAGTTATGCACTGAACCTCAAGGCAGCCGTTGCCTGGTTCACGCTCAGGGTTCAGGAGCTGACGTCAGCGCAGGCCTGTGAGACGCTGAACACGCTTCTGGAAAAATGTTGCCTGTTCATGCTTGAGGTGTCGGCGACATTCGATATTCATGTGGCCTTCGAGACGCTGAATAATCGGGGACGGCCGCTGTCGAAGATGGAGTTGCTGAAAAATCGCTTGATCTACCTGACCACGATTCTTCAGGCGCCAAGCGAGGCTTCCCAGCAACTACGCGAGCAGATTCATAGCGCCTGGAAAGGTATCTACCGTGCTCTTGGGCGGAGCACAAAAACACAAAATCACGACGATGAATTTCTGCAGGCGCATGCCACGGCGTACTTCAAACGCTCTCGCGAAGCGGACTGGCTGGACAAGGTATTGTTCGAGACCGAGTTTGCACCGGGTAATCAAACCCTCAGTTTTTCCGGCATCGCCGAATATGTTCAAAGCCTGGAAGTCGGTGCTGTGTGGTGGTCGCATATCCACGCGCCGGCACAACTGCCCAAAGAACTTCAGAAGCACCTCGACAGGTTGTCCCATGCAGGTTTCGCCTATTTCAAATCGCTGATTCTTTCAGCCTGCCTGCGCGTGGCAAGCACCACTGCGGGCGCTACAAGTCGCCCCGGCGAATTTGCCTCGACATTGGCATGCCTTGCTCCGCTGCTGGAGCAGATCGAGCGTTTTATCGTGATCGTGTTTCGTCTTCTGGGTAACCGAAGTACGTATGCGCGGGCGCATATGGATGGATTGGCGTATGAACTATTCAAACCTGAACGCACTGGTATCCTCTTCGATGAAGACAGCATGCGTAATGCTGATAGCGAAACAGCTATCCACCTTGCCACTGCGTGGATCAAAGCCTCCATTTGCAATGCCTCTCCCGGATCGGATGCCCCTTTTGACGAACGCTTTGAGCCGGACGGTATTTTTTCACTGACAAGCTTACGTAACAGCATCGAAAAACGCTTTCAAAAAGACGAGGGTTACTACAAGTGGGACTTTACCCGTCTGGCGCTGTTTGAATATGAAGCCAGCTTTCAGCTCGATGGCAATCACCCTCCCAAGCTGGCCTGGGCCGACTTCCACTTCGACGAAACAGTCGAACATATCTACCCACAAACGCCTTCGGGTGCGGGCCAGGAGTACTGGGACCAACACATTCCCTTCGACCGTCGTTCGGACCGGGGCGGAAAATTGAGCAAGGCCCTGCAAAACTCATTGGGCAACCTGTTATTGCTCTCGCGCAGTAGCAACTCAGCCGCCTCCAACGAGGCGTACAGAATCAAAAAGCAACGTGAGGAAAGCGGCAAGCGCGTACGTTTTCGAAATGCCAGCTATTCGGCAACCGAAGTCTCGCAACAATTTCAGGACTGGAATGCACAAAGCATTGCTGTACGCGGCATTGCCTTGCTGAAATTCATCGAGCAACGCTGGGATATCCGCCTGAGCGAAACCCCTGACGACCTCAAGAGCTACCTGCCCTTGTGCTTCGGCTTGAAAAGCGACGCGATCATAGACGGCAAGATGGGTAAGTTTTCACCGCGCAGCCTGAAAGCCAAAGGCTGAAAGCCGGCGAGTGGTCGAGACGGCCACTCGCCCCACCACTACACCGCCGCTTGCACGCTCTCCAACTCAGCCAACACACCTCGGACCCGCTCCAGCGTCGGCGCCGAGCACCGTTGCATGGGCTCGCGCAGTTCGTCCTGAATAATGCCTTGCACGGCCAACGCCGCCTTGATCACCGCGGGGTTAGCTTCGGCAAAGGCCACGTTGATCCACGGCAGCAACCGGTAGAACGTCTCCCGCGCGGCGGTCAGTTGCCCGTTATCGATCAAACGTTGCAGGGCCACGTAGAGGTCGGCGCGGATGTGCGCCGAGGCGGATATCGCCCCCGCGCCGCCCAGGCACAGGTTGTTGAAAATCTGCAGGTCTTCGCCGGTGAGAATCTCGGCGTGGCCGTCGGCGATCAGCGCGGTGGTGGTTTCAAGGTCGCCGCCGCAATCCTTTACTGCGGCAATGCGCGGATGGCGAACGATGCGGCGCAGGGTCTCGCGCTCGATGCGCACGCCGGTGCGGTACGGAATGTCATACAGCACCAGCGGCACCGTGGCAGCATCGGCCACGGTCTTGAAGAACGACTCAAGACCCTGCTGCGACGGGCGGATGTAGTAAGGCGCCGGCACCAGCAGGCCGGCCAGCGGGCGTTGCTGGAGCTGTTGCTGGAATGCCAGCAGCTCACGCAGGTTATTGCCGGCCAGGCCCATGATCACTTGCTGCGCCGGCACCCGTTGCAGCACGGCATCGAGCACCGCCAGTTGTTCATCATGGCTGAGCGCGGCCGCTTCGCCAGTGGTGCCGCAGACCACCAGGCCTCGAACGCCGTCGTCCAGCAGCTTGCCCACCAAAGCGTGCAGCGCGCTGAAATCGACTTCTCCATCACGAAACGGTGTGGCCAGCGCCACCCAGATACCTCGAAAAGCGGACATGCAAAATCTCCTGTGGCTAACCGTTCGGGTCACCGTCAGAAGGAGTGCGGGAGGGGGTGCGAGGGAAAGCTTTGCCTGGCGCCTTGTGTCCTGTCAGCCCATCTGACGGGACAGCGCGCCCCGGTCAAATGAGCGACTGTTTCTTCGATTTATTGGCAACGGCCACGCGCGCGCAGACCTGGGCAAGAAGGCCCGGCTGAATCGGCGAGTGGTCAAGGCTGGAACGCATTGGGGAGTCCGTTGCATAGCAAAGTGCCGGCAGATCATGCGTAATCCTGCGCAAATTTGTCAACGGATTATTGAGCGCCCTGCTCCGGCCCCCATTCACCGACCACCTCGACCACCCACTCGATAAACACCCGCAGCTTGGCGCTCACATGGCGGTTAGGTGGCCAGGCGATGTACATCGGCATCACATCGAGCTGCCAGTCGCTGAACAGCTGTACCAGTTCGCCGCTGTGCACGTGCCCCTTGGCCATGTATTCCGGCAGCCAGAGGATCCCCAAACCGGCCAGGCCCGCCGCCAGGTAAGCGTTGCCGTCGTCGACCATCAAGGCATTGTGGCCGGTGATGTTCAGGGTTTCGCCCTGACGTTGCAGCGCGTAGGGAAACGTTTTGCCGGTGCGCGCCCAGCGATAGCCGACGATGCGCTGAGCCGGATTTTCAAGCGCGCGGGGATGGTTCGGTGTACCGGCGCGTTGCAGGTAAGCGGGCGCGGCATACACGCCCAGGCGCAGGTCGCCGAGGCGCCGGGCCATAAGCGACTGATCGGTCAATTCACCACCGCGCACCACGCAGTCGACATTTTCGTCGATCAGGTCGACCTTGCGGTCGCTGACGCCCATGTCCAGCTGGATGTCCGGGTAACGCGCATAGAAGTCCGGCAACGCCGGGATCAGCACCATGCGCGCCAGCGGGCTGGGCACATCGACACGCAAGCGTCCACGCGGCGCGGCCGAGGCGCTGGACAGGCTGGTTTCAGCGTCATCGATTTCGGCCAGCAGGCGCACCACCCGCTCGTAATAGGCGGCGCCATCGGCGGTGACATTGACCTTGCGCGTGGTGCGGTTGAGCAATCGCACCCGCAGCCGCGCTTCAAGCTGCTGCACCAGTTGGGTGACGCTGGTCTTGCTCAGGTGCAGGGTGTCGGCCGCCTTGGTGAAGCTGCCGGTTTCCACGACTCGGGCGAAGGCCTGCATGGCATCGAAACGGTCCACAGCGGCTCCTGATTGTTTGTGATTTGCAAACAGTGATGGGTGGGGTTGCGAGTTTATCCGCCTGGCAGCGCGCTCTAAAGTCTTCTCCATCACTTACCGATGGAGAATGTCCCATGAGCCAACGTGACGTTGTTTTTCCAGCAGGCCGTCAGGCGCTTTACGAGCAGAATCGTTACTCGCCGGCGATCCGCTCCAATGGTTTTCTGTTCGTGTCGGGCCAGGTCGGCAGCCGCGAGGACGGCTCGAAAGAGCCAGAACTGCAAGCCCAGGTACGCCGCGCTTTCGACAACCTCAATGCGATTCTTGAAGCCGCCGGTGGCAGTTTTGCCGATGCGGTGGATGTGACGGTGTTCATGGTCGACCCGCAAGCGACCTTCGAGACCATCTGGCAGGTGGTGGCCGAATACTGGGGCGAGGCACCCTACCCGACCGTGACGGCGGTCGGGGTAACGTGGCTGTATGGTTTCGATTTTGAAATCAAGGTTATTGCCCAGGCACCGACTCAAGCCGCTCGCTGATCTCGATCAGGTTCAGATCGGGGTCGCGCACATAGACCGAACGAATCGGCCCGGTGGCGCCCGTGCGCTGCACCGGGCCTTCGACGATCGGCCAGCCTTGGGTGTGCAACTGCGCAATGACCTCATCCAGGCTGACGCTGGCGATAAAACACAGGTCCAGCGCGCCCGGCACCGGCAGGTGCGCCTTGGGCTCGAACTCATGCCCGCGCACATGCACATTGATTTTCTGCTCGCCGAAGCGAAAGGCCAGACGCCCGCTGCCGAAGGTCTCCAGCTGCATGCCGAGCACGCGCACATAGAAATCCTTGCAGGCCTGCAGGTTGATGGTGGTCAGCACCAGGTGGTCAAGGTGGTCGATCATGTCTGCACTCCTGTTTTCAGATAAGGCCGCGCTGGCGCCACGACTCGCGGGTCGGGGCGTCGATACCCAGCCCGTCCAGCACCGTGTCGGTGTGTTGGCCCAGCGTCGGCGCACGGGACTGAACGCGACCCGGTGTCAGCGTCAGTTTGGGCACGATGCCCGGTAAAGTCACCGGCGTGCCGTCATCCAGCGTGCTGGCCAGCAGCATGTCGCGGGCCTGGTAATGCGGGTCGACGGCGATGTCGGCAGCATCGAGAATCTTGCCCACCGGAATATCCGCCTCTTGCAAGGCGGCCACCACCTGGTCGAGCGAGCGCTCGGCGGTCCAGGTCGAAATCGCCGCATCGATGCGCGCCACATGGCGCACGCGACCATCGTTGTGCGCCAGTTCAGGATCATTGGCCAGGTCCGGGCGCTCGATCTTCTCCATCAAACGGCGGTAGATGCTATCGCCATTGCCGGCGATCAGCACGTACTTGGCGTCTTGGCAACGGTAGGCATTGCTTGGCGCAATACCGGGCAAACTGCTGCCGGCAGGCTCTCGTACGGTGCCAAACACCGAATGCTCGGGAATCAGGCTTTCCATCATGTTGAACACCGACTCGTACAGCGCGACATCGACCTGCTGCCCGGCGCCGCCTTGCTGTTCGCGGTGACGCAAGGCCAGCAGCACGCCGATGACGCCATGCAGCGCCGATAACGAATCGCCAATCGACACCCCGACCCGCACCGGCGTCCGGCCCGGCTCGCCAGAAAGGTGCCGCAGCCCGCCCATTGCCTCACCGATCACGCCAAAGCCCGGCAGGTCACGATACGGCCCGGTCTGCCCGTAACCGGATACGCGCAGCATGATCAGCCCAGGGTTGATCGCCGACAACTGCTCCCACCCCAGCCCCCATTTTTCCAGGGTGCCGGGGCGGAAATTCTCGATCAGGATGTCCGCATCCCTGACCAGCTTTTTGACCACCTCATGCGCCTCGGCCTGGCGCAGATCCAGGGTCACCGACTGCTTGTTACGCGACTGCACCGCCCACCAGACCGAGGTGCCGTTGTGCAGCAGACGCCATTTGCGCAGCGGGTCACCGGTGACCGGCGGTTCGATCTTGATCACTTGAGCGCCGAATTCGGCGAGGATTTTGGCGGCGAAGGGACCGGCAATCAACTGGCCCATCTCGACCACCTTGATGCCTTGCAGGGGGAGGCTCATGACGTTTTCCGTTCTTTTTGGAGGTGTAGCCGATCATCTCTCCAAAACGAGGATGTCGCCATCCTCAGGGACCACTATTCACAAGGTCACTCATGACATCACAGATAATCAGCGAACCAGAAATTGACGGCGTCTTCGTTGACGCCCTCTTTGCCGGTCCAGAAATCCACGGGATAGCTCCAGTCCGTCGAGCTGCTTTTCCTCGGTGCAAGGCCCATGTACGTGTACTGATGCACGAAGCCCTTATGCGTGGCGGTTTGCAGAATGCCTGTCTGACCGAGCAAATCCAGAAGCCCTCGCGATTGCTCCTGGTCCATATCGATACCCGCAATCGCTCTGATCTTTTTCTCCATCGTCACGGGCTTATCGTCAGGATCAGACGCTCTTAATACAGCCAGAACCTTTTCCAGCATTAAGACGGATTGCACCTGCGGGATGGACGCCTTGTTATGCTCCCGGAGAAAAAGATACACATCCTCGGGCGAGCCGCTACCGCTGACACCGGCTGAATAGCGGGCCAGGTTACACAGCGTCATGTTTCTCTTTTTATTCTGGAAAGCGCCACACACGTCACATTGAATACCGTGCGCCGATGTAAAGCTATGCGCCGGAAAGTTGAGCGAGATTGCATAGGCAGACAGTGCGGCTCTTTTCTCAGCCTGACTGTTTTCCAGGCCGATCAGAAAGGACGCCACGACCGATTGCTTATCAGCCGTGTCTCGTTCCTTGAGCAGTTTGACGATGAGCTCGTCATGCGCCATCTCTTCGTCAGGAAGTATCATGTTATTGGCGTGTAAAAGGCTGAGAGACTCAGGATCTTGAGCGACCTTTGTCCACACGCTTCGATAGTAGTCCTTGATTGATTTCTTTAACTTACGGTCCATGATTCGCCCTACACCACAACCAACTTATCCGCTGAGTAACCCACAGGCCAATGCCCTGAGTAATACACCTCGACTATCTTTTCCCAGCGCTTTCCCAGGCCATAATAGCGTTCCGTTACGTACTGCCTGAACGCAAAGCCTATGGCGTTTCTCGCGGCCACGCTGAAGTCATGCTGGTCGACGATAAAAATTGTCTTGTCGTAATCTTTGAGGGCGCCCATGACAGCCTTGGTGATGCTTATGCGAAGTTCAACCAGGTCTTTACCCGGCTTCTCCAGCACGTAGAACGGATCGTTCTGAGTCGGCGATGTCGGCAGCCATTCCATGGCGTTGAAACAGGGATTGAAGCAAGGCTCATCCGGCGTTGCGAACACCTCACGCAGGCTATTGGCGTATATCAAATCCGCCGTGTCTGAAGGTCGCGCGCCCATGTTCGAGAAAAAATCACTTTCTTTTATCCTGACCAGCGCTGCATCGACAGGCATGAGCCACCTCCTCTATCAGCCTCAATGAGTGCCAGGACCCGCAACGGGATAGTGCTTGATACGGCACGCATGACTGTGGCCATCGCCTTTGCACACGCCATCCAGATACCGGTAATCAACCTGCACCGTCTGCCCTTTATGGGGCCACTGTCGGCGTGGGAGCGTACGTTGGTAGTCTGTCGTTTCGGGTGTAAACAGCAGGGTCGCCCCTTCAGGCGGACATTCGACAGTGGGCGATGCCGGCTTGGCCTTCAGGACCTGGGCCTGCAGCTGCGGATAGGGATGTTTCACTGAATCGGTGATGCGAAGTTGCAGGCTGCAAATTTGCCACGTGGCGGCATGCACGGGCTCGCACAACACTAAGAGGAGCAAAGCAAACGTCACATGACGTGCGGCATAACAGTCCATTACTTACCTGCCTGGAACCCTTGGATGCCGGACATTATCAGACCTCGCCTCATCGATTCATAGGGCGTAACAAAACGCCCTGCCATCTCTGGCAGGGCGCTGGTCTTTCAAACCTTCATTCAATCGCCATAGCGCAACCGCGCCGCGCGGCGGGCTTCGCTCTTGCCGCGTGTTGCCAGGCAGTAATACAGCGGCGCGGTGACCGCCAGCCCGACCAGCCAGGATAAATCAGCGCCTTCTATATAGTTGGCGTAAGGGCCGACATACAGCGAGGTGTTGGCGAACGGCAGTTGCACCAGCGTGCCGATGGCGTAGGCGATGATCGCGTGTGGGTTGAAGCGGCCGTAGATGCCGCCGTCGTTGCGGAAGATCGACTCGATGTCGTAGACGCCGCGCTTGATCAGGTAAAAGTCGATGATGTTGATCGCCGCCCACGGCACCAGCACGATCAGCAGCGCCAGGATCAGGCCGATGAATTTGCCGATGAAGTCACCCGAGGCGCTCACCGCCACCAGGCAGCAGCCGGTCAGGACGATGGCCGACAGCACCACGCGCAGTTTGATGGTCGGTGTCCACTGGCCGGCGAAGGTCTGGATCGAGGTGACGATCGACAGGACCGCGCCATACAGGTTCAGGGCGTTGTGGCTGATGATGTTGAGCAAGAACAGCACCATCAGGATCGGCCCCAGCCAGCCGGTCGCTTGTTTGACTGCGGTCATGGCCTCGGTGCCTTCGGGGGTGGCCAGCGCGGCGACCATGCCGAAGCTGAATGAGGCAATGGTGCCCAGGCTGGCGCCGAAATAGGTGGCCCAGAACGGTTTGCCGATGCCGATTTCCTTGGGCAGGTAGCGCGAATAGTCCGAGGTGTACGGTGAGAAGCTGATCTGCCAGATGATCCCCAGCGACAGCGTCGCGATCCAGCCAGCGGCATTGAAACCGCCGCGAATGAAGAAGTCGTCGGGCAAATCCTGCAGGAAGATCATGCTGAAACCGGCCAGCAGTGCAGCGCCCATCACCCAGGTGCCGATGCGGTTCAGGGTATGGATGAAGCGGTAGCCGATCACGCCGATGGCCGTGGCGCTCAGGGCGCCGATGATGATGCCGGTGGGCAACGGCACCGACGGCGCCAGGCCCTGGATCGATTTGCCCGACAGCACGATGTTGGAAATGAAGAAGCCGACATAGATCAGCGCGGTAATGAACACGATCAGCAAGGCGCCATAGCGGCCGAACTGGCCACGGCTCTGGACCATCTGCGGGATGCCCAGTTGCGGGCCCTGCGCGGAGGCCAGGCCGATCACCAGGCCGCCGATCAGGTTGCCCAGCACGATGGCGATCAGGCCCCAGAGGAAGTCGAGCTGGAAGACCTGCACGGCCATCGCCCCGGTGACGATGGGCAACGGTGCAATGTTGGTGCTGAACCACAGGGTAAACAGGTCGCGGGCCTTGCCGTGGCGTTCGGCCGGCGGCACATAGTCGACGGTGTGGTTTTCAATGAGCGGAGCTGCTGCGCTGTTCTGGGACATGAGGACGATCTCGAAGCCGGTGGTCAGGCGCCGGTCTGGGCGCCAGATGACGAATCCATCGGGTCCTGCGGCTTGGCGAAGGCGAACGGCCCCGCGATCTGCACAAACAGACCGGCGTCAGGTTGATCATCTTCAGAAAAGCGGCAGGCCCGATGCCTTACGCACGGACGGAGCGAGGGCTCCTGGCAGTAGAGAAGCCGAATCGGATAACGCTAAGCAGCGGGGTGTCGGACACCCTTGGGTTGGAATGAAAAAACATCGTCTCGCCTGAATTGTTGTTGTGCAGAGCCAAACCATGCAGCGCCCCCGTTCAAGGGCACGTAATGAGTGTGTCGCAGTGGGCGGTGTCGATCATGCCATTCACTACGCTGATAACACCATATTATGGTATGCCAAATTTTTGCAACCCCCGTTGATAACCTTTCACAATCGCTTCAGCGCCCGTATGGGCCTTTTTGGTGCATGACAAAACGCCCCGCACGTCAGGTAATTTAAGGCGTTGCGCGTTGCCGACCGGCCCCACCTGCCTCTTCGGGTGAACAAAAAATTCTTGCCAACAAAGTATTACGGTATACCATCAGACAGACAAGAAACTGCTTCGACAACGTCCAGAAGTGCGCAATGAGGGCTACATAATGATCGATCCGAATGTCTACAAGAACGTCATGGGCTCCTTCCCTTCCGGCGTGACTGTCATCACCACGCTGGATGATGACGGCGAAGTGGTCGGCCTGACCGCCAGTGCTTTCAGTGCCCTGTCGCTGGAACCGGCGCTGGTGCTGTTCTGCCCTCAATACAACTCCGATTCGTATCCGGCCCTGATCAAAAGCAAACGCTTTGCCATTCACCTGTTGTCGGCCGAACAGCAAGCGTGCGCCTATGCGTTTGCGCGCAAGGGCAAAGACAAGGCCCAAGGCCTGGCCTGGCGCCTGAGCGAGCTGGGCAACCCGCTGCTGGAAGGCGCCACGGCGATCATCGAATGCGAGTTGTGGCGTGAATACGAAGGCGGCGACCACGCGATCATGGTCGGCGCGGTGAAGAATCTGATCCTGCCCGAGCAGCCTGCCGCGCCCATGGTGTATTGCCGCGGGAAAATGGGTGCCCTGAGCATCGCGGCTTGATCTGCGTCACGCACTGATATTACGGTATACCAAAAAAATACAGGCCCCGCCCCACTCAACGCCGGGCGCCACGACAGACCGAGGTAACGTCATGAAATTTTCGTTGTTCGTGCACATGGAACGCTGGGATGAGCAAGTCAGTCACCGTCAGTTGTTTGAAGACCTGACCGAATTGACGCTGCTCGCCGAAGAAGGCGGTTTCAGCACGGTCTGGGTGGGCGAGCACCACGCCATGGAATACACCATTTCGCCAAGCCCGATGCCGATCCTGGCGTACCTGGCTGCGCGCACCACCACCATTCACCTGGGCGCCGGCACCATCATTGCGCCGTTCTGGCACCCGCTGCGCGTCGCAGGCGAATGCGCCCTGCTGGATGTGATCAGCAACGGCCGGATGGAAGTGGGCCTGGCGCGTGGCGCCTATCAGGTCGAGTTCGACCGCATGGCTGGCGGCATGCCCGCCTCCGAAGGCGGCAAGGCCCTGCGCGAGATGGTCCCGGTGGTCAAGGCGCTGTGGGCCGGCGACTATGCGCACGACGGCGAAATCTGGAAATTCCCGACCTCCACCAGCGTGCCGAAACCTGTCAGCACTCCGCCGATGTGGATCGCCGCCCGCGACCCGGACTCGCACAACTTTGCCGTGGCCAATGGCTGCAACGTGATGGTCACCCCGCTGATGAAGGGCGACGAAGAAGTCCTGGACCTGAAGAACAAATTCCAGGCCGCGCTGGACAACAACCCCGACGTGCCACGCCCGCAACTGATGGTGCTGCGCCACACCCACGTACACGCCGTGGACGACCCCGAAGGCTGGAAAGTCGGCGCAGCGGCGATCAACCGCTTCTACCGCACCTTCGACGCCTGGTTCGGCAACAAGACCGTACCGGCCAATGGTTTCCTGGAGCCAAGCCCGGAATCGAAATTCGCCGAGCGTCCTGAGTTCGAGCTGGAGAACATCCGCAAGAACACCATGATCGGCACCCCGGAAGAAATCATTGCGCGGATCCGTTACTACCAGGAACTGGGCGTGGACGAATTCAGCTTCTGGTGCGACAACAGCCTGCCGCACGCCGAGAAGAAGAAATCGCTGGAGCTGTTTGTGAAGCATGTGGTGCCGGCGTTTCGTTGAAACTGATTGAGCGGTGGAGCAGCCGGGATTGTCCTGATCCCGGTCTACCAAGGATGGCATGCCCTCTCTACTTGCGGACCCGCAACTATTCTGGCTAGGCCGATTCCAACGCGCTCTCGGTCGACAAGACACCCGCGAGCGTCACGGCCACGTGCTCTGTACCCGTCACCACGAAGTTAGCAGCGGTCAGCGCAAGGTTTGGAGTGACGCTGGCAAACCTGACGGCAACTGCACTGCCATTGCCGTCCGCATCGTAGTAAAGCAAGCCATGATCGACGTCATACAGGATGTAATCGTTCGCATCGCTTGCGACCGGGGCATTGCTGGCGACAAAACTCCCGGAAGCCAATCCCCCAACGCTGGTCAGTTGCGAAAAGATGGCGTTATCAAGCTGGATCTTGTCTTCAGCCAGCACAAAATCCTTGATCTGGTCGATGTTGGGATCAGAGCCATTGAGCAAGGAGGCAAAGCGGAAAATATCCTGCCCTGCTCCGCCGGTCAGAATGTCGTTACCCGCCCCGCCATCAAGCGTGTCATTGCCAGCGCCACCGCTAAGGCTGTTGGCCGCGCTGTTGCCGGTCAGCTTGTCGGCCTGGCCTGAACCCACCAGGTTTTCAATGCCGATCAAGGTATCGCTACCCGAACCACCGGTGGCCTGCGCCGTTGTCACCGCCAGGCTGACCGTGACCCCGATCGTGCCCGCCACCCCGAAGGTGTAGCTCGCCGTATCGATGCCCGCGCCACCATTGAGGACGTTATTGCCCTGCCCGGCGGCCAGCACGTTGTTCAGGCCGTTGCCGGTCAGGTTGGCAGCACCTGTGGTCATGATCCGGCCGTTCTCGACATTGGCGGTCAGGGTGTAGGCCGACAGGTAGCTGTACGCCAGGTCCGTACCACCAGTGCTGGCCGTGGCGTTGGTCTCGATGACCACGTCGCCCTGCCGTACGTGGTAGGTATCATTACCGTCGCCGCCGGTCAGGGTATCGTAGCCCGCACCGCCATCGAGCGTATCGTTACCGGCGCCGCCACTCAGACTATTGTTCGCACTGCTGCCGGTCAGTTTGTCGCCGTAAGCCGAACCTGCCAAGTTTTTGATGGCAATCAAGGTGTCGCTGCCCGAACCACCGGTGGCCTGCGCCGTCGTCACTGCCAGGCTCGCCATGACCCCGGCCATGGCGTAGGCGTAGCTCACTGTGTCGACGCCCCCACCACCGTCGAGGACATTGTTGCCCTGTCCGGCGTACAGAAAATTATTCAGAGCATTGCCGGTCAGGTTCGCGGCAGTGCTGGCCATGATCTGGCCGTTCTCGACATTGGCGGTCAGGGTGTAGGCCGACAGATAGCTGTACACCGTATCCCCAGGACCAAAGCTTGGCCCGGTTATGGTTTCGATGACCAAATCGCCGCTCTGGCGCACATGGTAGCTGTCATCGCCGGCGCCGCCGATCATGGTATCGAGCCCCGCCCCGCCATCGAGCGTGTCATTGCCGGCACCGCCGCTCAGGCTGTTCGCCGCACTGTTGCCGGTCAACTTGTCGTCGTATGGCGAGCCCACCAGGTTTTCAATGGAAATCAGGGTGTCGATGCCCGAACCACTGGTGGCCTGCGCCGTCACCACCGCCAGGCTGACCGTGACTCCGGCGGTCAGCCCGTAGGCGTAGGTGACGGTATCGTTACCCGCGCCACCATCGATGACATTGTTGCCATACGCGGCAGCCAGCCGGTTGTCCAGACTGTTGCCGGTCAGGTTCGCCGCCAAGGTGGTATCGATCTGGCCGTTCTCGACATTATCGGGCAGGGTGTAGGCCGACAGGGAGGTGTACACCACGTCCGTGCCGCCAGTGCTGGCCGTGGCATTGGTCTCGATGACTACGTCGCCCTCACGGCGCAGGTAGTAGGCGTCACTGCCGTCGCCGCCGATCAGGGTATCGGGGTCCGCAGTGCCCGTGAAGCTCTTACCGCCATCGAGAGTGTCGCTACCAGCGCCGCCACTGAGAATATTGGACGCGCTGTTGCCGGTCAGCCTGTCGGCGTAAGCCGAGCCCACCACGTTTTCAATGGACTTCAAGACATCGTAGCCCGAATCAGCGTAGAGCTGCGACGGCGCCGTCAGGCTGATTATGGCCCCTTTCGTACCCTTCACTCCGAAGGCGTAGCTCACCGTATCGATGCCGGCGCCACCATCGATCCTATTGTCGCCCTGCCCGGCGTACAGCAGGTTGTTCAGGCCATTGCCGGTCAGGTTCGCACTACCTGTGGACATGATCCGGCCGTTCTCGACATTGGCGGTCAGGGTGTAGTCCGACAGGTAGCTGTACACCAGGTCCGAACCCCCAGTGCTGGCGGCGGCGTTGGTCTCGATAACCACATCGCCGCTCTGGCGCACGTAGTAGCTGTCGCTGCCGTCGCCGCCTATCATGGTATCGATGCCATCACCGCCATCGATAATGTCGCTGCCAGCGCCGCCACTCAAGATGTTGGCCTCGCTGTTGCCGGTCAGCCTGTCGGCGTAAGCCGAGCCCTCCAGGTTCTCAATGGAAATCAGGGTGTCGGTGCCCGAACCACCGGTTGCCTGGGCGGTGGTCACTGCCAGGCTCACCGTGACCCCGGTCGTGCCGGTCAGCCCGTAGACATAACTCACGGTATCGATGCCCGCGCCGCCGTTGAGGACTTTGTTGCCTTGCCCGGCGTACAGCAGGTTGTTCAGGTCATTGCCAGTCAGGTTGGCAGCGCCAGTGGCCATGATCCGTCCGTTCTCGACATTGGCGGTCAGGGTGTAGGCTGACAGGTAGCTGTACACCGTGTCGGTACCGCCAGTACTGGCCGTGGCATTGGTTTCGATGACCACGTCGCCGCTCTGGCGCACATAGTAGGTATCGCTGCCATCGCCACCAATCATCGTATCGAGGCCTTCACCGCCATCGAGCGTATCGTTACCGGCGCCACCCTCAAGCAGGTCGTTACCGGGACCGCCCTCGATAATCTCATTCCCGTCCAGCGCCTGCAGCAACATAGTGTTCTGCTGCGCCGTTCCCATATAGGCCGGTCCCATATAGGAAGCAGCGTCGACAAGACCATAGCGCTGCAACAGGATCGAAGAATCGATGACAGGCGTCAATGATTTGCTCACAGAGGTGAAATGATCGTAAAAAGTCGTTGAATCATCAGGATTGAACGCGTTAGCCATCTGCTATCTCCATGAGCCCATGCTCGTCAGTCTTATTATTCGAGACCGGCCTGCAATAACGGCATCATGCCGTTTAGCCATATCTATACCCTGTTAATAAAAACCGAGCAAGCCGCTACCGACGATCAGGCTCTCACTCAGTGACTGGCCAGAAAACCAATGCACGCCATAAACATTAACATCTCGACCTGAAAAGTCTTTTGGGTGGCTGAGCTTACGATAGAGAGGAATACCCAAGAGGAGGCTCATGCCACCAACGATGTTCAAACGGCTGAAGCGCTTGTACACTCGTTGGCTTTGCAAGAAAACGGATGTCATGCAAAATACCACAATTCCCCTTGACTTCCCCGATTCCGACAAAATCATCTATAGCTCGGACAACCTTGTTGCGATCCACTGCCCCGCATCAAGTGTACGGTCAAAGCAACTGGTAGTTACATTCCACCCTCTGCAACTCACGCACACCCTACATATGCCGCGCAAAGGGCAAAGCCGTGAGACGCTCAGAGCTGCCGGGCTTGATTCGGTGCAGATAATCCCTAGAGGTAATCACTGGTATCAATATGATGATATTAGGGAAATGATTGCTGAGGTGCGCCAAATAGCTGACCATTATTCAGAAGTCTTGGCCTATGGGCAGTCCATGGGAGCATATGGCGCCATTCACACCTCGGCGCTGCTTCGCCCTTCGAAGGTTTTAGCAATATGTCCACAGTTCTCCATTGATCCAGCCCGAATAAGCTTTGACTCCGGGTTCAAGGTTTTAGCGAGAGACATCTCTTTTATACGAGACGAGATTAAACATAACGCAAGTCAGGACACTGAGTTCGTTATCGCTTACGACCCGCTTTTCCCCATTGACGGAAATCATTACCTTGAATATGAAAAGCATTTGAAAAATCTTTACAGACTGCGAATGCCTTTTTGTGGCCATGGTGTAAGCGAGGCGCTTAAAGACGCCACCATGATCCCCTCTTACCTTCTAAGGCTTATCACCAAAGGCAAGGACGAAATCACTGCAACACGGCAAGAGTTCCGACGCCACAGAAATAATATAAAGATTTACCAAGAGTCAATGAGGCTGGCCTTAGCCAAGTGGCATATTAAAAATAAAAACATCGAATTAGCCAGTATGAATGCTCTCAAGCTTTACGGATCAACAAAGCGATTCTCATCGATACAGCTTTTTTGCGAAGTCGCGGAAAAACTGGGAACCCCGCAGCGCGCTGCGTCCAGGTGGTTTTTCGCCTTGGCGAATTTTGACAAGGAAATTCCCCCCCTTGCCTATGTCCGAGCGGTTAGATACTCATGCTTGAGTGGGCACCACGACATCGCGCATGAAACCTGTTTAGCTGCCCTGAGAAAGCACCCAAATGATTTCGGTCTCATGAGGGAATACATAGATATCCTTATCCACGAATCAAAACTTGAGGAAGCCAAAGCGGTAGCCGTTGAAATGAGAAAAAATCACGGTTCCAGAGCAGATGACGTAATAAGAAATCGAAAATCTGCTTTCGATTTGACTGTCTAAGCGCGTCCAGGACACGCATTGGCGCGATGCAGATGTTGTGATCCTGTAGGCCTTGCGCCCAAGTGGCTGGATAGCCGATCTACAGATGGAGTCTGGCAGTGTTGTGCACTGCCAGAAAATTGATGGATCCCTTCACCACTCAGTGGTTATAAGCCCGCTCGTTATGCTCCGCCAGGTCCAGCCCCATCTCTTCCACCGAATCATGCGCACGCAAGCCCACCAGCGCATTGACCAGCTTGAGAATCGCCCAGCTCACCACGAAGCAATACACGATGGTCAGCGCCACGCCTTTGAACTGCGCGATCACCTGATCGAGCATGTTCACATCCGGCACCAGGCCGCCCAGTGACGGCACGCAGAACACGCCGGTCAGCAGCGCGCCAATGATGCCGCCCACGCCATGCAGGCCGAAGACGTCGAGGCTGTCGTCGTAGCCCAGGCGTTTTTTCAGCACGGTCACGGCCAGGTAGCAGCCCACGCCGCACAGCAGACCGATCACCAGGGCACCGCCGACACCGACATAGGCGCAAGCCGGCGTGATACCGACCAGCCCCGCCAGGGCGCCGCTTGCCAGACCCAAGGCACTGGGCTTGCCGACTTTCAGCCATTCGACGAGCATCCAGCCCAGAATGCCGGCGCAGGCGCCGACCTGGGTGTTGATCATGACCATGCCGCTCAAGCCGCTGAGACCGCCGCCGGAACCGATATTGAAGCCGAACCAGCCGACCCAGAGCATCGCCGCGCCGACCATGGTCAGGCTCAGGTTATGCGCCGGCATCGGCGTGTTCTGGTAGCCCTTGCGTTTGCCCAGCACCATGCACGCGGCCAGTGCCGCCACGCCTGCGTTGATGTGCACGGCGGTGCCGCCGGCAAAATCCAGCACGCCCCAGTTGTGCATCAAGGCCCCTGCCCCGCCCCAGACCATGTGCGCCACCGGTGCATAGACCAGCGTGAACCAGAGGGCCATGAACAGCAGTGCGGCAGAGAATTTCATGCGCTCGGCAAATGCGCCGGCAATCAGCGCCGGGGTGATGATGGCGAAGGTCATCTGGAAGGTGACGAACACCCCTTCCGGAATCTCGCCCACCAGGCTGTCGGGGGTCATGCCGGACAGAAAGGCCCGGTTCAGGCCGCCGACGAAGCTGTTGAAGGTGACTTCGCCTTCGACCATGTTGCTGCTGTCGAGCACCAGGCTGTAGCCGTACACCACCCACAGCACACCGACCACGCCGGCGATGCCGAAGCATTGGGTGAACAACGACAGCATGTTCTTGGCCCGCACCAGACCGCCATAAAACAGCGCCAGCCCCGGCAGGCACATGAATAGCACCAGCACAGCGGCGGTGACCATCCAGGCGGTGCTGCCGGTATTGAGCGTCGGGGTTTCGGCCGCATGGGCCAGGGGAATGAAGGCGCTGAGCGCCAGTAACGCCAGAAGGGATTTGCCAGGTAGACGGTTAACCATATTCGAAGCTCCTGCTATGAATGGTAAATGTCTGGCAGAGAAGCAATGTTGTTATAAAGCCGGGCCATACCTGGCCTCTCGAAATGAAATACAAAACCCTGTAGGAGTCCGCTTGCCAGCGACTGAGTGCGAAGCACTCACAAAAATTGATGAAACGCTGAAATTTTACGACTGCTAACGCAGCCGGTCGCGGGCAAGCGCGCTCCTACCGGTATTACCAAATCACATTAATACTGCGAACCCGGAATCCAGTTGGTGCCTGCCAACGGCACTCGGGCCATCGCGGCCGATTCCACGGTCAGTGCCACCAGGTCCTCGGGGTCGAGGTTATGCAGGTGCGACTTGCCGCAAGCACGGGCCATGGTCTGGGCTTCCAGCACCAGTACACGCAAATAGTTTGCCAGGCGGCGCCCGCCTTCGACCGGGTCGAGGCGTTTCGACAGTTCCGGGTCCTGGGTGGTAATACCCGCCGGGTCACGGCCGTTCTGCCAGTCGTCATAGAAACCGGCTGCCGAACCGATCTTTTTCAGCTCTTCATCCAGGCGCGGGTGGTTGTCGCCCAGTGCGATCAGCGCCGCTGTGCCGATGGCCACCGCGTCGGCGCCCAGGGCCATGGCCTTGGCCACGTCTGCACCATTACGGATCCCGCCGGAGACGATCAACTGCACTTTGCGGTGCATGCCCATCTCTTGCAGTGCCTGAACCGCTTGCGGGATGGCTGGCAGAATCGGGATGCCGACGTGTTCGATGAACACTTCCTGAGTGGCCGCCGTGCCGCCCTGCATGCCGTCGAGCACGATCACGTCGGCGCCGGCTTTGACCGCCAGTTTCACATCGTAGTAAGGACGGCTGGCGCCGATCTTCACGTAGATAGGTTTTTCCCAGTCGGTGATCTCACGGATCTCGGCGATCTTGATCGCCAAGTCGTCGGGGCCGGTCCAGTCCGGGTGACGGCAGGCCGAACGCTGGTCGACGCCGATCGGCAAGGTGCGCATGCCGGCCACGCGCTCGGTGACTTTCATGCCCAGCAGCATGCCGCCGCCGCCCGGCTTGGCGCCCTGGCCGAGGACGATTTCAATGGCATCGGCCTTGCGCAAGTCGTCCGGGTTCATGCCGTAGCGCGACGGCAGGTATTGATACACCAGATGCTGCGACTGGCCGCGCTCTTCAGGGGTCATGCCGCCGTCACCGGTGGTGGTGCTGGTGCCGGCGATGCTGGCGCCACGGCCCAGCGCTTCTTTGGCGTTGGCCGACAGCGCGCCGAAGCTCATGCCGGCGATGGTCACCGGAATCTTCAGGTACAGCGGCTTCTTGGCGAAGCGGTTGCCGAGGACCACGTCGGTGCCGCATTTCTCGCGGTAGCCTTCCAGCGGGTAACGCGACACGCTGGCGCCGAGCAGCAGCAGGTCGTCGAAGTGCGGCAGCTTGCGCTTGGTGCCGCCGCCACGGATGTCATAGATACCGGTTTCGGCCGCGCGCTGGATTTCCTGGATGGTCAGGCGATCGAAGGTGGCCGATTCGCGCAGTACGGGAGGTTGCTTGTCTGTCATGGTAAAGCTCCTGAATCAGTACGCGCTGGCGTTATCGACTTTGAAGTTGTACAGCTGACGGGCCGAGCCGTAGCGTTTGAAATCGGCGGCGTTCTCTTTGAAGCCGGCGCGATTGAGCAACGCCTGCAACTCTTCAATGTGTTCGGCGCGCATCTCTTTTTCGATGCAGTCCGACCCCAGCGACTCGACGCTGCCTTTGACGAAGATCTTGGTTTCGTACAGCGAGTCGCCCAGTGCATCGCCGGCATCGCCGCAAACGACTAAACGCCCGGCCTGGCCCATGAAGCAGCTCATGTGGCCGATGCTGCCACCGACCACGATGTCGATGCCTTTCATCGAGATGCCGCACCGTGCGCCGGCATCGCCTTCGATGACCAGCAGGCCACCATGGGCGGTCGCGCCGGCGGCCTGAGAGGCGCTGCCCTTGACGCGCACATAGCCGCTCATCATGTTTTCGGCGCAGCCCACGCCGACGTTGCCGTGTACGGTGATCGAGGCTTTCTGGTTCATGCCGGCGCAGTAGTAGCCCGCATGCCCCTGAATATCGATGGACACCGCTTCGTTGACGCCGACGGCCAGGTTATGCGCGCCATTGGCGTGGGTAACCACCCACTCGCGGTCCTGAACATTGTTGACCTGGTCGTGCAGCGCCTGGTTGAGGTCACGCACGGTTGCTACGGATAGATCGATGGTTTTCATGCTGCGTGCTCCTTAGGCCGACTCGCGTTCCCAGATGTACATGGTGGCGGGAACGGGTTCCCAGACTTTGGCCTTCTCGATGCCCGGCAGGCTCGACAGCGCCTGATACTCCGAGGCCATGGCGACGTAGTCGTCGGTCTCGGCGAGGATCGCCGGCTTGCAGGCAATCGGGTCGCGGATCACCGCAAAGCCGTTACGGGTGCCGATGGCGAAGGTAAAGAAGCCGTCCAGGGCTTCCAGCGAGTTGTCCAGCGCCTGCTTCAGGGAATCGCCCTGCTGCAGGCGCCAGGCCAGGTAACCGGCGGCGACTTCAGTGTCGTTCTCGGTTTCGAAATTGATGCCTTCGCGGCGCAGTTCCTGACGCAGGCGGAAGTGGTTCGACAACGAGCCGTTGTGCACCAGGCACAGGTCGGCGCCGGTGGAGAACGGGTGGCTGCCTTCCATGGTCACCGCGCTTTCAGTGGCCATGCGGGTGTGGCCGATGATGTGGCTGCCCTTCATCGAGGCCAGGCCGAAACGCTCGGAGATTTCTTTAGGCAAGCCCATGCCCTTGAGGATTTCGATGCTCTGGCCGGCGCTCATGATGCGCACCGTTGGCGCCAGCTCCGTGAGGGCTGCACGTACCGGGGCTTCTTCGGCCTTGATTTTCAGCACGATGGCACTGGCGTTCTGGAACCAGTCCAGCTCGGCCTCGATCTTGTCTTGCAGTGCGCCGATCAGCGCCTTGAAGTCATAGCCTTCGGTGGTGGCCTGCAGGGTCAGCTTGACCCAGCCATCAGCCACTTCATCACCATAAATGGCAAAGCCTGCGCTGTCCGGACCGCGGTCGGTCATGGCTTCGAGCATCGGCTCGAACAGCTTGCCCAGCTGAGACTCCAGCGCCGGGTTCTTCAGATACAAACCAACAATTCCACACATGAAGGCAGTCCTCACTTTGTTCGGCAGTGGCAAGCTTCAAGCTGCAAGCTGACCGTGTTGATAAAAAACCTGTGTTCGCCACAACCTGCTGTTACTTGCAGCTTGCGGCTTGGGAGTTCAGAAGAACTCCGTATAACGCTTGATTTCCCAATCCGAGACATGGCGGCTGTACTCGACCCATTCCATGCGCTTGAGCTTGATGAATTCGCCGACGATTTCCGGGCCCAGGACCTCGCTGAACAGCGGGTCGGCTTCCAGTGCGTCGCAGGCTTCCTTGAGCGATTGCGGCAGGGTCTTGATGCCGCGTGCGGCGATCTCTTCCAGGCTCAGCTTGTAGAGGTTCTCGTTGCAGACCTGGTCGATCTGCAACTGGCGGTCGATGCCGTCAAGGCCTGCAGCGATGATTGCGGCGCTGACCAGGTACGGGTTGCAACCGGCGTCCGGCAGACGAAATTCCAGGCGACCGTACGGCACGCGGACCATCGCCGAGCGGTTGTTGGCGCCGAAGGCGATAAACGCCGGCGCCCAGGTGGCGCCGGACAGCGAGTTGCCGACCACCAGGCGCTTGTAGGAGTTGACGGTCGGCGCGGCGAAGGCGCACAGCGCAGGGCCGTGGGCCAACAGGCCGGCGGCGAAGTGGTAGGCCATTTTCGACAGGCCCATGCCGCTCGGGTCGCTGGCGTCATGGAACAGGTTCTTGTTGGTCGCGCTGCTGATCGACAGGTGAAAGTGCATGCCGTTGCCGGCGCGCTTTGGATCAGGCTTGGGCATGAACGAGCAGATCATGCCCATGTCGTTGGCGATTTCGCCGGCGGCCATGCGGAAGAAGGTAAAGCGGTCGGCCGACTCCATGGCGTCGCTGTAGGTGTAGTTGATCTCGAACTGGCCGTTGGCGTCTTCGTGGTCGATCTGGTAAATGTCGAAACCCACCGGTTGCAGGGCTTCGGTCAGGCGCTCCAGGAACTCGCGGGACCGCGACAGGCCCTTGTAGTCGTAGCAAGGCTTGTCGAGGCTGTCGCTGGCATCGACCAGTTGCAGGCTGCCGGCGGCATCGCGCTTGAACAGGCTGAACTCAGGCTCCAGACCGGTGTTCAGGGTCCAGCCGCGCTGGCTGAGGCGCTCGACCTGCTGTTGCAGCACAAAGCGGCTGTCGTAAGGCCATGGCTTGCCGTCGACGTGACCGATGCACACCACCCGGCCATAACCTGGCTGCCACGGCACCGGAATCAACGAAGCCAGGTCGCCCTTGGCCATGAAGTCCGGGCCATGCGGTTCCATGCCCATGCCGCAGATGGCGAAACCGGCAAAGCCGGCGCCCGCCTCGGCAACCATTTCCAGGCCGTTGACCGGCACCGATTTGGTCTTGGACGAGCCGTGGATGTCCACGAACTGAGCCAGCACATACTTGATGCCGTGCTCCTGGATCAGACGCTGCGTTTCGGGTGGCAACATGAGGCGGGACTCCTGGGTCGAAAGCAAAGTGGAGAGTTGAAAACCGTGGTTTCACTGTCTGGAAAAGCACTTATTCCAATCAGGAAACTTACTTTCACTACAGGAATGCAAGGCGCTTGCCAGTTTTGCCAGGACGGCGCGAAATTCGCTTGAACGAGGTTTTTCGTCTGTATATATGGGAAACTCTTTTTCCCACTGCGAATAATCCATCCGCCCATGACCGAGGCGAATGAATAAGTGCACTTTCCCAGTGCGAAATAAAAATTATTGAACGGAAACCGTGCAGACCTTATGAGCCATGAAGACCCACCCAAGCTCAAGCTTGAGCAGTACCTGGGTATCCAGATCAAGCGCCAGCGCCAGGCGCAGGAACTCAAGCTCGCCGATGTGGCGCGCATTGCCGGCATCAGCCAGGGCATGTTGAGCAAGATCGAGAACGCCCAGGTGTCGACCAGCCTCGACAACCTCAGCCGTCTGTGCGACGTGCTGGGCATGCCGATGTCCAAGCTGTTCAGCCAGTACGACCAGCAAGGCAGCAGCGCGCTGCTGGTCAAGGCCGATGAGGGGCTGGAAGTGGTGCGCCGGGGCACCGAGAAGGGCCACACCTATCACCTGCTCAACCATACACGCGGGCCGAAGAAGAGTTTCGAGGCCTACATGGTGAGCATGGACGACGCCAGCGAGGAGTTTCCGACCTTCTCGCACCCTGGCACCGAGTTCCTGCATTTGCTTGAGGGGGAGTTGATCTACCGCCACGGCAATCAGCTGTACCGCATGCAGGCCGGCGACAGCCTGACCTTCGACGGTGATATTCCGCATGGGCCAGAGCAACTGGTGCAGGTGCCGATTCGCTTGTTGTCGATCATGAACTACGGCGAATCCTGAAAAGCCTGCGCCACCGGGCAGCCTTGCCGCCCCGTGGCGCAGCTTCTTCGAGGCGACTCAGCCCTTGCGTTGCAGGGTGTGATAACCCAGGGCTTCGCGGGCTTGCTTGAGGGTCTTGCCTTCGCTGATCAGCGCGCGGATGTCGGCTTCGACCGCTTCGATCTGCCGAGCGGTTTCGGCCACTTCACGGGCGCGACCGCGTGGCACCACCACCACGCCATTGGCGTCGGCAATCACGATGTCACGCGGGCACACCCGCGCCTCGCCGATCGACACCGGCTGGTTGACCGCCTCCACTTGCACCCGGTCCTTGCCGGTGCGCATGAAACGCCCCTTGGTGAACAGCGGATAGCCATCGCCCAGCGCCTTGTTGACATCGCGGCAGACGCCGTCGATCACCGTGGCGGCAATGTTCCGGGCGCCGGCGTACTGGGTCATGATGTCGCCCCACACGGTGCAATCGGTGCGGCCATCGTTGTCGATGACCACCACATCGCCTTCGGCGACGTCTTCGATAAAGTCGCCGACGGTGCCCGGTGGCGTACTGGCGCTGACATAGCGGACCGTGAACGCCGGGCCCACGATGACCTGCTTGTAGTTGTCCAGCGGCATCACCCCGAAGCAGTGCCCCGGCAGGCCGAGTTTATCCATGGCGTCGGAAACACCCGGCGTATCGAGCCCGGCAAACAGGGCGGTCAGTTCTTGGTCTTCGGGGTGCATATCAGGCTCCTGCAACGGCAGTGGTTTTCGGGGGAATGGGTTCGGCAATGGTCAGCAGCAACACGAAACTGATGAACGAGCCGATGGCCAGGTAGGAGAACACGTAGTTCCAGCCATAGCTGTCCAGCAACAGGCCGGTCAGGAAAGGCGTTGCCGCCGCGCCCAACTGCCCGATCATGTTGACGATGGCGTTGGCCACCGGAAAGGTGGTCTTGCTGGCCAGCGCCATCGGGTAGGTCATGTAGGAAGAAAAGCCCAGGCTCAGGACGACACCGGTGAGCATCAGCAGCAACCCGTACGCCAGCGGCTCGGCCGGCGAATTGATCAGCAGGTACATCATCAGCGAGGTGCCGAGTGCCGACAGCAGCATGCCGGGCTTGCGCCGCCCGCCCAACAGGCGGTCCGAGCAATAGCCGCCGAACAGGTTACCCAGCACGGCGCCGACCCAGGGCGCAGCCGACACCAGGCCCATGTTCATCACGGAAAAGCCCTTGACGGTCATCAGGTAAGTCGGAATCCAGGCCAGCAGCACGCTCGACACACCCAGCTGGAAACAGTAGCTGGTGGCGCAGCCCCAGATATTCCACGAGCGAAACACCTGACGCTTGGTTTCCAGCGGCGTTTCTTCACGGCGGCGAATGAACACATCGAGCTTTTTCAGCCATGCGCCGTCAGCTTTGACAGTCGGTGCGACGTTTGCCTGGCCGCTGGTTTCAGCCGGGGTTTTATCGGCGATATAGTCCAGCTCGGCCTGATTGACGAAGCGGCTTTTCGACGGGTGATCGGCGACCAGAAAGTACCAGACGATCGACAGCAGGATGCCGGGGATGGCAAAGAAGTAAAACACCTCGCGCCAGCCCCACACCGAGATGATCACCGCACACAACGGCGGCACGATCACCGGACCAAACTTGACCGCCGAGAGGAAAATGCCCGAGGCAATGCCCTTCTCCCGCGTCGGAAACCAGTTGTTGATGGTGGTGGTCATGCTGATCGGCAGCGGCCCTTCAGCCAGGCCCAGGCCAAAGCGGTAGATCTTCAGCGCCAGCAACGAGCTCGCCGTGCCGACCAGCCCGGTCAGCACCGAAGTCATTATCATCGCGGTGGGCAGGACCTTGCTCACACCCAGGCGGGTGAACACCAGGCCTGCGGGAATCTGTGCCAGGGCATACGCCAGCAGGAACAGGCTCATCAAGCCGCCCGCTTCGGCGTTGGTCATCTCGAACTCTTTGCGGATAAAGGGCAGCGCGACACCCAGGTTAGCCCGGTCGGCGGCGGCGATGGTGTAGATCGAGAAGATCAGCCCGGCCACGACCCAGCGATAAGCACTTCGTGGAGAGGCACGGCGTGTTTTAGTCGCCGCCGAGACCTGCGGGGCGGCCTTGGTGTGTTCAACGGTTGGCATGGGGATACCCTTATTTTTGTAATTCGCCGGGTAATCTAGGGCCAACAATGCCTCAAAAAAAGCGACAAATACTCACCCCATTCCATCACTTTTGGTGAACAATTGCGCCTTCAGATCAGTATCGACCCAGCCAGCGCGTTGAACGTACGGGGTATGCAGTGATTACGTTGAAGCAACTTGAGGCCATCTACTGGATCGTGGAACTGGGCAGTTTCGAGGCCGCATCGGCAAAGCTGAACATGTCACAGTCGGCCATTTCCAAACGGGTGCAGGAGCTTGAAGAAGCCTTCGGCGTCTCGATCTTCGACCGCTCCAGACGCAGTGCGCGCCTGACCCACAAAGGTTTCGAGCTGTACGAATGCGCGGTCGAGATGCTGCGTCAGCGTGACGATCTACTCGAGCGCATCAGCTCGAAAGACACCCTGGTCAGGCGCTTTCGGCTCGGAGTGACCGAACTGACGGCCCTGACCTGGTTGCCGGCGCTGGTCGAGCAGATTCGTCAGACGTACCCCAAGGTCACGCTGGAACCCTCCATCGAGCTGAGCACCGACCTGTTGCGCAAGCTGGAGAACGACCAACTCGACCTGATCATCGTCCCCGACATCTTTCGCGACAGCCGTTTCGTCACCACGCCGCTCAAGGAGGTCGAGAACGCATGGATGTGCGCGCCTTCGCTGCACGAGGGCGATGAGCCCATCGATCTGCAGAAACTGGCCTCGTTCACCGTGCTCACCCAGGGCGGCAGCTCGGGCACCGGGCTGATCTACGAGCGCTGGCTGGCCGAGCACGATGTGCGCTTGAACACCGCCCTGACCAGCCACTACCTGGTCGCCCAGGTGGGGCTGACCATTGCCGGCGTGGGCATCAGTTATTTGCCCAGGCAATGCCTGAGTCCGGTGATCGACCAGGGCCGGCTCAAGGTGCTGAACACGCAAATGCCGTTGCCACGCATCGGCTATGCCGCGGTACACCGGGTCGACCGCTTGCAAGGCCTGAGCGTCGAGGTGTCGCGCCTGGCGCAACACTGCTGCGATTTCAGCCGGCTGATTCTGGAATGCTGAGAGCACCGCAAAGCATTACTTAAATCGATGATTAATCATCCATAAATATCGCTAAAAGTAGCGGCGTTACTTGCCTACCATCGATGCCCATCCCCACGGGGTTCACATCATTCTGGAGGTTGTCATGCCGTTACCCGGGTCTCGTATTTTTCCATCCCCTGCCCTTGCGCCCGCACAGTTGATCGAAGCGTTCGCTTCGGTGGTCACGCCGCACATCAGCGACAACCTGGGCCGGCACATCGGCGCACGCGGCCTGACCCGCTACAACCGCAGCGGCAAGCTGGTCGGCACGGCGCTGACCGTCAAGACCCGTCCGGGCGACAACCTTTACATCTACAAGGCGCTGACCCTGCTCGAACCCGGCCATGTGCTGGTGATCGATGCCCAGGGCGATACCAACAATGCCGTCATCGGCGAACTGATCAAGCTGTACGCCGAGCAGCGCGGCTGCGTCGGCTTTATCGTCGACGGCGCGATTCGCGATGTCGCCAGCTTCGAGAACAGCCCGTGCTATGCGCGCAGCGTCGTGCATTGCGGCCCGTACAAGACCGGGCCCGGTGAAATCAACGTCCCGGTGTCGGTCGGCGGCATGATCGTCAATCCCGGCGATATCGTGGTCGGCGATGAAGACGGTTTCGTCGCGTTTGCCCAGGACATTGCCGAGCAGGTGCTGGCAAAGGCCCGCGAGCACGAAGCCCATGAAGAACAGGTCAAGGCCGAGATCGCCACCGGGGCGATCGATCAATCGTGGCTGGAAAAAGTGCTGGAAAAAGCCGGGCTGGCCAACTGAATCACGCGCGTGCGCAGCCTGCTCGAATCCCCGCAGCGCCGTGATCTTCACGGCGCTCGATCGCGCGTGCCTGCCCGTTTTAACCACCCATAAAATATCGGCATAACTGATAGTGGATGCCTGCAATGTCTGCCTCATCGGGCATCTGTTAGCGTCAATTGGCATCGTCCCAATAAAAACAACAGGGCACCGCCATGAACAATCGTCACGACGCTCCACCCGCCGCGTTCACGAAAAAAGAGCGCAAGACCGCCATCCTCGGGGTGTGCTCGGGTAATTTGGTCGAGTGGTACGACTTCTTTATCTACGCCTACACCGCCATCTATTTTGCTTCGCTGTTTTTCCCCTCGGGCGACCAGACCAGCCAGCTGCTGGCCACCGCCGGGATCTTCGCCGTGGGCTTTTTCATGCGCCCGCTGGGCGGTTGGGTGTTTGGCTACATTGCCGACACCCGTGGCCGCAAAGTCTCGATGATCATCTCGGTGTTCATGATGTGCGGCGGCTCGCTGATGATCGCCGTCATGCCGACCTACAGCACCCTGGGCGTCGCCGCGCCGATCCTGCTGGTGATTGCGCGCCTGATGCAGGGCCTGTCGGTGGGCGCCGAATATGGCACCGGCGCGACCTATATCAGCGAAGTGTCCACGGCGGGCAAGCGCTCGTTCTATGGCTCGTTCCAGTACCTGACGATCATTGCCGGCCAGTTGCTGGCGTTGCTCACCGTCGCGGTGCTGCAACAGACCTTGCCTGAACAGGCCATGAAGGAATGGGGCTGGCGCGTGCCGTTCCTGATCGGCGCGCTGGGCTCGGTGGTGGTGGTCTACCTGCGCCGCACCATGCGCGAAACCGCCACCGAAGAGAGCATGAAGCGCAAGGAAGCCGGCTCGCTGAAAGCGCTGCTGCAGCACAAGAAAGCGGTGTTGCTGACCTTTACCCTGACCATCGGCTGCTCGTTGTTCTTCTACACCTTCACCGCCTACATGCAAAAGTTTCTGGTGGTGTCGGCCGGCATTCCGGCGCCGACCGTGAGCATCATCATGGCCTGCGCGCTGGTGATCTTCATGATCTGCCAGCCGCTGTTCGGGATGCTCGCGGACAAGATCGGCATCCGCAACAACATGATTATCTTCGGCCTGCTGTCGACCTTTCTGGTCGCACCGCTGCTGACCACCATCAGCACCGTGCAAACGCCGTTCATGGCCTTTGTGCTGGTCATGGCCGGGCTGCTGATTGCCGCGTTCTATACCCCGGTCACCGGTGTGCTCAAGGCCGACCTGTATCCGCCGACCGTGCGCGCCCTCGGCGTGGGCCTGCCGTATGCGGTGGGTGCGGCCATGTTCGGCGGCTCTGCCGAATACGTGGCGCTGACCTTCCGTTCAATGGGGGTCGAGCACTACTTCTACCTGTATGTCGCCGGCATCGGTTCGATCACCCTGATTTCTGCCTTCCTGATGCCGGACCTCAGAAAGCACGGCTATCTGGACGGCGATGGCCAAGTCGAAAACAACATCGGTTTCAAGTCCGGCGCGCGCTCGGCCAAACCCGCGTCCATCGCCAAGAATTCACTATGACCGGTGCTGGAGACTCGCATGCGTAACCCTGCTTCTATCAATGTCTTCAGGTTCGATGTCTGGTATCACCCGGTCATGCAGGAACGCTTTGCCCAGGCCGACGGTTTTGAGCTGCACACCTGCGCGCGGCAATCGCCCGACACGGTGATTTTCGAGCAACTGCAACGGGCGGATGTCTATCAGATTCCGTCCGCCAGGGACGAGGTCGCCGAGCCGTGGAAAATAACCCGCGACCTGCTGCAAGACCTGCCCAACCTGCTGTGCGTTTCAACCAACGGCGCAGGCTACGACACCGTGGATGTGCAGGCCTGCACTGCTGCCGGCGTGCTGGTGCTGAACCAGTCCGGCGCCAATGCCCAGTCGGTGGCCGAGGCCACCATCGGCCTGATGCTCGATGTGTCGCGGCGCATCAGCGAGTCCGACCGGCGCCTGCGCACCTGGCGTGGCTACAGCCGCGAAGACCTGATGGGCGCCGAGCTGTTCGAGAAAACCCTGGGCATCGTCGGCATCGGCCACATCGGCACCCGCGTGGCCAGGATTGCCGCCGCGCTGGGGATGAACGTCATCGCCTGCGACCCTGGCCTGGCCGAAGCCGATATCAGGGCGCGTGGCGCAACGCCGGTGTCTCTCGACACCTTGCTGGCCCAGGCCGATGTGGTCTCGTTGCACTGCCCTCGATCGCCCGAAACCCAGGGCTTCATCGATCGCGAGCGCCTGCAGTCGATGCGGCCCGGCGCCCTCTTCATCAATACCGCCAGAGGCGGGCTGCACGATGAAAGCGCACTGTACGAAGCCCTTCCCAGCGGCCATCTGGGCGGCGCCGGTCTCGATGTCTGGGACCAGGAGCCGCCGCCGCTGGATCATCCGTTGCTGACGCTGGACACCGTGGTCGGCCTGTACCACACCGCAGGCGTGACGCTCGAGGCCCGTCGGCGGATGGGGGACTGGGCGGCGCAGCAGATTATCCAGACGTTTCAGGGCGGCCAGCCGCCGCGCAGGGTCAATCCGCAGGTGTGGGACAGGTTCGCCCAGCGGCTGGCGGCGCGGCGGTCAGCGTAAATCATTCACTGAATAGTTGAAAAATGACGGGGTCATCCCCGTCATGCAGGCCCCGCCATTCACCCGCGCTAAAATTTCCCACCAAGAAAAAAACTTTCCAGATTTATCTGGACGGCACGTCCTCTTTCACCTATAAAACGACCTCAAGAATATTTAATTCCCATCAGGAATTTTTATTCACCCCTGAAAAATGATTTCACCCCTGAATTTTCGCCCTGCGCTGAGCTGCCGCCACTTTCCGAGGACGTGCCATGCAACACGAAAAGAACCATTTCATCCTGAAGATAAGCTGCCCGGCGACCTCCGGCATCGTTGCGGCCGTGACCTCGTACTTGGCCGGCAACAGCTGCTACATCGGTGAAATGGCCCAATTCGATGACGAATTCAGCGGCCGGTTCTTCATGCGTGCGGTGTTCCGCTTCAACGACGGTCATCAGGGCGATATCAAGCAGCTCAAGGCCGGTTTCGCCGATGTCGCCGGCAACTTCACCATGGACTGGGAGCTGCATGACACCCGCGAGCCGATGCGCGTGCTGTTGATGGTGAGCAAGTTCGACCACTGCCTGACCGACCTCTTGTACCGCTACCACAAGGGCGAGATGGACATGAACATCACCGCCATCGTCTCCAACCACCTCGACCTGCGGCCCATGGCCGAGCGCGAGGGCATTCGCTTTATCTACCTGCCGGTGAACAAGGACAACAAGGCGGCCCAGGAAGCGGCGCTGATGCAGGTGGTCAACGACACCGGCACCGAACTCGTCGTACTGGCGCGCTACATGCAGATTCTCTCCGACGACTTGTGCAAGCAACTTTCAGGCCGCGCGATCAACATCCACCACTCGTTCCTGCCCGGCTTCAAGGGCGCCAAGCCCTATCACCAAGCCTACGAACGCGGGGTGAAACTGATCGGCGCCACCGCGCACTACGTCACCAGCGACCTGGACGAAGGCCCGATCATCGAGCAGGAAGTGCAGCGTGTGGACCACGTCTATCTGCCGGACGACCTGGTCGTCACCGGGCGCAATACCGAAACCGTGGCGTTGTCGAAGGCGGTCAAGTACCACCTGGAACACCGCGTCTTCCTTAATACCGACAGAACGGTGATCTTCCGGTGAGCACATCCCAACTGATTGATGGCAAGGCCGCAGCCGTCCGTGTGCTGCAACAGGTCAAGCAAGACGTCCTGGCCCTCGAGGCACAAGGCATCACCCCGGCGCTGGCGGTGATTCTGGTCGGTGAAGACCCGGCCAGCCAGGTCTATGTGCGCAACAAGATTTTGCGTGCCGAAGAGTGCGGCATCCGCTCGATCGAACACCGGCTGGCGGCTGACTGCGCCGAAGACCGCTTGCTGGCGCTGATCGCCGAGCTGAATGCGGACCCTTTGGTCAACGGCATTCTGTTGCAGTTGCCACTGCCCAGGCACATCGAAGAAACCCGTGCCCTGCAAGCCATCGACCCGCGCAAGGATGTCGACGGCTTTCACAGCGAGAACGTCGGTGGCCTGAGCCAGGGCCGCGAGGTGCTGGCGCCCTGCACGCCGACCGGCTGCCTGTATTTGCTGGAGCAAACCCTTGGCGATCTGAGCGGCAAGCACGCGGTGGTCATCGGCCGCTCGAACATCGTCGGCAAACCGATGGCCGCGCTGCTGCTCAAGGCGCACTGCTCGGTCACCGTGGTGCACTCGCGCAGTCGTGATGCCCAGGCGTTGTGCAAACTGGCCGATATCGTCGTCGCCGCCGTCGGCAAGCCACGCATGATCGACGCCAGCTGGCTCAAGCCGGGCGCGGTGGTCATCGATGTCGGCATCAACCGCATTCAGGACGGCGACCGCAGCCGGCTGGTCGGCGATGTCGATTTCGACAGCGCCCTGCCCCAGGTTTCCGCCATCACCCCGGTGCCCGGCGGTGTCGGGCCGATGACCATCGCCTTTCTGATGCACAACACCGTGACGGCTGCGCGTCAGCAGCTGCAATCCCACGCTCAGCCCCTTAACAGCCAGCCGGAGGCCGCATGCCTTTCAGTCTATTGAAATACGGGCTCAGCTCGGAATACCCGGTCGAGGTCGACCTGCCGGCGCCCAAGGAACTCAAGTCCAGCTACGACGTGGTGATCATCGGCGGCGGCGGCCATGGCCTGGCCACGGCGTATTACCTGTCCAGATACCACGGCATCACTAACATTGCGGTGCTGGAAAAAGGCTATCTGGGCGGCGGTAACACCGCGCGCAACACGGCGGTGATCCGCTCCAACTACTTAACCAGCGAAGGCGTGCGCTTCTACGCCGAATCGGTGCGGATGTTCGAAGGCCTGTCCAACGAATTCGACTTCAACATCATGTACTCGCATCGCGGCCAGCTGACCCTGGCGCACACCGACGCCACGGTGCGCTCGTTCCGTCAGCGCGCCGAGGTCAACAAGCACTTTGGCGGGCGTACCGAGATGATCGACCGCCAGCAGATTCGCGAGCTGGTGCCGAGCCTCAACCTTGATCCCGGTCATTTGCCGGTGATCGCCGGCCTGTGGCACATCGACGGCGCGACTGCACGGCACGACGCCGTGGCCTGGGGCTACGCCAAGCAGGCGGCCAAGCGCGGCGTGGAAATTCACCAGCTCACCGAAGTGCAGGAACTGGTCATCGAGAACGGCACCATCACGGCGGTGAAAACCAATCGCGGCACCATCAAGTGCGGTTGCGCGGTGCAGGCGGTGGCGGGCATGAGTTCGCAGATGATGAAAAAGGCCGGCATCCGCTCGCCGATCCAGACCTTCCCGTTGCAGGCGATGGTCACCCAGCCGTTCAAGCCGTTTCTCGACCCGCTGGTGAGTTCGTCGGCGCTGCACTGCTATGTGCAGCAGACCAGCCGTGGCGAAGTGGTGTTCGGCGGCGGCTCCGATCCGTACCCGCTGTTCAACACCCGCTCCACGCTGGACCTGAAAGAAAGCCTGCTGGCCCATGCCATCGAGATGTTCCCGTTTCTGGCCAACGCCAAGTTGATGCGCCAGTGGGCCGGCATCACCGACATGACCCCGGACTACAGCCCGATCATGGGTCTGTCGCCGGTGAAAAATTACTACCTCGACGCCGGCTGGGGCACTTGGGGCTTCAAGGCCACGCCGATCTGCGGCAAGACCATGGCCGAGCTGGTCGCCAGCGGCGGCAAGGTGCCTGACCTGATCAAGCCGTTTGGCCTGGAACGCTTCTCGACCTTCCAGCAAGTCAACGAAATGGGCGCCACAGCGGCCAGCCACTAACGGAGAGCGACAGATGAAAGTCATGACATGCCCGCTCAACGGGCCGCGCAATATCAGCGAGTTCACCTACGGTGGCGAGTTCAAGGTCATGCCCGACCCGCAGACCTGCAGCGACGCCGAGTGGGCCGACTACGTGTTCAACAGCGAAGACACCCTGGGCGTGGTGCGCGAATGGTGGATGCATAACCCGTCCAGCTACTGGTTTCTGGCCGAACGCCACACCGGCAGCGATGAAATCATCCGCACCTTCGACCCCCGCGAGCTGTTCAACAGCCGGGTCGACTTCAGCACCGCCGGCCCCAAACCCACTCAGGAGATCGCAGGATGAGTACCGCCAACCGCCTGCCCGCCCCCATGGGCCTGCTGATCGAGCGTGATAAAACGCTGAGCTTCAGCTTCGACGGCAAGACCTATCAGGGCCTGCAAGGCGACACCATCGCCAGCGCCCTGCTCGCCAACGGCCGCTATCTGCTGTCGCGTTCGTTCAAGTACCACCGCCCGCGCGGCCCGCTGAGCATGGCAGGCCAGGACGCCAACACGCTGGTGCAACTGCCGCGCGAACCCAACGTGCTGGCCGACACCTTTGCCTTGCAGCACAACCTGCAAGTGAGCGGGCAGAACTTCAACGGCTCGCTGGACAACGACAAGGACGCCCTGCTCGGCAAGTTCTCCAAGTTCATGCCGGTGGGCTTCTATTACCGCTCCTTCTACAAGCCCAAGGGCATGTGGAAAGTCTGGGAGCCGGTGATCCGCAAAAAGGCCGGCCTTGGCGTGCTGGACCTGACCTTCCAGCCCGAGTACTACGACAAGGCTTACCTGTTCACCGATCTGGCCGTGATCGGCGCCGGTCCCGCCGGCCTGCAAGCGGCGCTGACCGCCGCCAATGCTGGCGCCAAGGTGCTGCTGATCGAGCAACAGCCGATTCTTGGCGGCTCGCTGACCTACGCGCGCTTCGACCTGCATGGCCAGCGCGCCGAGCAACTGCGTCGTGAACTGGTGTCGGCGGTGGAAAGCCACGCCAATATCCAGGTGCTCAAGCAGGCGACCTGCAACGCCTGGTTCACCGACAACTACCTGCCGGTGATTCAGGGCAAGCGCATGTACAAGGTGCGCGCCAGCCAGTGCCTGGTGTGCAGCGGCGCGTTCGACCAGCCGGTGATCTTCCGCAACAACGACCTGCCCGGCGTCATGCTGACCAGCGCCGCCCAGCGCTTGATGAAGCTGTATGCGGTCAAGCCCGGCCAGCGCGCCGTGGTGCTCACCGGCAATGACGACGGCTATCTGGCCGCCCTGGACCTGCACGATCAGGGCGTACAGGTGGTGGCGCTGGCCGACATGCGCACCCAGCCTTCGGACCGCGCCTTGCTGGTCGAGCTGGAAAAGCGCGGCATCACCTGCCACGCCAGCACCACCGTCTATGAGGCGCTGCACGAAAAAGGCATGCGCCACGTCAGCGGCGCCGACCTGCGCAAGATCACCGGCCAGGGCCAGGTGGCCAGTAGCGGCTTTACCGTCGATTGCGACCTGCTGTGCATGTCCGGCGGCTACATGCCGGCCTATCAGTTGCTGTGCCAGGCTGGCGGCAAGCTGGCCTACAACGACCAGAACGCCGCGTTCACCCTCAGCGGCCTGCCGGCCAACCTGCGCATTGCCGGTTCCGTGCACGGTTATTACGCGCTGGACAACGTGCTGGCGGATGCGATTCATGCCAGCGCCGAGATCGTCGCCAGCCTCGGTCTGGAGCTGACCGCCAAGCCGTTGCCGTTGAGCGGCGAGGCGCCGGTCAACTTCCCGTGGCCGATCTTCCCGCACCCCAAGGGCAAGGATTTCGTCGACTTCGACGAAGACCTGCAAGTGCAGGACATCATCAACGCCACGCGCATCGGTTACCGCGACGTGCAACTGGTCAAGCGCTACTCCACGGTCGGCATGGGCCCGTCGCAAGGCCGCCACTCGGCGTTGCCGACCGCACGCCTGGTCGCCGCCTCGACCCAGCGCAGCGTCAGTGAAACCGGCGTCACCACCGCGCGGCCGCCCTTCGAGGCCGAGAAACTGGCTCACGTTGCCGGTCGTGCGTTCGACCCTTACCGGCAAACGCCGATGCACAGCCGCCACGTGCAGGCGGGCGCGAAAATGATGCCTGCCGGCATCTGGCAGCGCCCGGCCTACTACGGCAAGCCCTCGCAGCGCGATGCCTGCATGCAGGCCGAGGCCCACCATGTGCGCAACAAGGTCGGCATCATCGATGTCTCGACCCTGGGTGGCCTGGATGTGCGCGGCCCGGACGCTGCCGAACTGCTCAACCGCATGTACACCTTCGCCTTTCTCAAGCAGCCGGTGGGTCGCTCGCGCTATGCGCTGATGACCAACGAACACGGCGTGGTGATCGACGACGGCGTGTGCGCCCGCTTTGCCGAAAACCATTTTTACGTGACCGCGACCACCAGCGGCGTCGATCGCATCTACCAGCAAATGCTCAAGTGGAACGCGCAGTGGCGCCTGAACGTCGATATCGCCAACGTCACCGCGGCCATTTCAGCGGTCAACCTGGCCGGTCCCGACTCGCGCAAGGTGCTGGAAAAGGTCTGCACCGACCTCGACCTGTCGGCTGAAAGCTTCCCGTACCTGGGCGTGCGCACCGGCACCGTGGCCGGCATCAAGGCACGCTTGCTGCGGGTCGGTTTCGTCGGCGAGCTGGGCTACGAGATCCATGTGCCGGCGCGTTATGCCGTGCAGCTGTGGGATGCGCTGGTCGAGGCCGGCAAGGATTTCGACATCAAGCCGTTCGGCGTCGAAACCCAGCGCTTGCTGCGCCTGGAAAAAGGCCATGTGATCATCAGCCAGGACACCGACGGCATGACCCATCCGGTCGAAATCGACATGGGCTGGGCAGTCAGCCGCAGCAAGCCGTTCTTCGTCGGTCGGCGCTCGGTGGACATCCTCGAAGCCCAGCCGCAAAAACGCAAACTGGTCGGCTTCACCTTGCCCAAGGCCAGCCCGCAACCGCTGGAAGGCCATCTGGTGCTGCAAGGCCCGGATATCAGCGGCAACGTCACCTCGTGCGAGTACTCGCAAACGCTGGACAAGATCATCGGCCTGGCTTACGCCGCCTTCGATCAGAGCCAGCCCGGCCAGCAGATTCCGATCCGCGTCGAAGACGGCGTGGTGGTTCAGGCCACGGTGGTGCCCTTGCCTTTCTTCGACCCTGAAAACCTGCGTCAGGAGCTTTGAACATGTCCAGCCTTGCCACTGAAAAACCTGCTGTACAGCGCCTGGTCGACGCCGGCGCGCAACCGCTGTGTACGCTTGAAGACCTGACCGATCTGGCGCGGGTCGGCTTTCGCGGCACGCAAAGCGCCGAGTACCTGCTCGGGCGCGGCTTCGAGCTGCCCCAGGCGCCGAACCGCGCCGTGACCCAGGCCGACGGCAGCCATGTCGCACGCCTGTCGCAGACCGAATACTTCATCCTCGGCAGCCGCGCGGATGAAGGCCAGCGCATCGCCGACGAAGAAGCGCGCTGGGAGCTGGATCACCTGGCCAACTACCTGCTGCCGCGTCAGGACAGCCATGCGTGGCTGCAACTGTCGGGCGTGGCCGTCAGCGAGGTCATGGCCAAACTGTGTGGCGTCGACCTGCGGCCCCAGGCCTTCGGGCCGGGTGCCGTGGCGCAGACCTCGGCGGCGCGGATCAACGTGATCGTGGTCAACGCAGGCTCTGCGCTGACGCCGTGTTTCCAGATTCTGTTTGACCGCTGCTCACGGGAGTATTTCAAGGCCGCGGTGAGTGATGCGATGGCAGAGTTCGCCTGATCCCCTGATACCCGGAGCCTTGCGCATGATCGAAACCGCGGACAAAGACACCGACTACAGCGTCCCGGCCCTGGCCCGGGGGTTGAGCGTGCTGGGCCTGTTCAATGCGCAGGTGCGCTCGCTGGGCATTCAGGAAATCGCCGAGCAACTGGGGGTCAGTACCTCGGCGATCTACCGGATTCTGTTTACCCTGACCCAGATGGGTTACCTGAACAAACGCAACACCCAATACGAACTCGGCGCGCGGGTGATCAGTGACGGCTTCAGCTATCTGGCCAGCCGCGACATTGTCGATATCGCCATGCCGCACCTGAACGAGTTGCGCGACAAGACCTCGTTGTCGTGCCACCTGAGCATTCGTGAACACACCGACAGCCTGTACCTGTACCGCGCCTTCGCGGCCCAGCGGCTGTCGGTGAATATCCCGGTCGGCACGCGCATCGCCTGCCATTGCACTGCCATGGGGCGCATGCTGCTCACCGAGCTGGACGACGCCCGTTTAGGGGCGCTGTACCAGCACATTCGTCTGGACGACTACCCGGCGCCGGCGCCGCGTACCCTGCCCGAACTGCAAGCCATGATCAGCGAAGACCGCGAACGTGGCTGGGTGCTGCACCGCTCTGACTACTCGACTGCGATTGCCACCTCGATCATGGATCACGCCGGCACGGTCACGGCGGCAATCAACCTGTCAGGCCCCGATGCCGTGATGGATTCGCAAGGCGCCCGCGAACGCTTTCAGGCGCTGTTACTGGAGTGCCGCGAACGCATCAGCCAGGAGTTGGGTTATCGGGTCAAAAATACCCAGGTTTGAATACTCGAAGCGTCGCGCATGCCCATTTTCCGGCTGCACCGGGTTCGGCACGCGGCGTGCATCAGCAGTGGCCAATTGCGATGTATAAAAAGAAGTCCGGAGCCTTAAATGAATATCAAGCAAAAGCTGACAGGGGCGTTCGCGGTCATCGCGTGCCTGCCCATTGTCGTTGTAGCCAGCATTGTGATCGTCAATCTGCGCAGCGAGGCCACGGAAGATTTTGTCGACAACAGCGGACGTGAAATCCGCCAGGTCGAAAACGCCATGCAGTTGTTTCTCGATGGCATCAGCCAGAACGTTGAATACCTGGCGGCCAACCCGTTGCTGGCCAATGCCGGCAACGACGTCAAAAGCTTCATGGGCGCCGACCCGACAACGACGCCGGCGTCGGAAACCGATAAACAATTGTTCGACATGTTCACCCGCCTGGCGCAGAGCCACCCTTCTTATTCCTATGTGTCCTACGGCCTGGCCAACGGCAGCTACGCAATGTGGCCCGAAGACAAGACCCTGAAAAACTACGACCCGCGCGTGCGCCCCTGGTACAAGACCGCACTGGCCAACCCCGGCAAGACCGTGCGCAGCGAGGCTTATTACTGGGCCAACGACGATGCTGTGCTGGTCAGCACCATCCGCGCGATTCCCAACTCGTTGGGCAATCCCGGTGGCGTGGTCAACATCGACGTGTCGCTCAAGCAACTGAGCAACATCGTCAAGCAGATCAAGCTGGGCGAAAGCGGCTATCTGATGCTGCTGGAAAACAACGGCAACGTGCTGGTCGACCCCAAGCAGCCAGAGCACAACTTCAAGAAACTCGGTGAGCTGGGCGGCGGCTTTGCCGAGCTGGCCAAATCGCCCAAAGGCCTGATCGAAGTCGAGCTCAACGGCGAGCGCTACATGGCCAACGTCTACCCGGCCGACAAACTGGGCTGGAGCTTCATCGGCCTGATCAAGCAGGACGAAGTCATGGCCTCGGCCAACAAGCTGACGTTGCTGATCGGCATTATCGCCGCCGTGCTGGCGCTGGTCTTTGCCTTGGTCGGCGCCAGCTTTGCCAGCCTGATCGTGCGGCCCATCAACGGTGTGTCCAGCGGCCTGGAAGGCATCGCCCAAGGCGAAGGCGACCTGACCGTGACCCTGCCGGTGCGCGGCAACGACGAAACCGCGCAACTGGCCGGCTGGTTCAACCAGTTCCTCGGTGCGATCCGTGGCCTGATCCAGCACATCGGCCAGGCCGCCTCGCGCATTCTGGACTCTTCGCAGAGCGCTACCCGAGTCTCGGGTGATATGGCCGAAGCCGCCAACCGCCAGCGCGAAGCGGTGGACATGGTTTCGACCGCGTTCCATGAAATGGTCGCCACCGCCAACGAGGTCGCCCGCTCGTGCAGCCAGGCGGCGGACTCTGCCGACACCAGCCAGCAACAGGCCCGCGCCGGGCAAAAGCAGATCGACGATGCGGTGGAAAGTGTCGACCGCCTGAGTGAAGAAATCTCGCGCTCGGCCCAGGACATGACGCAACTGGAGAAAGACAGCAACGATATCCAGTCGATCCTCAACACCATCCGTTCGATTGCCGAGCAGACCAACCTGCTGGCCCTCAACGCGGCCATCGAGGCGGCGCGGGCGGGCGAGCAAGGTCGTGGCTTTGCCGTGGTCGCCGACGAGGTGCGGGCGCTGGCCAAGCGCACTGCCGACTCCACCGCCGAGATCGACAGCTTGCTGGGCAACCTCGCCCGCCGCACCGCTTCGGTGGCGCAGCAGATGCACGCCAGCCTGGAAGTGTCGCAGCAGTCGGTGAGCAAGATCGGCCAGGCGCGCACCAGCTTCGGCCAGATCCGCGAATCGGTCGATGTGATCCGCGACATGAACACCCAGATCGCCACTGCCGCCGAAGAACAGCATCAGGTCGCCGAAGACATCAACCGTCACATCAGCCAGATTCATGGCGATGCGCAACTGGTGGTGGAACTGGCGCAATCGGCACGCACCGATTCGCAAAGCCTGGCGTCGCTGTCCAATGAGCTGGACGGCCTGGTACGCAAGTTCCGCACCTGATTTTTCCCCTCCCCCAAAGGCCCTGTTCAGGGCCTTTTTCTTTAAAGAACACCGTTCGTCGGCCGATATAACACCGTCACATTTCCGCGTTCCCGGATTTCCTGGGAGGACCTCGCCTGCGTGCACCTGGCAGTGGCGTGATCATGGAAGATAAGAACAATCCGGAGACAATATGAACATCAAGCAAAAGCTGACGGGGGCGTTTGCGGTCATCGCCTGCCTGCCCATCGTCGTGGTCGCCAGCATCGTCATCGTCAACCTGCGCACTGAAGCCACCGACAGCTTTGTCGACAGCAGCGGGCGCGAGATTCGTCAGGTCGAGAACGCCATGCAGCTGTTCTTCGATGCCATCACCCAGAACGTCGAATACCTGGCCGCCAACCCGTTGCTGACCAACGCCGGCAACGATGTCAAAAGCTACATGGGCGCCGACAGCAAAAGCATTCCAGAGTCGGACACCGACAAGAACATCGTGGCCCTGTTCAACCGCCTGGGCGCCAGCCACCCGGCCTACAGCTACATCGCCTACGGCCTGGCCAACGGCAGCTATGTGCCGTGGCCCGAAGGCCAGACCATCAACAACTACGACCCGCGCGTACGCCCCTGGTACAAGACCGCGCTGGCTAACCCCGGCAAAGCCATCCGCACCGAAGCCTATTACTGGGCCGGTGACGACGCCGTGCTGGTCAGCACCGTGCGTGCGATCAACAACGCGCTGGGCAACGCCGGCGGCGTGGTCAATATCGACGTGTCGCTCAAGCAACTGACCACCATCGTCAATCAGATCAAGCTGGGCGAAAGCGGCTACCTGATGCTGATGGAAAACAACGGCAATGTGCTGGTCGACCCCAAGCAGCCCGAGCACAACTTCAAGAAACTCGCCGAACTCGGTGGCGGCTACAGTGAGCTGGCCAAGGCCGGCCAGGGCCTGCGCCAGGTGGAAATCAATGGCGAGCACTACATGGCCAACGTGTTTCCCTCGGACAAGCTCGGCTGGAGCTTCATCGGCCTGATCAAGCAAAACGAGGTCATGGCTTCGGCCAATAAACTGACCTGGCTGATCGGCATCATCGCCGCCGTACTGGCGGTGATCTTCGCCCTGGTCGGCGCCAGCTTTGCCAGCCTGATCGTGCGGCCCATCAACGGTGTGTCCAGCGGCCTGGAAGGCATCGCCCAGGGCGAAGGCGACCTGACCGTGACCCTGCCGGTGCGCGGCAGCGACGAAACCGCGCAACTGGCCGGCTGGTTCAACCAGTTCCTCGGCGCCATCCGCAGCCTGATCCAGCACATTACCCAGGCCGCCAGCCGCGTGCTGGACGCCTCGCACAGTGCGACCCGCGTGTCGGGCGACATGGCCGAAGCCGCCAACCGCCAGCGCGAGGCGGTGGACATGGTTTCGACCGCGTTCCATGAAATGGTCGCCACCGCCAACGAAGTCGCGCGCTCGTGCAGCCAGGCCGCCGATTCGGCCGACACCAGCCAGCAACAGGCCCGCGCCGGGCAAAAGCAGATCGACGACGCGGTGGAAAGTGTCGATCGCCTGAGTGAAGAAATTTCCCGCTCGGCGCAGGACATGACGCAACTGGAGAAAGACAGCAACGATATCCAGTCGATCCTCAACACCATTCGCTCGATTGCCGAGCAGACCAACCTGCTGGCGCTCAACGCCGCCATTGAGGCCGCGCGGGCCGGTGAACAGGGTCGCGGTTTTGCCGTGGTCGCCGACGAGGTCCGCGCGCTGGCCAAGCGCACCGCCGATTCCACCGCCGAGATCGATGGCTTGCTGGGCAACCTCGCCCGCCGCACCGCCTCGGTGGCGCAGCAGATGCATGCCAGCCTGGAAGTGTCGCAACAGTCGGTGAGCAAGATCGGCCACGCCCGCACCAGCTTCGGCCAGATCCGCGAGTCGGTGGACGTGATCCGCGACATGAACACCCAGATCGCCACCGCCGCCGAAGAGCAGCATCAAGTCGCCGAAGACATCAACCGTCACATCAGCCAGATTCATGGCGATGCACAACTGGTCGTGACCTTGGCGCAATCGGCGCGTACCGACTCGCAAAGCCTGGCGTCGTTGTCCAATGAACTCGATGGTCTGGTGCGCAAATTCAGAACCTGACCCAGGTACAGCCGCCATTGTTGCTCATTCTCAAACGCGTTTATTCATCCCAAAGTCGTAGGAAATAAGTGACCGGCCAGTCACACAACAATACCCTCACATGAAATAATGGCAATCAGCCATTTGCCTGATTGAAGCGCTCTGTTCCATGCGCCTGGCGAATGAATCGGATTGCCTTATTTCAGGACGGCACGCTTAAACAATGACTTTGGTAGCTGAAAACCCGGATGTGATGTATCGCCTGCTGGTGCAGAGCGTGGTGGATTACGCCATCTACATGCTGACCCCCGAAGGGATCGTCGCCAACTGGAACAGCGGCGCCCAGCGGGCCAAGCAGTATCGGGCCGAGGAAATCGTCGGCCAGCATTTCTCGATCTTCTATAGCGAAGAAGAACGGGCGCGCAATGCGCCGATGATCGGCCTTGAGACCGCACGTGCCACCGGACGCTTCGAGGCCGAGGGCTGGCGCGTGCGCAAGGACGGCAGTGTGTTCTGGGCGCACGTGATCATCGATGCGATTCATGACGATGACGGCCAACTGGTCGGCTTTGCCAAGATCACCCGCGACTGCACCAGCCAGCGCCAGGCGCAACTGGCCCAGCGTGAGCAAGAGCGGCGTTTTCGCCTGCTGGTGCAAGGCGTCACCGACTACGCCATCTACATGCTCGACATCGACGGTCATGTGGTGAACTGGAACTCCGGCGCCGAGCGGGCCAAGGGTTACCAGGCCGGCGAAATCGTCGGCCAGCACTTTTCGGTGTTCTACACCCCCGACGACCGTGCCCGCGGCCTGCCCCAGCAGGGACTGACCACCGCACGCTGCGAGGGCCGCTTCGAGGCCGAAGGCATTCGGTTGCGCAAGGACGGCACGCACTTCTGGACGCACGTCGTGATCATGCCGATTCATGATGACGACGGTCAGTTGATCGGCTTTTCCAAGATTACTCGCGACATCACCGAACGCCGCGCCGCCGAGCTTGAAGTGCTGGCGGCCAAAGAACTGGCCGAGCGCTACAGCGAGAAAATGGCCGCCCTGTCGCGCTTTCTCGACTCGGTGATCGGCAGCATTCCGGCCAGCGTAATTGTCCAGGACGCGCAAACCCGCGAGATTCTGCTGGTCAACCAACAGGCGCAGCGCATCTTCGGTGCCAACGACCAGCCCATGGTCGGCCAGCAGGCGGATGAGTGCATGCCCAAGGCTCTGGCCGGCTACATCAACGAACAGACCCGGCAGTGTTTGAACCTGCCGGCGATGCGTCAGACCGAAGACCGTCTGCGCACTGTCATTGGCCCGCGTGTGCTGCGCACCAAGACCCTGCGGCGCATCGACAAGGAGGCTCAAGCCGACTATGTGTTGCTGATCGCCGAAGATGTGACCGACGAGATCGCTGCCCGCGAGCAGATTCACCACATGGCGCACCACGACGCGCTGACCGGCCTGGCCAACCGCACCTTGCTGCACGAGCAGCTCGACACGGCGTTGAAGGAGTGCAGCACCAACTCGCGCATGGTCGCCACCCTGTGCCTGGACCTGGACAAATTCAAGAACATCAACGACGCCTTCGGCCATGCCTTTGGCGACAAACTGCTGCGCGCCGTGGCCGAGCGGCTGCGCGGTGTGCTGCGTGAAGAAGACACCCTGGCCCGCCTGGGCGGCGACGAGTTCGCCATCGTCCTGCCGCGCATAGAACATGCCGAAGACGCTTACCGCACGGCACGTCGGGTCATCGAATGCATTGCGCCGGCGTTCCTGATGGACGGCCATAACTTCCTGATCGGCGTCAGCATCGGCATTGCCGTCACCCGCAATGCACAGTTGCCCAGCGACCAGTTGCTGGTGCATGCCGACATGGCGCTGTACGAGGCCAAGCGCAACGGCCGCAACCGCTATGAAGTGTTCCACCAAGACATGGCCGAAGCCGCGCAACGCCGCCGCAGCATGGAAATTGACCTGCGCAAGGCCCTGCACCTGGGTCAGTTGCAGCTCTACTACCAGCCGATCGTCGGCATCGACGACACACGCATCACCGGCTACGAGGCGCTGATGCGCTGGCAGCACCCGAGCAAGGGGCTGATCATGCCGATGGACTTCATTCCGCTGGCCGAAGAAACCGGGCTGATCCACGAGGTCGGCACCCGCGCCCTGAACCTGGCGTGCCAGGAAGCCTGCACCTGGAACACCGAACAAAGCGTGGCGGTCAACCTGTCGCCGGCCCAGTTCAAGAACCGCGAGCTGGTCAATATCATCAAGCTGGCGCTAAACGACTCTGGCCTGGCACCGCACCGCCTGGAACTGGAAATCACCGAGTCGGTGCTGCTGGAGAACAGCGAAGAGAATATCCAGACCCTGCGCGCGCTCAAAGCGCTGGGCGTGGGCATTGCCCTGGACGACTTCGGCACCGGCTATTCGTCACTGGGGTATTTGCGCTCGTTCCCGTTCGACCGGATCAAGATCGACAAGTCCTTCGTGCACGAGATGGACAACAGCCGCGAGGCCATGTCGATCATTCGTGCCATTACCGGCATCAGCAGCAGCCTGCTGATCAAGACCACCGCCGAAGGCGTCGAAACCCCGGAACAGTTCGCCCTGTTGAAGGCTGAAGGCTGTTCGCACTTGCAGGGCTATCTGTTTGGCCGGCCGGTGCCCATCAACGAGCGCAAGCGCTAACCGGAAGGCAAAAAAAAGGCCGCCCCTTATGCCTTGACGGGACGGCCTGAAGCTCACTGTACTTGAAGGTTGAACACGTTACTTGGCGGTGATCACCGACAACTTGGTAATGCCGGCGCGTTCAATGGACGCCATGGCGCGTGCCACTTCGCCGTAGTTCACGCCGTTATCGGCCTGCAACTGGACCCGCACTTGTGGGTCCTTGTTCTTGGCGGCCTGCAGGTTGGTTTCCAGCAGATCAGCCTTGATCTCATCCTTGTTGATGAACACCTTGCCTTCGCCATCGATGCTCACTACCAGTGGATCCTTCTGCTCGGCCGGGGCAACCGCCTCGGTCTTGGGCAGGTTGATCGGGATCGAGTTGGTCAGCAGCGGCGCGGTCACGATGAACACCACCAGCAGCACCAGCATCACGTCAACCAGCGGCGTTACGTTGATCTCGCTGAGAACTTCATCACTGTCCTGGGTCGAAAAGGCCATATCAGGATGCCTCCTTCACTTTCTGACCGCTGACAGTGGCGCCGGATTTCAGCACCGGGTGCAGCAGCACGCGGAACGAATGTTTCTGGGCCAGGCTGTAGAAGTCATGGGCGAAATCGTCCAGGTCGGCAGCAGTCAGCTTCAGGCGGCGCAAGAAGTAGTTGTAAACCAGTACCGCAGGGACCGCGACGGCGATACCGACACCGGTGGCCACCAGTGCAGCACCGATGGGGCCGGCCACGGTTTCAAGGCTGGCCGAACCGGCAGCGCTGATACCTTTCAGGGCCGACATGATGCCCCACACCGTACCGAACAGACCGATGAACGGCGAGGTACTGCCGATACTGGCGAGCACGGCCAGGCCGGTTTCCAGCGAGCGACGCTCACGAACGATCTGTTGACGCAGGGCACGTTCCAGGCGGTCCTGGTGGTTGATCGACTGGCTCAGATCGGTCTGGGCATGTTCCTGAACCTGAATGGCTGCGTAGCCTGCCTGGGCAACACGGGCAGCGGCGCCTGGCTTGTCATGGGCCAGCTCGGCGGCCGAATCAAGGCTGGAAGCGGCCCAGAATTGCTTGTGGAACGACTTGTCCTGGCCCTTGAGGCGCGAGAACTGCACGCCCTTGAGCAGGGCCAGGCCCCAGGTGGCGACAGAGAACAGAATCAACAGCCAGATAACGCTGTGTTCAACGCTTTCGAATGGGGAATCAGTCAACAGGTTCATGGGCGGTACTCTCGTGCAAATGCGTCAGGTCGGGTATGCGATGCTCCTTTTGTCAGGTCGCCCGCTGAAATTTGAAAAATTCGGGTGAAGCGTTATTTGAGCTTGAAGTCGATCGGAACGCTGACCCAGCCATCGACCGGTTGGTCGCCTTGCTTGCCGGGTACGAAGCTCCAGCGCTTGACGGCCGTGACAGCGGCTTCGTCGAGCTGGTCGCGACCACTGGTCTTCTGAATCTGGATATCGCCCGGACGACCGCTGGCCAGTACATGGACCCGCAGCAGCACGGTGCCTTCCCAGCCGCGGCGCATGGCCAGCGACGGGTATTCCGGTGCCGGGTTACGCAAGTAACCGGCGTTGGCCGAAGGCGGCGTCACCGGCTTGGGCGCAGGCGGTGCTGGCGGCGCAGGTGGCGCAACCGGTGCTGGCGCAGGCGGTGTCGGCGCCGGTGGCTGCTCGACAGGCTTGGGTACCGGCTTTGGCACAGGTTTGGGCGCAGGCTTTGGCTTGGGTTTTGGCGGTGGCGGCGGCTTGACGGCCAGCTCGTCCTCGACCGGTGGCGGCGGCTCGACCACAGGCGGTGGCGGCTCAACCACAGGCGGCGGTGGTGGCGGCTCGACCGCAGGTGGTGTCGGCGATGAAAATTCGATGGTCATCGGCGGAATTTCCGGCGGTACGACCGGCAAGGCAGGCGTCGGATTCTGGGCGACCCAGTAGATCACGGCACCGTGCAATACCACGGCGAACACGCCCAACAGAATCCCTTCCCGGCGGCCCAGAACCCGCTTGGGCGTGCTGTGCAATCGCGACAGCGCCAAGGGGCCACGGTAAGGACGGCCCAGGTCGACCAACTCACCGCTTGGCGCCTGGCGCCGAGGCACCTCAAGTGCACTGGCAGCGGTCTGGACATTGCCCATTGATTCACTCCTGCATTTTTTCAGTAAAAATCCAGGTTCTGTTGGTATCAGTCACCTTTCTTCAAGTGTCTTGCGTTGAAGGCAATGATCTCTGAAACCATATGCTCCCGAAAGGAATATTTAGTTCTCCATTTATTCAAAAATGGCATATAGACATCCACGCCGGCACTGGACCCGCGCGCTTTATCGCAGCCAGCGAAAGTCTCTGGAAATGGCATTGCAGAGGCCTGCAAGTAAAAAGCCCCTGGCTGTCCACGACAGCCAGGGGCTTTCACAAGGCGCTCAGCGGCGCGCGTTCAGTGCTGGGTGGCGGGCTTTTGCGCTCGCCTCGGCAGGCAGACCGCATAGGCCATTGCCTCGTCACGGGTATTGAAGGTCGCCAGCCGGTCATGATCGGTGCAGACCCGCCACGGGCCGTTGTTGACACTGATGACCTGGTAACCGTTGACTTGCTGTTTATGAAGCATCGAAGCACTCATATGCACCTCCACAGATGCGGGTGTGTTGCAACGCCTACCTTACACCCGGGATCGTCTGTTGTGAGCACCGCTGGGCACAGACGTGTCAAGGCAGCTCAACAAGGCCTGCTTGCACCTGCAATAACAACAACAGCTCCGGGTCGCTCGGATAAAAACGCAAATCACCGGAAGGACGCAACCTGAACTCGGGAAGCTCGGTCACCTCATACAAGAAATTGGCTGCATAAAACTTTTTCAGCCGCTCAAGCTCGGGAATTTGCATCTGGATATCCTGAAACCTCAGGTACGCCAGTTCTTCCCCATACTTTTCAGCCGTGGCCGGGTCTGCCGACTTCAGCTTTTCCAGCAACTGCCGTTTACGTTCTCGTTTCTCAGGGGTATTGGCGCGTGCCTGCGTAAGCGCTTGCAGGTTCTCGATGCAGTCTTCACATCCCTCATTGACGCCTTTTGTCCACAGACGATAAGCATCCAGTCGACGCCCTTCCCTGTACGCCAGCGTACCCAGCCCTTCATACGCTTGCGCATGCCCCTGGCTGGCAGCACATTCGAGCATCGACCTGGCGAGAGGAAACAGCTCTTTGGCGCGCACAAGAATGGTGTTGCTCACATAGGTCATTGCATGAGGACTGCCCCGGTCAATCGCCGCATCTTCCAGGTAATACATGTCGCTGTTCTGGTAAGGCCAGAGAAACTTGCCGTACCGATACATGGCCATCGGTACACTTGTTGCCAATTTCTGCAATCGTGCAGAAAGCTCATTCACTGCTTCGGGCTTTCTTTCGAAGCGTAATGCCCCTAGAACATCGACGTACTCGGCCCTCCAGCTACCTGCCTTGACAGCGGCTTCGAGCAACGCTTGCCGGCGCTGACGATGAGCTTCCTCTGACCAGAAGTTCTCGTCCTGCTCGCCGATCAGGGCGTACGCCATGAACGCATCAAAGGCCCGCGCGGCCGTCTCGCTTTCTGGCGGTGTGTGGTCCTCGACCTTGTTGCAGATGAACGCCTTACCGCTGAAACGACTGACCAGGTCAGCGTCCGTGCTGACGATAGGCGGCTGCGAGGAAGGCATGTGGTTGAAGTCTTCCAGCGGGCTGGACAGGTCCAGCGCTGAAAGATGGCTTGAAAAAACCACCAGTGTTAATACCGCCAACATCCTCATGCGACATCCTCAAGCACACATCAGACTTTCCTGCTTATGACTTCAACCTTTCAGCGTGCGAGCCGACGGCATCAATGCCCGGCATGCGCACCATGCGCATCGCTGTTCAAGGCGCGCGCCGGTGCCAGCACTTCCAGGGTCTGACGTACACCCTTGTCGTCCTGCACGGTCAGGGTCAGCGGCACCTGGTCGCCCTCCTTCACCTGGGCCACCAGGCCGATCAGCATCACGTGATAGCCGTTGGCGTCGAACACCACGGTCTTGCCGGCCGGCAGGTCGACGCTGCTGACCGGTTTCATGCTCATCACATCGTCTTTCATCGTGGTCTGGTGCACCTCGACGGTCTTGGCGGCCGGCGAGGCCACGCCGACCAGTTTGCTGTCGGTGCTGGCGGTCAGGTGCATGAAGGCGCCGGTGGCGGGCTGGCCAGCCACGGTGGCGCGCACCCAGGCGTCATGTACTTGCGTGTCGGCGTACGCCGGCAGGCTCAGGCCGGTCAGGGCCAGGGCGGCCACGGCCATCTTCAAAGAGGTACGGGTCAGGGTATTCATCAACAGACTTCCATAAGAGTGAGCAAATCTTCGGTGCATTGTTGTGCGGTCAGCCTGTGCGACAGGCTCAGGCGCAGCACGCCGCGCGAGTCGTAGACATAACTGGTCGAGGTGTGCGAGATCGTGTAGGTGTCGCCCAGCGGCACCTTTTCATAGAACACGCCGAACTCCTTGGCCACCGCCGCGGTTTCTTCCAGGGTGCCGGACAGCGCGACAAAGCTGGGGTCGAAGGCCTTGACGTATTTGTCGATGATCTGCGGTGTGTCGCGCTCAGGGTCCAGGGTGATAAAGATCACCTGAAAGATCGGCGCATCGGCGCCCATCAGCTTCTTGATCTGCGCCGCACGCGCCAATGCCGTGGGGCACACGGCCGGGCATTGGGTGAAGCCGAAGAACACCAGCGGCATATAGCCGCGAAAGCTCGACAGGCTTTTGTAGTTGCCATCGACATCGCGCAGCTTGAAGTTGCGCCCCACGATCTCGTTGCTCATGTCCTTGCCGTGCTTGAACGGCAGGACGTTGGAGTTTCCGCAGCCGGCCAGCAGGCCGCCCATGCTCAGCATGGACAAGCCGGCGACGACCTGGCGGCGGGAGAAATTATTGCTCATGCACGACGGTCCTTTTCCAGGATCGGGACGGGACAGACTCCCGTTTATAGGCAGGCCTGCAGCGTTGCAGGCCTTCGGCTATTTACACAAGGCTGCTCAAGGCGCTTGCGCAACACGGCCCGGGGAGGTGTGCCGGCCTGGCGGCAGGTTCAGGCGTTCGCGCAGGGCCAGGCGGCTGGAAAGCACCCGTAACAGCCAGCCGACGGCGGCAAAGGTGATCAGCGCATTGCCCAGTTTGCCGGCGAAGGCGCAGTCGAACTGCGCCAGTTGCATGATCAGCCCATGCGCATCGTGCAACACATGATGTGCTGCCTTGGCAGGTGCCGGCAGCGCCGCAGAAGTTAAGGCCGTATCGCCACAGATTTCGCTGGCGGGCACCGGTTGCCACGCCGCCAGTATGCGGCCATGGCCGATGCTGCACGCCAATGCGCTGAGCAAGACCAGGGCGGCCAGCATGCAAGCGACAAAGGGGCGATGAGTGCGGGCAAATTTCATGGCGGCGAATTTACCACTGCACTGCCTGGCCGAACACCGTCATTGCTGTAGCGCGAGGGTCAGAGCCGGCGTAAGCCCCGCTACAGCCGGGCCGGGCAAGCGCTGCGGCAAAATGGCGCACGCTTGTTCGCAGCCGCCTCAACGGCGGCTGGCCCCGTCCAGGAAAAACTGCCGCAACAGCCCCGGCATCTCTGCCCGCGCTACGCGGCCGCGGCGCTGCGACTCGACCAGGCCGAAGATCAGCGAGGCGAACACCTCGGTGAGCATCGCTGCGCTGAGGTCGATGCGAAACACGCCTTCATGCTGGCCGCGCAGGAAAAACGCATCCATGGCATTCGAATAAGGCTGCCAGCGGCGGACTTCGGCGTCTTCGAGCATGCTGTCGGGCCGCCACTCGGCCATCATGAACAGCAACATCTCGCGATGGGTCAGGTGCCCGTCGATCAGGTTCTGCAACGCTTGCAGCGGCGGCGCATGCTCAAGATCGGCATCGCTGATGATCTGGTTCATCAGCGTGGTGCTGTGGTCATGGAGCATTTCAATCAGGTTGGCACGGGTGCCGCAAAAGCGGTTGAGGGTGGCCTTGCTTACGCCGGCGGCCTCGGCAATGTCCTTGAACGTACCACTCTGGTGATCGACCACGGCAACGGCCAGGGCCTTGAGGAACTTTGCATCGGCAGCGGGTAAATCCATGAGGCGTTCATTCACTCGGCAGGAATAGCGTGGGCGACATTTTGCAGAAAAAGCCTACAGACTCAATGTCCATGACAAATTTGCTCACAATTGCATCATATGAGTCAATATTGACTCATATAGCACAAAGCCAGATCATTGCCAGTTTTCGGGTAGAGACGGGCCTTGGCCCTGGGGATGCAATGGACAACATGCGCAAAACGCGGATCGCTTCAGTGATCGCGCTGGTGGCCCTTATCGGCCTGACCGGCTGTGACAAGCAACAACCCGCAGGCCAACACGGCGCAGGTGCCCCCCGGGAAGTCGAAGCCCTGACCCTCAAGACCGAACCCTTTACCGTGGTCAGCGAACTGCCGGGCCGGGTTGAACCGGTGCGTGTGGCACAAGTACGGGCGCGGGTTGCCGGCATTGTGCTGAGCCGCAACTTCACCGAAGGCAGCGACGTCAAGGCCGGCCAGGTGCTGTTCCAGATCGATCCGGCACCGTTCAAGGCTGCGCTGTCCAAAGCCCAGGGCGACCTGGCGCGCACCGAAGCCACCCTCGCCGAGGCGGCGGCCACGCTCAAGCGCTATGAACCGCTGGTGAAGATCGAAGCGGTCAGCCAGCAAGCGTATGACACCGCCAAGTCTGCACAAATGAACGCCCTCGCCGCCCGTCGCGCCGCCCAGGCCGATGTCGAAACCGCCCAGCTCAACCTTGGCTATGCCACGGTCAAAGCGCCGATCTCCGGGCGCATCGGCCGCGCCGATGTGACCGAGGGCGCGCTGGTCGGCCAGAACGAAACCACGCTGCTGGCAACCATCCAGCAACTGGACCCGGTGCATGTCGACTTCACCCAGCCGGTGGCCGAAGCGCTGCGCATGCGCGCCGCCATGCAGGACGGTCGTCTGCCCAAGGGCGGCGAAGACGCACTGACCCTCAGTGTCGAAGGCACCGATTATCAGCGCCGCGGTACCTTGCTGTTTACCGATGTCGACGTCGAGCGCAACACCGGCCAGGTCGCGCTGCGTGCGCGTTTCGGCAACCCCGACGGCCTGCTGCTGCCAGGCATGTACGTGCGCGTGCGCACCCCGCAAAGCGTGGTCAACGAGGCGATTCTGGTGCCGCAACGCGCCGTACAACGCGGCAGCGACGGCACCGCCAAGGTGCTGGTGATCGGCAACGACGGCACGGTTCAGGCCCGCCCGGTAAAGACCGGCGCGATGCAGGATTCGCGCTGGCAGATTACCGAAGGCCTGAGCGCCGGCGAGCAGGTCATTCATGGCGCCATGACCGGCCTCAACCCTGGCGACAAGGTGGTGCTCAAGGCAGCCAAGCCCCAGGGCGATGCCAACAGCCAGCCGTCCAGCGCCCAGTAAGGCCGACTTCGAGGAACGTCCATGTCTGACTTTTTCATCAAGCGGCCCAACTTTGCCTGGGTCGTCGCCCTGTTCATTCTGCTTGCCGGGCTGATCGCCCTGCCGCAACTGCCGGTGGCGCAATACCCGGTGGTGGCGCCGCCGCAGATCACCATCACCGCCACCTACCCCGGCGCCTCGGCCAAAGTGCTGGTCGACTCGGTGACCAGCGTCGTCGAAGAGGAGCTCAACGGCGCCAAGGCGATGCTGTATTACGAGTCGACCAGCAACGCCAACGGCATCGCCGAGATCAACGTGAGCTTTCAGCCCGGCACCGACCCGGACATGGCTCAGGTCGAGGTGCAGAACCGCATCAAGAAGGCCGAAGCGCGGCTACCACAGGCGGTCCTGACCCAAGGCTTGCAGGTCGAACAGGCCAGTTCCGGCTTTCTGCTGATCTACGCCCTGAACTACAAGGGCGACAGCGAAGGCCGCAGCACCGTGGCGCTGGCCGACTATGCGGCGCGCAACGTCAATAACGAACTGCGCCGGGTGCCCGGCGTCGGCAAGCTGCAGTTTTTCGCCTCCGAAGCGGCCATGCGGGTGTGGATCGACCCGCAGAAACTGGTCGGTTATGGCCTGTCGATCACCGACGTGACCACCGCCATCAGTGCGCAAAACATTCAGGTGCCAGCCGGCAGTTTCGGCAGCACTCCAGGCGCCCAGGGCCAGGAGCTGACCGGCGTGCTGGCGGTCAAGGGCACGCTGGACAACCCGGATGAATTCGCCCGCATTGTGCTGCGCGCCAATCAGGACGGCTCCAACGTCACCCTGGGCGATGTCGCGCGTCTGGAAGTCGGCAGCCAGGATTACAACTTCGATGCGCGCCTGAACGGCAAGCTGGCCGTGGCCGGCGCCGTGCAGCTGTCACCGGGTGCCAACGCCATCGCCACCGCCGAGGCGGTCAAGCAACGCCTGCAAGAGTTGTCGGTGAACTTCCCGGACGACGTGGAATTTTCCGTTCCCTACGACACCTCGCGATTCGTCGACGTGGCCATCGACAAGGTGATCTACACCCTGATCGAAGCCATGGCGCTGGTGTTCGTGGTGATGTTCCTGTTCCTGCAGAACATCCGCTACACCCTGATCCCCAGCATCGTGGTGCCGGTGTGCCTGGCCGGCACGCTGGCGATCATGTACCTGATGGGTTTTTCGGTGAACATGATGACCATGTTCGGCATGGTGCTGGCCATCGGCATTCTGGTCGACGACGCCATCGTGGTGGTCGAGAACGTCGAGCGGATCATGGCCGAAGAAGGCTTGTCGCCGCCCAAGGCCACGGTCAAGGCGATGGGTCAGGTGTCCGGGGCGATCTTCGGTATCACCATGGTGCTGTCGGCGGTGTTTCTGCCGCTGGCGTTCATGGGCGGCTCGGTGGGCGTCATCTATCAGCAGTTCTCGCTGTCGCTGGCGGTGTCGATCCTGTTCTCGGGTTTCCTGGCCCTGACCTTCACACCGGCACTGTGCGCCACCCTGCTCAAGCCGATCCCGCAAGGGCACCACGAGAAAACCGGCTTTTTCGGCGGCTTCAACCGTCTGTTCGGCCGTTTGACCCAGCGCTATGAACGGCTCAATTCGAGCCTGCTCAAGCGCACCGGGCGCTACATGCTGATCTACGTCGGCATCGTCGCGCTGCTGGGCTTCTTCTATTTGCGCCTGCCGGAATCCTTCGTGCCGATCGAAGACCAGGGCTACACCATCGTCGATGTGCAACTGCCACCCGGCGCCACGCGGGCGCGTACCGATGCCACCGCCAAAGAGCTGGAGAAGTGGCTGGTCGAGCGCGAGGCAACGGGTGCGGTGACCATGATTCTGGGCTTCAGCTTCTCGGGCATGGGCGAAAACGCGGCCCTCGCCTTCCCGACCCTCAAGGACTGGTCGGAGCGCGGTGACGGGCAATCCGCCGGCGATGAAGCGGCAGCGTTCAACCAGGCCTTTGCCAACATCAGCGACGGTACGGTCATGGCGGTGACCCCGCCACCCATCGACGGGCTGGGCACCTCGGGCGGCTTCTCGCTGCGCCTGCAAGACCGTGGCGGTCTGGGCCGCGAGGCCTTGCTTGCAGCCCGTGACCAGTTGCTCGGCCAGGCCAACGGCAACCCGCTGTTTCTTTACGCAATGATGGAAGGCCTGGCCGAAGCGCCGCAACTGCGCCTGGACATCGACCGCGACAAGGCGCGCACGCTGGGGGTGAGTTTCGAGTCGATCAATAACGCCCTGTCGACCGCCTTCGGTTCGGCGGTGATCAGCGACTTCGCCAATGCCGGGCGCCAGCAACGGGTCGTGGTGCAGGCCGAGTCCGCCTCGCGGATGACGCCCGAAAGCGTGCTCAAGCTGTTCGTGCCCAACAGCGACGGCACCCCGGTGCCGCTGGGCGCGTTCATCACCACGCACTGGGAAGAAGGCCCGGTGCAGATCGCCCGCTACAACGGCTACCCGTCGATCAAGATCGCCGGCGACTCGGCACCGGGCGTCAGCAGCAGCCAGGTCATGGCGGAACTGGAGCGGATCATCGGCGAGATGCCGGCCGGCATCGGCTATGAATGGACCGGCCTGTCGTATCAGGAGCGGATCGCCAGCGGTCAGGCGACGACCCTGTTTGCGCTGGCGTTGCTGGTGGTGTTCCTGCTGATGGTCGCGCTGTATGAAAGCTGGGCGATCCCGCTGGTGGTGATCCTCATCGTGCCGGTCGGCGCGCTGGGGGCGGTGCTGGCGGTCACGGCGGTGGGACTGCCCAACGACGTGTACTTCAAGGTCGGCCTGATCACCATCATTGGTCTGGCGGCGAAAAACGCGATCCTGATCGTCGAGTTCGCCAAGGAACAATGGGACCAGGGCATGCCATTGCGTGAAGCGGCACTGGAAGCGGCACGCCTGCGCTTCCGGCCGATTGTCATGACCTCGCTGGCGTTCATCCTCGGCGTGGTGCCGCTGACCCTGGCCACCGGCGCCGGTGCCGCCAGCCAGCGTGCGCTGGGCACCGGCGTCATCGGCGGCATGCTCAGCGCAACGTTGCTGGGGGTGGTGCTGGTGCCGATCTTCTTCGTCTGGGTCCTGACCGTACTGCGGCGCAAGCCGCACTTGTCCCTGGAAAAGCAATAACGGTTCACACACATCCGTAGGAGTGAGCGATAGCTCGCGAATGCTGACTGTCAGTCACCTGACAGGTTGAAGATGCTGGCCTGTTCGCGAGCTTTACGCTCGCTCCTACGGGTTCTGTGTCGACCCTGCGACAGCATTCACCGGCGGCACCTTGCCCTGCCATGGCCGCGCACGCTCCAGTTGCGCGGCCAGCGACATCAGCAGGGCATCCTCGCCAAAGCGCCCGATAAAGTGCGCGCCCAGCGGCAGCCCTTCGGGGCTCCAGTACAGCGGCACGGACATGGCCGGCTGGCCGCTGGCGTTGCACAGGGCGGTGTATGGCGAGTAGCTGTGGAAATGCTCGATCAGCCGCGCCAGCGACCAGCTGTCATCCTGCGCATTCAGCTCACCGATGGCCGGCGGCAGTTGCGCCAGGGTCGGGGTGAGGATGATGTCGTAGTCCTGCATGAACAGCGCCATGCGCCGGCCAAAGGCATGGATCCACTCCACGGCAGCGGCGTATTGCGCGCCGCTGACCTGGCCTTTTTCGCGCAGGATAATCCGCGTGCGCGCCTCGACTTCGGATTCGAACACCGGCGCACCGCGCATCTGCCCCAGCACGTCCAGGTAGTTGCGGGTACTGGCGCCGATGATGGTGAACACCTGATCGAGAAACTCCGGCAACACCACCGGCAAGCGCTCGGGCACCACTTGATGCCCGAGTGATTCGCACAGTTGCGCGGCGTCATTGAGCGCGGCCCGGCTGTGCGCCGACACCGGCCAGGGGCCGACCTGCTCGACCAGCGCAATGCGCAACGACGCCGGTGCGTCTTGCACCGCCAGGCGGTACGGCCGCGTCGCCACGGGTGCGGCATACGGAGCGCCGAGGTCGATGCCTGCCGTGGCATCGAGCAACGCGGCGCTGTCGCGCACGCTCAGGGTAATCGCGTGGCCGGTGCCCATCCCCGCCCAGCCTTCGCCGACGATCGGCCCGGACGGCAACAAACCACGGCTGGGCTTGAAGCCGAACACCCCGCAGCACGAGGCCGGTACGCGCAGCGAGCCGCCGCCGTCGTTGCCATGGGCAAACGGCACGACACGCGCTGCCACCAGCGCCGCAGCGCCACCGCTGGAGCCGCCGCTGCTGTGGTCCAGGTTCCAGGGATTGCGCGTGGCGCCAAAACGCTCCGACTCGGTCGAGTACGAGGTGCCGAATTCCGGCGACGTGCTGGTGCCCATCAACAGGCAACCACTGCGCCGCAACCGGGCGACCAGTTCACCGTCGAAATCCGGGCGCGCCTGGCCCAGCGCCTGCGAGCCGTTGCTCATCAGCGCACCAGCCAGCGGCGAGAACAAGTCCTTGACCAACGTCGGTACGCCGGCAAACGCGCCGTGGCGGGCTACCGGTTGCCCGGCGGCCTGGCGGGCCTGGTCGTAAAGCCGCTCGACCACGGCATTGAGCTGCGGCTCGACGCGCTCAAGGCGCACGATGGCCGCTTCCAGCAGCTCGCCGGGATGCACCTCGCCCTTGCGCACGCGGGCCGCCAGCGCGGTGGCGTCTTCCTGGTCGAACAGCGCCTGGATGTCTTGCATGATCGTCATTCCTGATTATTCAAAGGGGAAGCCACAACAGCCGGCACCTGTCGACGTTGCACGGCGACCAGCGCACACAGCAGCGCCAGGCTGAAGCCGGCCATGGCCAGATAGAAGATGGATTGCGGCACGCCGCCGGCCTGGGCCGCCACCGCGAGCACCACCACCGGGCTGATGAACTGGCCCAGGTACAGGCAGGCGGTAAACCCGCCAAGGCCGCGACCACGAGTACTGGCGGTCAGGGCATTCATCACTGGCGCCATGACATTGGGCACCAGCAAGCCGGCGCCTACGCCGTGGATGAACACCGCCAACAGCACCGCGTTGTAGCTTTGCGCGTGCATCAGCAGCCACAGGCCGCCGCTCATCAGTGTCAACAACGCAGCGTTGCAACCCGGCACACCCAGGCGCCGGCGCAGCAACGGCCACAACAGCGAGCCGACCAGCGTCGACAGCAGGCCCAGCCCTGCCGACAAGCCGATCAACGTGCTGGAGGTCACGCCTTGCGCCACCAGCAGGCCGGGCGTCTGGATCGGCACCACGAAGGCCAGCAGCATGCCGCTGAACACCAGCGCGTAACCGGTCAGCACACGGCTGAGCGACACCCGGCCATCCGCTTCGGCACCGGGCTGCGACGCGAGGCGGTCCGGCTCCCAGAGCCAGCGCATCATCAAGGGCACCAGCAGCAATGGCAGCAGGTACAGGGCAAACGGCAGGCGCCAGGAATGCTCACCCAACGCACCGCCAGCGACGAAGAACAGCGCACCCACCACGCTGATGGTCACCACCTGGCGGTTGACGTAGCGCAAGCGTTGCTCGCCATGCCAGTAGTCGGCGATCAGTGCCGCGCAGCAGGTCATCACCGCCGCCTCGGCGCAGCCGAACAACAGCCGCACACCGACAATGGTGCGCAAATCGTCGAGCAACAGCGGCAGGAAGCCCAACAACGCATACAGCAGCGTGCCGATGATCAACAGGTTCTTGCGTCCGATACGGTCGGCCAGCCAGCCGGCCAGTGGCGCGAACAGGGCAATGGCCAGCGCCGGCCCGGTCACTGCCAGCGGCACCAGCACCTCGGCATGTGCCGTTGTGGGACCGAATTCGGCCCCGATTTGCGGCAGCACCGGGGCGATCATTACCGCGCCCATGATCGTCAGGCTGCTGCCGAGCATCAGCACCACGCCTTCGCGGCTTCCACGGGGCAGCCGTACGCCGCCCTCATTCAAGGTAGTCATGCAAAAGTCCTCAGAAACTGTGGGCGATGCGCAGCGCGACCGTGTAGCCCTCGGCCCGGTTGCGGCCGTCGAACTCTTTGTAGGCATGCAGCCAGACCGGCGGCAGGCCCGGCTTGAAGTAACTGATTGCCGGCCCGACAGCCACGACATGGGCACGATTACCCGTCGTCAGATTGGGTGCATCGTCATCGGTGAACTGGCGGTAGTAATAGCCGCCGATGCCCGCTGTCCACGGCCCGAAGTGCTGGCCCACGGCAAATTCGTGGCGGTACTCGACGCCGCTCTTGTAGTCGGTGGCCTTGTTACGGGTGTTGATATCGACCTCGAAGCTGGACGACACCTCAAAACCGGTGTCGCTGATCCAGGTCGCATTGACGATCGGCGAGAAGGTCCAGTGGTTCAGACCCGGCGACACCAGGCGGTCTTCGTCATAGTCACCGGTGGGTATCTGGATCTGGAACTGGGTGTTAATGAACAGATTCGGCGCCAGGTTCCATTGCAGGATCAGCGGCACGATCTGCACATCGGCGAGGCGAAACGGATCGGCCTCGAAATCCAGGCGGCCGACCGGTGTGTCGACGCCCAGTCTGGCATCCATCTTGAAAAACGGTGCGACCACGCCAAACCCGTAGTTGGCCCCCAGCAAGCGGGTGTCGGTCATGCGAAAGTACGCCAGGCTCAGCGACAGCACGCTGATCGAGAAATCGTTGTCGACGTCCTTGCCGTTGCGGTCTTTCTGCACCTTGGCCGAGTACCAGGCGCTGCGATGGCCGAGGGTGCCGTTGGGCGTGACCGGCGGCGTCATGCCGGCGCCGAAATCGTAGACGCCCACCGCCGTGGTCGGCGAGCCGTTTTCGGTGGCCTGGGCCGTTGCGCAAAAGCCTGCCAGCCCCAGCAGCAGGGTGGAACAGACTGCGCGCTTATAGTTGTTGTCGTGCTTCATCGGATGCCCCCTTGCATCGTGTTGGTGGGGTCATCCTGAAACCTGCGAAGCCTGAGTCGTTATCCGTTTTCAGCACAGCTTGCGCGGCGCAGGGTCTGTGACGGCAACTCGCCGAACAGTTGCCGGTACTCGCCGGAAAAGCGGCTCAGGTGCCAGAAGCCCCAGCGCGCAGCGACGTCCTGTACCGAGGCCGATACGCCACCGGCAAGCAGCTCGCGGCGCACCGCATTGAGGCGCACTGCACGTAGATAGGCCACGGGGTTGGTGCCCAGTGCTTCCTGAAAGCAGTACTGCAATTTGCGCCGGCTGGCGCCGATGCTGTTGCACAGGTCGAGCATCGAGAACGGCTGGTCCAGATGATTGAGCGCGTAGTCGCGGGCGCGGTCGACCATGCGTTTGCGTGCGGTGGCATTCAGGGGCTCGGCGTCATGGGCGACCTGTTCGAGCAGCTGCAGCATGATTGCATCGCGCAGGCCATGACGAATGGCTTCGTACTTCAAGGCGGAGTGCCCGGCGTCGACGCTGAGCAGGTCATCGAGCAACTGGCGCATCTCGATGGGTAACCCCGGCTGCTCCAGCCGGTAACACGCGGGTAACGCGGTAATCCTGAATTCGCTGTTCTGGCGCTGCAACATGCTCTCCAGCGCCTGACGGTCGACGGCCACGCAAAGCAGGTCCAGCGCGCCCGGCGTGCGGATATGCGGCAGGTCAGAGGCAGGCGCCACCAGCAGACTGGGGGTGCGAATGTTGTGCCCGGCGCAGTACACCTCGCCATGCGGCGCCAGCGGCAGGCTGAAAGTGATCGAGCCTTTCCAGGCCTCACCGCTCTTGACCATGGCCTGATTAGAGCGGTCGCGGACCAGTTGCATCCAGTCGCAACGCAACTCGGTCAGCTCGCCATCGAAGCGTCCAGGCGTCATCTGGTCATAGCGCACCTGCCAGCTGGACAGGTTATGCGCATGCTCATCGATGTCACTGGCGCGGCTGTGGCGAATGCTGCTGTGGATGGATGCAGGTGCGTGGCCTGCCGTGCTGGTGCTGTTCATCGCCCGTCACTCCCGACGTAATCGACAGGCATGAGGCAAGTTTCATTCCGCGCGGCACAGGGTCTGACGATTTGTGCCGGAAATGGATAGTGCGTATTTGCACCGGTCACAGATTTTTTATTGGCAATGTAGAAAGCACTTGCACGCCCGATCTTATGGTATACCATCATACGAAATACAACAGCCACTCTCCGGGAGTCCTCCATGAGCTTCGAAATTCGCAAGATCGTCACCTACACCGAAGAAACCCTGATCGAAGGCGGCAAGGCTGCCGACAAGCCGGTGACCATGGTTGGCCTGGCCGCTGTGGTCAAGAACCCATGGGCTGGCCGCGGCTTCGTTGACGACCTGAGCCCGGAAATCCGTGCCTGGTGTTCCGACCTCGGTGCCTTGATGGTCGAGCGCCTGACCGCCGCCATCGGTGGTGCAGACAAGATCGAAGCGTATGGCAAGGCCGCTGTAGTCGGTGCCGACGGCGAAATCGAACACGCCTCTGCCGTGATCCACACCCTGCGCTTCGGTAACCACTACCGTGAAGCGGTCAAGGCCAAGAGCTACCTGAGCTTCACCAACAAGCGCGGCGGCCCGGGCACCTCGATCCAGATCCCGATGATGAACAAGGACGACGAAGGCCTGCGTTCGCACTACATCACCCTGGAAATGCAGATTGAAGACGCGCCACGCGCCGACGAAATCGTCGTGGTACTCGGTGCTGCCAACGGCGGCCGCCTGCACCCGCGCATCGGCAACCGCTACATCGATCTGGAAGAACTGGCCGCTGAAAAAGCCGCCCAGTAATTCAACCCGACACCTATAAAAAGACGCCTGTGCAGGAGCAATCCATGATTCAGCTCACCGCTGAGCGCACCCCGGCCGGCACCAGCTACCTGGAAACCGGCCATGGCCATCCTGTGGTGTTGATTCACGGGGTGGGACTGAACAAAGAAATGTGGGGCGGTCAGATCGTCGGCCTTGCGCCGAACTACCGGGTCATTGCCTATGACATGCTCGGCCATGGCGCCAGCCCTCGCCCGGACCCTGAAGCCGGCCTGCCAGGCTATGCCGCGCAATTGCTGGAATTGCTCGACCACCTCGGCGTGCCGCATGCCACAGTGATCGGCTTTTCCATGGGCGGCCTTGTGGCCCGCGCCTTCGCTCTGCATTATCCGCAGCGCCTGGCCGGGCTGGTGATCCTCAACAGCGTGTTCAACCGCACGGCCGAGCAGCGTGCAGGCGTGGTCGCCCGCACCAGCCAGGCCGCCGAACACGGCCCGGATGCCAACGCCGGCGCCGCCTTGTCGCGCTGGTTCAGCCGTGAATACCAGGCAGCAAACCCTGCGCAGATCGAAGCGCTGCGCCAACACCTGGCCAGCAACGATCCGCAGGGTTACCTGACCACCTATAAGCTGTTTGCCACCCAGGACATGTATCGTGCCGAGGACCTCGGCACCATCGATGCGCCGACGCTGGTTGCCACCGGCGAACTGGACCCGGGTTCGACCCCGGACATGGCCCGGCAACTGGCCATGCGCATCAAGGGCGCTGAAGTGGCGATTCTGCCCGAGCAGCGGCATATGATGCCGGTCGAGTCGCCACGCCTGGTCAATCAGGTGCTGCTGGATTTTCTCGACAAGTCCGCTGTTTTACACAACCCGATCAAAGGGGATGTTGCATGAGCCTCACTCGCTTCCAGATGTGCATCGACGGTCAATGGGTCGATGCCCTCTCCGGCAAGACCTTCGACAGCCTCAACCCGGCGCTGGCCGAGCCTTGGGCGCAATTGCCCGATGCCGATGAAGCCGACGTCGAACGCGCCGTACAATCGGCGCAGAAAGCCTTTGAAAGCCCGGCCTGGCGTGGCCTGACCGCTACAGCGCGGGGCAAGCTGCTGCGGCGCCTGGGCGATTTGATCAGCGATAACAAAGAACGCCTGGCGCAGCTTGAAAGCCGCGACAACGGCAAGCTGATCCGCGAAACCCGCGGCCAGGTCGGCTATCTGCCGGAGTTCTTCCATTACACCGCAGGTCTTGCCGACAAGATCGAAGGCGGCACCCTGCCGCTGGACAAGCCAGACCTGTTTGCCTACACCGTGCACGAACCGATGGGCGTCGTCGCCGGCATCATTCCGTGGAACAGCCCGCTGTACCTGACTGCGATCAAGCTGGCCCCGGCGCTGGCCGCCGGCAACACCATCGTGCTCAAGCCATCGGAACATGCCTCGGCGACCATTCTGGAGCTGGCGCGCCTGGCCCTTGAAGCCGGCTTTCCGCCCGGCGTGGTCAACGTGGTCACCGGCTACGGCCCGACCACCGGTGCGGCCCTGACCCGCCACCCGCTGATCCGCAAGATTGCCTTCACCGGCGGCGCCGCCACCGCACGCCATGTGGTGCGCAGCAGCGCCGAGAACTTTGCCAAGCTGTCGCTGGAACTGGGCGGTAAATCGCCGAACATCATCTTTGCCGATGCCGACCTCGACAGTGCGGTCAACGGCGTGGTCGCCGGCATCTATGCCGCCTCCGGGCAAAGCTGCGTGGCCGGTTCGCGCCTGCTGGTGCAGGACGAGATTTTCGATGAGTTCGTCGAGCGGCTGGTCGAGCGTGCCAAGCGCATTCGTATCGGCAACCCGCAAGCCGAAGACACCGAGATGGGCCCGATGGCCACCGCCCAGCAACTGGCGGTCGTCGAAGGCCTGGTCGCCGATGCCCTGGCCGAAGGCGCGCGCCTGCGCCTGGGTGGCAAACGCCCGGAAAACGCCGAGGCCGGCTGGTTCTATGAGCCGACCCTGTTCGAGTGCGACAGCAACTCGATGAAGATCATGCAGGAAGAGGTCTTTGGCCCGGTGGCCTCGGTCATCCGCTTCAAGGACGAGGCCGAAGCGCTGGCGATTGCCAACGACTCGCAGTTCGGCCTGGCGGCCGGTATCTGGACCCGTGATCTTGGCCGTGCACACCGGCTGGCTCGCGACGTGCGTTCCGGTATCATCTGGGTCAACACCTACCGCGCGGTGTCGGCCATGGCGCCGATCGGCGGTTTCAAGAACAGTGGCTACGGCCGCGAGAGCGGCATCGATTCGGTGCTGGCCTATACCGAGCTGAAAACGGTATGGATCAACCTCTCGCAGGCACCGATGCCCGACCCCTTCGTGATGCGTTAACCGAGACTGCAGCAATGATCGAACCCGGTATCTACAAAGAAGTCATGGGCTCCTTCCCGTCAGGGGTGACCATCGTCACCACCCTGGACCCGGAAGGCAATCTGGTCGGCATCACCGCCAGCGCCTTCAGTGCCCTGTCGATCGATCCGGCGCTGGTGCTGTTCTGCCCCAACTACGCATCGGACACCTACCCGATCCTGCGCGACAGCAAGCGTTTCGCGATTCACCTGCTGTCGGCCGAGCAGACCGCTGAAGCCTACGCCTTTGCCGGCAAGGGCAAAGACAAGGCCAAGGGCATCGAGTACACCCTGAGCGAGCTGGGCAACCCGCTGCTGCCCAAGGCCACGGCGATCATCGAATGCGAGCTGTGGCGCGAATACGATGGCGGCGACCACGCCATCATCGTCGGCGCGGTGAAGAACCTGATCCTGCCGGAAACGCCCGCGACCCCGATGATTTATCATCGCGGCAAGCTCGGCGCCCTGCCGGTCCTGGCGTAAAGAGCGCCACAAATGGGCAGGCTTGTTGGTTACTGGCAAGCGCGTGATAAACTCGGCACCGGCCCGGGCACCCCCAGGGTGCCCGGGCTTTTGCATAAGCCCAGCCCACCCCTGGCCGCTTGCAGGTTCGCGTGTTCGGTCTGTGCACCGATTCTCGGCCTCAGCCAGCCTTACTCCGAGCCGAACCGATGAAACGCCTGCCCCTCGACGACACCTTCAAGGTCAACCGTAACCCCGTTACCCTGCGGGAAATCGTGTTGGACAAACTGCGCAGCGCGATCATGAATTTCCAGCTGTTACCGGGCGACCGCCTGGTCGAGCGTGACCTGTGCGACCGTCTCGGGGTCAGCCGCACCTCGGTGCGCGAGGCGCTGCGGCACCTGGAGTCCGAAGGGCTGGTGGAATTTGCCGATGCCAAGGGCCCGCGCGTGGCGATCATCACCCTGGCCGATGCCTGCGATATCTATGAACTGCGCTGCGTGCTCGAAGGCATGATCGTGCAGTTGTTCACCCTGCGCGCCAAGCCAAAGGATATTCGTGCCCTGGAAAGTGCCCTGGAAGAAAACCGCCAGGCGCTCAAGGAAGGCGAGCTGCAACAGGTGATCGACTCGGTACAGGGTTTCTATGATGTGCTGCTCGAAGGCTCGGGCAACCATGTCGCCGCCACCCAGTTGCGCCAGTTGCAGGCACGCATCAGCTACCTGCGCGCCACCTCGGTGTCGCAGGAAAACCGCCGTGGCGCCAGCAATCAGGAAATGGAGCGCATGGTCGAGGCGATCAAGAGCGGCGACCCGCAGGCGGCGCATCAGGCTTCGGTCGATCATGTGCGCAATGCCGCCCGCGTCGCGCTTGAATACCTGCAATCGAAACAGGACGACGGCGCCAAGGCCCGCGATATCGTGGCCCCCGTCGCACTCAAAGACCCACGCATAGGTCACTGACATGCCGCTGCCGTGTTACTGCCCGCAATGCGGCAGCAAAGACCTCGCCCACCGCACCCCGGACGGCGATACGCATGAACGCCTGATGTGCGGCGCCTGCCAGTACATTCACTACATCAACCCGAAGATCATTGCCGGCTGCATCATCGAGCAGGACGGCAAGTACCTGTTGTGCCAACGCGCGATTCCGCCACGCCCCGGCACCTGGACCTTGCCCGCAGGCTTCATGGAAGGCGGCGAAACCACCGAGCAGGCGGCCCTGCGCGAGGTGTGGGAAGAAACCGGCGTGCGCGCCGAGATCGTCTCGCCCTACTCGATTTTCAGCGTGCCGAAGATTAGCGAGGTGTACATCATCTTTCGCGCCCTGGCCCTGGAAATCACCGGGCAATATGGGCCGGAGACCATGGACTACCGCTTCTTCGCCCCCGAAGACATTCCATGGGACAGCATCTACTACCCCGCCATCCGCCAGATTCTGGAGCGCTACATCTGTGAGCGTCAGGCCGGGGTGTACGGCATCTACATCGGCAACGACGACAGCGGCAAGGTGCATTTCATTCGGTAGCAACCAAGGATCCGGACATGCTCGACCCAGCCACCACCCGCCCATTCTTCTGGCGCGATGCGCAGTTGCCGTTCATCGAGGCGCGGTCGGTCGAGGATGGCCGCAAGGTGTGTTACGCGCGCCATTCGCACACGGTGTTTTCCATCGGTGCCATCACCGCAGGCGTCAGCACCTATCTGCTGGAAAAATCCACCCTGCGCATCAATACCGGCACCGTGGTGTTGATGAATCCGGGCCAGGTACACGCCTGCAATCCCATCGATGACCAGCCCTGGTCGTACATCATGCTGTACGTCGATCCGCAGTGGCTGGCTGCCATTCAGGACGAAGACTGCGCGGCTCAGCCGTTCCAGCCGCTGGCGCCGTCGCACAGTCACGACCCGCAGCTGTTCAACGGCCTGCTCGACCTTTACGCCACGCTGATCGACCCCGAGGCCACGCTGCTGCACAAGCAATGCACGGCGGTGGCGTTTTTCAGCCTGATGCAGCGTTTGCTGGGCGGTGCGCAGTCATTGCGCGACAAGCCTGCGCCGCGCATCGAGCGCGCCGCCGAGTACATCAACACGCATTTCAGCCAGAGCATCCGCCTGGACGATATCTGCCAGGCCGTACACCTCTCGCCCTCCTACCTGATTCGTGCCTTCGAGCAGCGTTACCACATGACGCCGCATGCCTACCTGCTCAATCTGCGCATCCAGCAGGCTCATCGGCAACTCAAGGAAGGCCGGCTGATCGCCGATGTCGCCTGCAACACCGGCTTTGCCGATCAGGCCCACTTGCAGCGCGAATTCAAGAAGCACCTGGCCGCCACGCCCGGACAGTACCGGCTTTGACCCGCGCCCTTCAATCCAGCAACAGGTACAACGCACACGCGACCAGCAACACCGCCATCACCCGGTTGAACAGCCGCACCCGCGCGGCGCTGCGCAGGTACTGGCTCAGGTGCGCGCCGGCCACCGACCAGCAGGCCAGCGACAGGTAGCAGACCACCAGGTAGATCGCCGCGAATTGCCAGATCAGCGTTGGCTGGCCGTCGGCGACGAACACACCCATGCCGGCAATCGACGCCAGCCAGGCCTTGGGATTGAGCCATTGCATCAGCGCGCCTTGCCACATCGTCGGCCGCGTCCGGGCCTGTTCGACACTCAGGTGGCCGTCATCGCTGGCCAGTTTGAAGGCCATGTACAACAGAAAAGCCACGCCCGCCCACTGGATGGTGCGGGTCAGGAACGGCCACTGCTGCAGCGTTTCGTTCAGGCCAAAACCGATCAATAGCAACAACAGGGTAAAACCCAGCGTCGCGCCCAGCACATGGCGCAGGCTGGCGCGCAGGCCGAAGCGTACCCCAGCGCTCAGGGCGACGATATTGACCGGGCCCGGGGTAATCGACGAGGCCAGGGCGAAGGTCGCCATTGAAATCAACACACTCATGTTCACAACCTCTTGGGGATCAGAATGACCCTGGCAAGGTAGTGGTCGGTGCGTGACGCTGTATTGAAGGAAATTACCCTTACAGAGCAGGTTGCCTGCATCAGAAAAACCGTCAGGTACTTGCTTTTTTATGGTTTAACTCTACAAATGCGACGTGTGAGGCAGCCCAACGCCATTGTTGTCACTTATCGAGTTCACTCCATGTACAAAGCCCTTGTTTTTGCCGTCGCCTTCAGCCTGTCCGGGACGGCACTGGCCGCTTGCCCGGCGAACACGCCGGTCGACACCGCACGCTGGATCTACACCCAGCACGCCGATTTCTATGTCAAGGGCAAGGGCGGGCCGCAGTACCTGTCGGCAACGCTGTTTGAATGGTTGAAAAAGGATTGGGCCTGCCAGGCCTCAGGCGATCAATGTGCACTCAGCGCCAATCCGTGGACCGATGCTCAGGACGGCGATATTCAGGAGCCGGTCACCTGGAAACAGGTGTCCAGTGTCGACAAACAGGTGGTGGTCGAGATGAATTACCTGCTGGGCTACAAGAATGCCCCGGCACAACCGGGCGTGGAACAAACCACCCGGTTGCTGCTGACCAGAAACCCCGGCACTCAGTGCTGGGTGCTGGATAACCTGCAAGGCCCAGGCGATCTGCCTCTGCTTGAAGCCTTGCAGGAGTTTCCTTACGACGGTGACTGATTCAGTTCAAGCCTGGCTCCACTCCACGTTGGTGATACCGAAGTGCTCCGCATAGGGTTTTGAAACCTGCGGCACGCGCTCCAGCCGGTACTTGGGAATACGCGCAAGACCGGCATCCACACTTGCGTAGTGCCAGGCGTGAGCATTGTCCATGTTGATGGCACGAATATAGAAACTCTTGAAAGCACCGTTCAACAGGTAATCGATCCGGTAGTGTTTTTCCTGAGCCATTAACAGCATTGCCTCCCTTATTGATAATCCCCGTGCCCCCTCGCAAGACAACCTGCCAGGCAAGTAAAAGAAGTCATTGCCGGCTGCCCGGAATCTCCCCCGATCCAGGCAACGGGCAATCTTTCGTTTGCCAGGCAACGCCTTGCGTCATGAAAGGGCACTGAGTAATAAGGGACCTGAAGGCGGTGGGAAAGATTCCGTGTTTTTTCTCAACGGTCGTTCAGCGGCATGTCTGGCTAGCGAATCGCAAGCCTTTTTGCCAGTCGGCTGAGGTTGGCGCGGTCGACGCCGAGTTCGCGCGCGACCTCGGCCCATTTGCCGTGATGGCGGGCCAGGGACTGCTCGATCAGGCGCCGCTGGAAGGCATCCACCGAGGCCTTGAGGCCTTCGCCACCGGCCAGCAGCGGATCGGTGTCCGCAACCTCTGCGCCCGGTGCCGGCCTGACGTCGTGGTCAAGCCCGAGCATGGCGGCTTCGACGGTCAGAATCCTCGGCCGCCCAACATGCGCCGATAACGCCTTGAGCACGGCACGGCTGATCAGGTGTTCCAGTTCACGCACATTGCCGGGCCAGGCATACGCCAGCAGTTGCTGCTGCGCCTCGCCGTTGAGCCGCAGGCTGCGCAGGCCCATGCGCACGCGGTTTTGCTCAAGGAAAAAACCGGCCAGCAACAGCACATCGCGACCGCGTTCGCGCAGCGGCGGCACCGTGAGCGGGTACACACTCAAGCGGTGATACAAGTCGGCACGGAAGCGGCCCTCACGCACCTCTTCGGCCAGGTCGCGGTTGGTGGCGGCGATGATGCGCACATCGACGTGGTGCTCCTGATCCGAACCCACGCGCTGCAACTGGCCGCTTTGCAGCACGCGCAGCAGCTTGGACTGCACTGGCAGCGGCAACTCGCCGACTTCATCGAGAAACAGCGTGCCGCCATCGGCCAGCTCGAACTTGCCGCTGCGACCGCTCACCGCCCCGGAGAACGCGCCGCGCACGTGACCGAACAGCTCGCTCTCGACCAGCGTCTCGGGCAAGGCCGCGCAGTTGATGCTGATCAGCGGCTTGTGCGCACGCGGTGAATGCAGGTGGATGGACTCGGCGACCAGTTCCTTGCCGACCCCGGTTTCGCCGGTGATCAGCACCGTCAGCGGGCTGTTGCCGACCAGCAGGATTTCCTGCTGCAGGTGCTTGTGTGCCGGGCTCTGGCCGATCAGTTCGCGCGGTGAAGAACCGCCGGCCACGCGCTTGTAGACCTCGACCAGCTGGCGCTGATCCTCAAAGCCGCGCAGCAGTTGTTGAATGCGCTCGCTGGCCATGACCGTGGCGGCCGCCAGGCTGGCAAAGGCTTGCAGGGTTTCCAGATCGACGCTGCCGAAACTGGCGGCATCCAGCGAATCGAGGGTGATCAGGCCCCAGGGTTTGCCCTGGATAATCAGCGGGCAGCCCAGGCAGTCATGCACTTCAAGGGTGCCATGGCCGTCGAGCAGGCCGTCGTAGGGATCAGGAAGCTCACAATCGGCGGCGAAGCGCACCGGTTTGTCGCTGTACAGCAGAATCTCCAGACGCGGATGCTCATTGACCCGAAAGCGCCGGCCCAGCGTGTCGGCGCTCAAGCCATCGACCGCCAGTGGCACCAGCACATCGTCTTCAAGCTTGAGCAACGCCACCGCATCGCAGGGCAGCAGCTGGCGCAGGGAATACAGCAACCGCCGATAGCGCTCCTCGTCGGGCAACTCACGAGACAGATCGGCCACCAGCGGCAACAGCGAACGCAGCATGGGATGAGGCATCAAGGCTCCTATTATGTAGGAGCGCGCTTGCCCGCGACCGGCTGCGTTAGCAGTCGTAAATTTGTGGCGTTTCATCAATTTTGCGAGCGCTTCGCACTCGGTCGCGGGCAAGCGCGCTCCTACAGGTTGGTGTTGCAGGTTACGGCGCCGGGTTTGGCTGGCGCGTGTGGATCGCTTCTATTCCGGCAATCACTTCATCGGACAACACCAGGTCGATGCTCGCCAGGTTGCTGGCCAACTGATCAAGGTTGGTCGCGCCGATGATGTTGCTGGTCACGAACGGCCGGCTGGTGACGTAGGCCAGGGCCAGTTGTCCAGGGTCCAGGCCGTGCTCGCGGGCCAGCGCGACATACTGCTCGGTGGCGCGTTGTGCCTCGGGGTTGTTGTAGCGCTGGAAGCGCTCGTACAGGGTCAGGCGGCCATCGGCAGGACGGGCGCCATTCAGGTATTTGCCGGTCAGCACGCCGAACGCCAGCGGCGAATAGGCCAGCAGGCCGATCTGCTCGCGAATGGCAATTTCCGCCAGGCCCACTTCAAAGGTGCGGTTGAGCAGGCTGTAGGGGTTCTGGATCGACACCGCGCGTGGCAGGTTGAGGGTTTCAGCCAGGTGCAGGAAGCGCTGGGTGCCCCACGGGGTTTCGTTGGACAGGCCGATCTGGCGGATTTTGCCTTCCTTGACCAGGTCGCCCAGCACCGACAGGGTTTCTTCGATGGCCACCGAGTTGTCGCTGGCATCGTGCTGATAGCCCAGCACGCCAAAGAAGTTGGTCTTGCGGTCCGGCCAGTGCAGTTGATACAGGTCCAGGTAATCGGTGTTCAGGCGCTTGAGGCTGCCCTCGAGCGCGGCGGTGATGTTGCGCCGGTCAAGACGCGGGTTGCCGTCGCGGATGTGTTCCATGCGGCCGGGGCCGGCGACTTTGCTGGCCAGTACCCAGTCATTGCGGTCGCCGTACTTCTTGAAGTACTCGCCGATGATGCTTTCGGTGCGGGTGTAGGTTTCGCCGCGCGGCGGCACCGGGTACATCTCGGCGGTGTCGATGAAGTTGACACCGGCCTGCTTGGCCAGGCGAATCTGTTCGAAGGCCTGTTCCTGAGTGTTCTGCTCGCCCCAGGTCATGGTGCCCAGGCTGATGGCGCTGACAGAAATGTCCGTCTTGCCGAGTGAACGAAATTGCATCGATGACTCCCTTTTATCGAAGAAATACGAAGGCCTATGCCGCCGCTGTTCAGGTGCGCTTCAGACAGCGCAGGTAACGCTCGTTGACCCGCTGGGCAAACCAGGCGGTGGTCAGTTTACGGGTGATCTTCGGGCTTTGCAGGGTGATGCCCGGCAGTATCGCGCGTGGCAGCTGAAAGCCGGCTGTCTGCTCGGCCAGTTCGAAGACCCGTGCATACACCCGGGTGCTTTCAAAGTCCTGGCCATCACCCTTTTTCAATTGGTTATAGATCGCCGCGTTGCTCAGGTCCAGACGCGGGCCAAGGCTGCGCACGGCTTGCTCGGTGCTGCCGGGGTCCAGCGAGTCGCGGCGGATCAGATCGCCGTCCAGCGCCAGCTGTTTGCCGGTCAGGCGGCTGACGGCACTCTGAAACGCGGCGTTGCGGCTGGCGTACCAGCCGGCATTGAAATCGGCGAAGCGGTACAGCGGCTCGGGGTAATCGACCGGGTAACCCAGCAAATGGGCGATGCCGAAGTACATGCCGCCACGGCGGCTGAACACCTCACGGCGAATCGAGCCGTCGACGGCGTACGGGTAGCCTTTGGCGCGCGCTTCGGCAAAGGCGATGCTGACCTGCATCGGCCCGCCGGTGTGGACCGGGTTGAACCGGCCGAACAGGGTCTGGCCCAACGGCACGATGTCGATGAAGTCGTCGAAGATGCCGCTCAGCTGCTTTTCCGTGCGCGCCGCTGCCAGGCGCGCCGCGTAGGTCTTGCCGTCGGGCGAACGCAGGCTCAATGCGGTGTCGATCAACGCGGAGGGAATGTGCAGGCGTGCCGCACGGCGGTCGATTTCTTCACGGGCAATGCGCCCAAGCCCCGGCACAGCAGGGTCGGCCTGAAAGGTCGACTCCTGTTCGGTAACGGCCAGCGCGGCGCAGATGTTTTCAGGTGTCAGGGCAATGTCCTGGGTACTGAACGCGGTCTGGATATCGCCCGCCCAGCCCTGACGGTCCTTCACGCTGGCCGGCAGCAGCGCCACGATGCGTTCGCGGGCCTGTTCGGGGCTCAGCGGCGGCGGTCCTGATGGCCGCGTGGCACAACCGCTCAGCAGCAGCGCGGTGACGGCCGTCAGGCTCAATAGCAGGTTTGAACTCACCTCGATCTCCTGAGTCATGAGAAAGACCGAGGCATCGGCCTCTAGAATACCGACCACTCGATCCGCGCGCTCAAACGTTCCAGCGCTGCCATACCGACCAGCGAGTTACCGGCAGCGTTCAACTCCGGGGACCAGACGCACACCGAGAAACGCCCCGGCACCACCGCGACAATCCCGCCCCCTACCCCGCTTTTACCCGGCAGGCCGACGCGATAGGCAAAGTTGCCGGCCTCATCGTACAGCCCGCTGGTGGCCATGATCGAGTTCAACTGGGTGGTCTGCCGTGCGGTCAGAATCTGCTCGCCGCTGTGGGTGCAAAAGCCCTCGTTGGCAAGAAACCCGAACGCGCGCGCCAGATCGACGCAGTTCATGCTCAGCGCGCAGTGATGAAAGTAGCTGCGCAGCACGTTTTCGACTTCGCCATGGAAATTGCCGAACGACTTCATCAGCCAGGCCGCCGCCGCATTACGCGAGCGGTGCTGGTACTCGGACTCGGCCACCTTGGCATCGGAGATCACCTTGGGGTTGCCGCACAAACGCCGCACAAAATCGCGCATCGACAAGGCCGGCGCGGCATACCGCGCCTGATTGATGTCGCTGATGATCAGGGCACCGGCATTGATGAACGGGTTGCGCGGCTTGCCACGCTCGAACTCCAGCTGCACCAGCGAGTTGAACGGCTGGCCGGACGGCTCGTGACCGACCCGCTCCCAGATTTCTTCACCGGAATGCTGAATCGCCTGAACCAGGCTGAAGACCTTGGAAATACTCTGGATCGAAAACGGCGTGAGTGCGTCTCCCGCGTGGAAGACCTCGCCACTGTTGCTGTACACCGCGATACCGAGCTGATCGGGGCGCACCTCGCCCAGCGCCGGAATGTAATTGGCGACTTTGCCCTGGCCGAGCAATGGCCTGACTTCATCGAGGATTTCGTTCAGCAAGTCTTGCATGTGGGCGCCCCGTGTTTTTGGGTGCGCACACTACACCAAGTGCTGAAAAATTACCTGTGAAACGGGCGCCTGAACGCCCGTGACCGCGATCAATTCTTGTAATCGGTGCCGTGGCGATCCAGTTCGCGGATCAGCGCATTCCAGTGGCGCGCCACGCCCGGGCCGTTACCGTCCTTGAATACCTTGGCCTGCTCTTCGACCTTGGCCACCACTTCCGGCGGCGGCAGGAGCAATTCGTCGTTGCCGGCCGACTGCGCGGCGATCTGGATATTGCACGCATATTCCAGACCCTGCAGTTGCTGGAAGGCGTGGGCAACGCTGACACCACCGGTCAACAGGCCATGGTTGCGCAGGATCAGCACGCTCTTGTCACCGAGGTCGGCGACCAGACGCTCGCGCTCGTCCAGCTCCAGGGCAACGCCTTCATAGTCGTGATAGGCCACGCGGCCAGAGAACCCCAGGGAATGCTGGGAGATCGGCAGCAGACCGCGCTTTTGCGCCGACACAGCGATGCCGTCGCGGGTGTGGGTATGCAGCACCGCCTTGAGATCATGGCGGGCGCCATGAATGGCGCTATGGATCACATAGCCTGCGTAGTTGATGCCCAGGCCGGTCGGGTCGTCGACGATGGTGCCGTCGAGCGCCACCTTGACCAGGTTCGACGCGGTGATCTCATCGAACAGCAGGCCGAAGGCATTGATCAGGAAATGTTCATCAGGGCCGGGCACGCGGGCCGAGAAGTGGGTATAGATGTGGTCGGTCCAGCGCTTGAGTGAAGCCAGGCGATAGGCGGCGGCAAGCTGGACGCGCACTTCCCACTCTTCAGCCGAGACGCGATCACGCACATTGCCCGAGGGCTGGTGGGCATCCTGTTGGACGGGCAAGGCACTGACGTTGCTCATTGGGTGTGGCTCCTGAATGACGTGTGAAGCAAGTCATCCAAGACTATGCGCATAACAAGATCTTGAAAAAGCACATTTTCTTCTAAGCTAATTATTAAAAAATAGAATATTAAAATTCATCTTTATGCTTTGATCCTCGCTCGCGATCCATTACCGACCCCTTTGCCAGGCGGAGGTCTTCAATTTTGACCCGCCTGGAGCCTGATCATGACCGCGTCGCTGAACCGTACGCTGACCCTTGAACTGCACGCCGATGTATTGATTATCGGCGGCGGGCTGGCCGGCACCTGGGCCGCCGTGGCCGCCGCCCGTGAAGGCGCGCGGGTGGTGCTGGTCGACAAAGGCTACTGCGGCACCAGCGGCGTGACCGCCACCGCAGGGCCCGGCCACTGGTGGGTGCCACCCGATGCCGGCGTGCGCCAGGCGGCCATCGACAAGCGCCTGGGCACCGCCTATGGCCTGGCCGATGCGCGCTGGATGGCCCGCGCCATCGACACTACGTGGACCAGCCTGCCAGGCATCAGCGGCTACTACGACTTTCCCGTGGACGAAAAAGGTGTGGTGCAGTACCGCGGCCTGCGTGGCCAGGAATACCTGCGCGGCATGCGCCGCCTGGCGCTGGATAACGGCGTGACCATTCTCGACCACAGCCCGGCACTGGAGCTGCTGCGCGACGCGCAAGGCACGCTGGCCGGTGCGCGCGGCTGGCGTCGTCAGGCCGGAGGCGACTGGCAAGTGCGGGCGCCTTCGGTGGTGCTGGCCAGCGGCGGCTGTGCGTTTCTGTCCAGCCTGCTGGGCAGCCACACTAACACCGGCGACGGCTACCTGATGGCGGTCGAGGCCGGGGCCGAACTGTCGGGCATGGAGTTTTCGAACTACTACTGCATCGCCGCCGCTGGCAGCAGCATGACCCGCTCGATGGTCTACAGCTTCGGCGAATATTTTGATGCCAGCGACCGCCTGCTGCCCATCGGGCCCGGCCCTGATTTCACCGGACAATTGGCCCGCGCCCTGCTTGAGGGCCCGGTTTACTGCCGCCTGAACCGGGTGCCGCACGACATTCGCCGGCAGTTGCCGACCATCCAGCCCAACCTGATGCTGCCCTTCGACCGGCGCGGCATCGACCCTTACACGCAGCGCTTCGCCGTGACCCTGCACCCGGAAGGCACCATCCGTGGCGTCGGCGGCCTGCGCCTGGTCAACGATGAGTGCGAAACCCGGGTGCCAGGCCTGTACGCCGCCGGCGACGCCGCCAGCCGCGAACCGATTGCCGGCGCCACCTCGGGCGGTGGCGCGCAAAATTCCGCCTGGGCGTTGTCGACCGGGCAATGGGCAGGCCGCGCAGCGGCGCGTCGGGCACTGCAAGCGCAAGCACCGGCAGGCGCCGTGCACGGCTTCGACGGTGCCGGCTTGCGCCATACGGTGGCCGACGGCCCGGCGCTGATTCGCCGCATCCAGAACGAAGTCCATCCGCTGGACAAGAACCTGTTCCGCAACGGCGCGCAGCTCGGCCGCTCGTTGCAGGCGCTGGACACGGTCTGGGATGAAGTGCGCCACGGCGCGCAGGCCATCGTCGATAACCCGCTGCGCGCGCGTGAACTGGTGGCCATGGCCGCCACCGCCCGCTGGTGCTATTACGCCGCCGAGCAACGCCGCGAAAGCCGTGGCATGCACCAGCGCAGCGACCAGCCCGAACAACTCACCCGCTTCGATGCGCACCTGCGTATCGGTGGCCTGGACCAGCCCTGGCATCGCTTCGATGCGCTCCAGAGCCGCCCGCACCTTCAGGAACTGCCTGCATGATCGAATTGATATTCAAAGACCTGTGCGACGGCTGCGGCACCTGCGTGCAGGTCTGCCCCACCAACGCCCTCAGGATCGGCGCCGACGGCCTGCCGGACATCCGCGACCAGTCGGCCTGCCAGACCTGCTTCATGTGCGAGCTGTATTGCGCAAGCGATGCGCTGTATGTCGACCCGGACTGCGAGCAACCGCGCCAGCCGGACCCCGAGGCCATACGTGCCAGCGGGTTACTGGGGCAATTTCGCCGCGACTCGGGCTGGGATGAGTGGGCAGAAGATGCCCGCTACGCCAATTTGCATTGGCGCATGGACGGCATCTTTGCCTTGGCGCGGACGACCAACGGCGGGCGGACGTGAATCACTCCTGCAGCGATTCGACGCCCAGTTCGTTCCACACTTCTTCGGCCAGGTGGAAGGTCGCGTTGGCGGCCGGAATACCGCAGTAGATCGCGCTCTGCATCAGCACTTCCTTGATCTCGTCGCGGGTCACGCCGTTGTTTTTCGCGGCGCGCAGGTGCAGGCGCAGTTCGCCTTCGCGGTTCATGCCGATCAGCATGGCGATGGTGATCAGGCTGCGGGTATGGCGCGGCAGGCCTGGACGGGTCCAGATGTCACCCCAGGCGTGGCGGGTGATCATTTCCTGAAACTCTTCGTTGAACGGCGTGAGTTTTTTCAGGCTGTTGTCGACGTGCGTGTCGCCCAGTACCGCGCGACGCACTTGCATGCCGGCGTCATAGCGTTCTTTTTCGTTCATGGCTTATTCCTTGGTGAAATGTGTGTGTTCCGCCACGGCGCGCTCGACCCAGCGCCGGGCCTGGCCCAGGTAATGGGCCGGGTCCAGCAGGCGGTCCAGTGCCTGGGCATTGAGGTGTTCGGTGACCTGCGGGTTATCGCCCAGCACCTGACGCAAGTGCGCGCCCTGCTCTACCGCGCGGCGGCAGCTTTGTTCGATCAGGTGGTGCGCCGCATCGCGGCCGATGCAGCGCGACAGGGCGATGCTCACCGCCTCCGCCAGCACCAGGCCTTTGGTGGACTCCAGGTTGCTGCGCATGCGCGGGGCATCGACTTCCAGGCCCGGCACCACCAGCAATGCCTGTTGCAGCGCGCCGGAAACCAGGCAGCACAGTTCCGGCAGGGTTTCCCACTCGGCGTGCCACAGGCCCAGGCTGCGCTCGTGTTCTTGCGGCATGGCCGACAGCAGGGTCGACACCAGCCCCGGTGCGCGGGTCGCGGCGCCGATCAGCACCGCAGCGCCCACCGGGTTGCGCTTGTGCGGCATGGTCGATGAGCCGCCCTTGCCCGGCGCCGAAGGCTCGAACACCTCGCCGACTTCGGTCTGCATCAACAGGCTGATGTCGCGGCCCAGCTTGCCCAGGCTGCCGGCGAGCGTGCCCAGCCAGCTGGCGAACTCCACCAGCCGGTCGCGCTGGGTGTGCCAGGGTTGTTCCGGCAAGGTCAGGTCAAGCTCTTCAGCCAGGGCCTGGGCCACGTCGAAGGCTTGTTCGCCCAAGGCCGCCAGGCTGCCCGAAGCGCCACCAAATTGCAGGCTCAGCAAACGCGGCTTGAGTTCGGCCAGGCGCTGCCGATGACGGGTGACCGCGCCCAGCCAGCCGGCGATTTTCATCCCCAGCGTGACCGGCGTTGCCTGTTGCAGCCAGGTGCGCCCGGCCAGCGGCGTGTCGGCATGACGCTGCGCCTGGGTGGCCAGCGCTTCGGCCAGTTGCGCCAGATCGGCTTCGAGCAGCACGATGGCGCGGCGCAGTTGCAGCACCAGGCCTGAGTCCATGACGTCCTGGCTGGTGGCACCCATGTGCACATAGCGCTCGGCCTCTGGACTGTGCGCGGCAATCTGCTTGCCCAGCGCCTTGACCAGCGGAATCGCCGAGTTACCGGCGCTGCCGATGGCGATGGCCAACGCCTCGAAGTCGAACAGTTCGGCGCGGCATTGCTGCTCGATATCGGCCACCACCGCCTGAGGGATCAGGCCGACCCGCGCCTGGGCACGGCTCAGTGCCGCCTCGAAGTCGAGCATGCCCTGCACACGGCCGGCGTCGGAAAAGATCCGGCGCATGTCGGCTTGAGTGAAATAGGCATCAAACAGTTGATTGCTCGGTGTGCTCACAGCAGCGCTCCCTGAAAAGATTCATCTGGTACCAGAAAGATTCATGTGGCATCCGCATGGCTGAACCGGCCCTTGAGCAGGATCGCGATCGCTGCCAGCGCGGCCGGCACGATCAGCGCGGTCAGCACCTGCTCGAAACTCCAGCCCAGGCCCAGCAGCGTGGCACCGGCCCAGGCGCCGAGGATCGCGCCGAAGCGGCCGATGCCCAGCATCCACGACACGCCGGTGGCGCGGCCTTGAGTCGGATAAAAACGGGCCGCCAGCGAGGGCATGGCCGATTGCGCGCCATTGATGCACATGCCGGCCACCAGCACCAGCGTCGCCAGCAGCACGACATTGCCCAGGCTTTGACCGACCAGCCAGGCGAATGCTCCGGCCAGTGCATAGGCGCCGCCGATCACCCAGTGCGGGTTATAACGGTCCATCGCCCAGCCCACACCCACCGCGCTAAGCACGCCGCCCAACTGGAACAGCGCGCCGATCACCGCCGACTGCTCCAGGCTGGCGCCGCTGTCGCGCAGCAGGGTCGGCAGCCAGCTGGTCAGCAGATAGACGATCACCAGGCCCATGAAATAGGTCAGCCACAGCAGCAAGGTGCCGGTGCTGTAGGTGCCGGAAAACACCACTTTGAACACGTTGCGGCTGCCCACGCTTTTTTGCTCCGGGACACTGAAACCCGTCACGTCCTTCAGCGCGCCCGGATTGATCGGCGCCAGCACCTTGCGCACCCGCTCGGCACCGCGATTGCTCACCACCAGAAAACGCGCCGATTCCGGCAGCCACAATGCCAGCGCCAGGGCCAGAATCAACGGCAGAATCCCGCCGAGCATCAGCAGGCTTTCCCAGCCCAGCGCCGGGATCATCTTGGCCGAGATAAACCCGCCGCTGGCCATGCCGAGGTTGAAGCCGCAGAACATGCTGGTCACCAGCATCGACTTGAGGCGTTCGGGCGTGTACTCGGAGAGCAGCGTGGTGGCGTTGGGCATTGCCGCACCCAGGCCGATGCCGGTCAGCAGGCGCAGGATCAGCAGTTGATCGAGGCTGGTGCTCCAGGCCGACAGCAGGCTGAACAGGCCGAACACCGAGACGGCGACCACCAGCACCAGCTTGCGGCCGAAGCGGTCGGCCAAGGGGCCGGAACCCAGCGCGCCAAAGACCATGCCGATCAGGGCGGCACTCATCACCGGCCCCAGGCTGGAACGGGCGATGCCCCATTCCTGGCTCAACGCCGGCGCAATAAAGCCCATGGCCGCGGTGTCGAGGCCGTCGAGAAAAACGATCAGAAAGCACAGCGCAACCACTCGCCATTGAAAGGCTGACAGCGGTTGTTCATTGATAAACGTCTGGACATCGAGGGTCCGCCCCCCGGCCGCACTTGCAGAAAGCGTCATGTGATATCCCTTTTATTTTTATGTAGGAAAGCCTCCGCACCGGGCAGTGCAGAGGCTTGAAAAGCACGCAACCGGCTTAGAAGTCGAAGAACACCGTCTCGCCTTCACCCTGCACGCGGATATCGAAGCGGTAGGCCAGTTGGCCGTCCACCGTACAACGCTTGGCCACCAGCGTCTCGCGGCGCGGGGCCTGCTCGATCAGGTTGAGCACCGGGTCCTTGGCATTGGCGGCGCTTTCGTCATCGAAATACAGACGCGTGTGCAGGTGGATATTGATCCCGCGGGCAAACAGCGAAATGTTGATGTGCGGCGCCATCGGCACGCCGGCGCCATTGGTGACCACGCCCGGCTTGACGGTTTTCACCGTCCAGACACCGTCGTCGTCGGTGGCGGTGCGGCCGAAACCGTTGAAGGGTCTGGCCTGATCGTAGGTCGGGTCGTAAGCGCCCTGATGGTCGGCCTGCCACAACTCAAGGTACGAATCGCGCATCAAATGGCCGTTGCCGTCGTAGACCGAACCCAGCAACAGAATGTGCTCGCCGGCTGCACCCGGTTGAGCCATCTGGTTCCAGATTTCAAGTTCGCGGGTCGGGTTGCCAGCCACTTCCAGGGCCAGGCCGATATGAACGTAAGGGCCGGCGGTTTGCGAAGGGGTTTCGGGCAGTAATTGAACGGGCATGACAACCTCCTCAGCGGTTTTCGAAGTGGGTCTGGCGCTGACCGCGCAGCACGATGTCGAAGCGGTAGGCCAGGCAATCCATCGGATTGGCCAGGCCCATGTCGAGCCGCGCCACCAGGCTCTGCACAGCCTCGGGGTTGGCGATCGACTTGACGATCGGGCACAGCGGAATCAGCGGGTCGCCTTCGAAATACAGCTGGGTGATCAAGCGCGTGGCAATCGACGGGCCGCTGACCGACACGTGGATGTGCGCCGGACGCCAGTCGTTGGGGCCGTTGCGCCATGGGTACGGGCCTGGCTTGACGGTGCGGAAACTGTAGTTGCCGTCGCGGTCGGTCAGGGTGCGGCCGACGCCACCAAAGTTGGGGTCGATCGGCGCCAGGTAATGGTCACGCTTGTGGCGATAACGGCCGCCGGCGTTGGCCTGCCAGATTTCCACCAGGGTGTTGGGCACCGGCTTGCCGTACTGGTCGACAACGCGACCGGCCACGATGATGCGCTCGCCGACCGGCAGGCCACCGTTGTTGAAGTTGAGCAGCAGGTCGTTGTCGTGGCGACCAAAGATCAGATGGGAAAAATCAGGGCCCGTGGTTTCCGAGATCGACTGCGGAATGCTGACCAGTGCCTGGCGCGGCGAGCGCAGCACGGAGGTCTTGTAGTCGGGCGTCAGGGCTTTGGGGTGCCAGTTTCGATCACGGATGACGAAGCGGCTGTTGTCGGCAACAGACATGGTTCAGGTCCTTGCGTTGTTTTTATTGTGATGCGCAGTGCGCTGCGCCTCAGGCTGGGCACAGTGTCAGGGGATCGAGCCGCTTCGAAAAATGAAAAAATATCAACGATCCATAACCAAATGGTTATGGATTGAAGTTGTAGGCACCGTTGCGGTACGCCTCACCCACCTGCCGCAGTTCATCCACGCACCACAACGCCGCCCGCGACAACGGCACGGCCGGGTTGCTGCACAGGCCTACCGAGCCGCCTGGTTCACGAATGCCCATGTCCAGTTCGACCAGGCTGCCGTCCTGCAACTCTTGCAGCACTGCATCGAGTGGCGCGATCCAGATCGCATTGCTGCGCTCGACATAGCGCCGGCTGAGGATCAGCGACAGGGTCTCAAGGCGCTGGCGCGGCGGCTGGATGCCGTATTGCACGAACAGGCTGTCGGCAAAGGCGCGAATCGTGGTGCCGGCCAGCGGCAGCACCAACGGATAATCCTGCAGGCTTTCACGACGCAGCGGGGCCGCCAGCAACGGGTGGTCACGGCGCGCCACCAGGGTCATCGATTCGTTGTACAGGTGCTCGAAACTCAGGCCATGAATCTGCGGGCTGTCGGTCATGCGCCCGACCACCAGGTCCACTTCACCGACGCGCAGTTGCGACAACAGGTAGGCGCTGGGGCCAGTCATCACGCTGACGATCAGCGCCGGATGGCGTTCATGCAAACGGGTCAGTACCTCGGGCATCAACAGGCTTTCGGCCGTGGACAGCACGCCCAGGCGCACCGTGGCGGTTTCGTGCTCGCCGGAGCGCAGGCTGTTGACCCCTTCACGCAGCGCCTGGACGCTGGGCCCGGCAAAGCGCATGAAGGCCACGCCGGCCTCGGACAACTGCGCGCCATGCTTGCCGCGCAAGAACAGCACCGCGCCCAGCAAGCCTTCAAGCTCCTTGAGCGCCTTGGACAGCGCCGGCTGGCTGATCGCCAATTGATCGGCAGCCTTGGCCAGGCTGCCCTGGCGCGCCACCTCAAGGAAGCACACCAGGTGGCGGTATTTGATTCGGGTATCGATATTCAAGAAGTGATGGGCCTGCGCAGAAAATAGGCGACCTGCTCGGCATCGAACGGCCAGTCAAGCTCGGCACCGCTGTCGACACGGCGCAGCACCGGGATGCGCAGGCCGTAATGTTCAGCCAAAGACTCGTCTTCAGCGATATCCACCAGCTCGACCATCAGGCCGTGTTCGATTAAAGGCAGTAACACCCATTCGGCCAGTTCACAGAGGTGACAACCGGGGGTGCCGAGCAATTGGCATTCGGGTGGCATGGCAGATTTCTCGTGATGACAGGTAAATGTGGCCAGTGGCTTGATGATTTTAGGCCTGCCGGTGAAGAGCGTCGAGGCTTAACAGGTAAATGCGGCGCTCTACACAGGATGCGCGATGCGCTATAACTGGCCGGCGCAACGCCTGCGCCTGAACACGGAGGTCTGAAAAGTCATGACGGTTTTTGATGCTGAACGGTTAGCCAGCGTGGCGCAAACAACCCGGCCCGGTGACGCGCCGTGTACCTGTCTGGAACGGGACCTGAGCGGCTGGAGCGGCTGGCCGGCCACTTACCATGAAGAACAGTTCGTCAGGGTCGGCACCCTGGCGCAGGTTCCCAGGGATGAGGCGACGCTTGAGGAATATCACCCGGCCAATACCTCTTACTGGTCAGCGGATGCGCCCATCGCGCCGCGCTTTTACCCTTATAACCAGTGCGGCGTGTGGACCTGCGTATCGTGCGCCAGGCTGTACCTGCGCCATAACGATGAAGGCGCCTATCACTCGGAAAAACGCATCCGCCGCGTGTTGCCCGAACACATCGTCGACGCGCCGCTTAGCGAGGATTCGCCACCGGCCTGACCCGGGACTTGAAGCGGCGCCTGGAAAAAGCGTTGGCCCGGTCCAGCACCGGCTTTTCGAAGAGGCGATACCCTACCCAGCCGTAGCACAGCACCGCCATCATCATCAGCACCGCAAAGACCAGGTTGTCGAGGTAACTTTGCGGCGCTGGCCCCAGCCACAGCCAGAGGCGCCCGATCACGCCGAGCACCAGCAGGTGCGACAGGTACACGGTGTACGACATGTCGCCGATGGCCACCAGCACCGGGCTCAGGCGCAGATGGCCGCGACGTTCCAGCAGCGCCATGCTCAGCACCAGCACACCAAAGGTTGCGCCCACCGCCAGCATGCGCGCCAGGCCGTGCCCCTCATACAGATGGAAAAACCCAATCAGCGGCATGCCCACCAGGGTGGCCAGCAGCAGCGCCGCCCACACCAGCGCATCGGGCAGCCGCGCGCTGTGCGGGCCATAGAAAAACAGCGCCAGCGCCACGCCGGCAATGAATTCCAGGGCATACGGATGCAGGATGATCTGCACCAGCGGCGAATAGTCCTGCCAGTCCTGCAGCGCATTGAACACCAGCAGAATCAGCGCCCAGACCGCCAGAAAGACCGGCAACAAACGCTCGCGCCACGGCATCAGGCCACTGAACACCAGGTAGAACCACAGCTCGAACACCAGCGACCAGGCGACCATCACCAGCAGCACCTTGTCGCTGGGCAGCAAGAAAAACGACAGCAGCAGATTGGACTCGCCATGGCCGCTGTTGACCATGCCCGGCTGCACCAGATACACCGCCAGGGTGATAAAGAAATACAGCCAGTACGTGGGATAGATCCGCGAGACGCGGTTGAACACAAAGCGCTGCGCCTGAACACCGTCCTGAAAGCGCCCACGGCTGACGATCACCATGACAAAGCCGCTGATCACGAAAAACAGGTCCACGCCCAACTGGAAGAAATCCAGAAAGCCTGGCAGCAGCCGGTCGCCACCGGAGTATTTGGCCTCCACCGAGGTCATGTGAAACAGCACCACGCCCAGTACCGCCAACCCCCTGAGCCCTTGCAGGGAAAACAGCCGCTCCATGCATCACGCCCCATTGCTGACCGGCGAACACGCCGGTACTAACAGATGTCATGAGCCTGTCCAAGGCTCTCATGGGTCTGAGCATAGCCAAGGGCTACGATTTTGGAAGGACGGTGTGCGGCACGGCCCAGAGGCCTTGAGCGCGCCGCAAAGCCTAGACTGCCGAACGCCGGGCCACCCCGATCCGCACCTGCGCCACCACAATGCGCAGCAGTTTGCCCGGCATCTGCCACTGCCAGGCAGGCAGGCGCGGCGACTCGAAGCGTTCGGCGATGATGAACACGGTGACCGACAGCATGGCGATGGCATGTGCCTCGCCGGCCATCAATGTCAGCAGCATCAACCCGCCGCAGGCACCAAAGCAGGACACGCCATTGATCAAGCCATACTGCACGACACTGCGGTCTGCCGGGCGCCCGAAGGCTGCCAGTGCAGGCTGGCGATGGCACAGGTTCAGGCAATATTGCCTGGCCGGCGTCCCTTGCCAGAGCAGCACGGCAGCCCCCACCACCATCAGCCCCACAGCCCCCGGCAGCGCCGCACCAAGCACGCTGGCCACCCCATACAACACCAGACTGCCCAACCCCCAGACCGCACTGTAGCCTGCCACGAACAGCAGCAGGCTGCGCCGTTTACGGCTGGTGAACGAACGGGCACGCACGTGTTGAAGCGGCGCCAGGATAACCAGCGACATCATCGCGGCCATCATCAGCACCCAGCCATAGACGAGGCTCAGCGGCGAGTGCGCCGGCCCCGCCATGTGATGCCCGCTGTGCAGGTGCATGGGCATTGCGCCCATGGGCTGGGCGCTGCCAAACGTCGGCACGGGCATGCTGTGGGGCAGCACGGCAATGGCGCACCATGCCGCCAGGCTGATGGCCGCCAGTATCAGCAGAAGTGAATCAGGCCAGGCTCGGGTACGCATCACGTGCTGGCTCCTTATTGGCCCTGACGGAACAGGCTGATGCGCCCGATCGTCACATTGGCCGAGTCCGGAATCGGATGGCGCGGTTCAAGGCGCACCTCAATGGCCGGCAAGGTTGCAGTGCCGGCCAGTTGCAGCGCATCGAAAAAACGGGTGATATCCAGTACATAGGTCACTCCGTCGCCCGCGTGACCGTCTGCCGTGGTAGACGCCGAACTGACCCCGAACAGGCCAATAGAACCTACCACCTGCTCGCCGACATCGGCGCCCTCGGTGGTGGCGGCGACATGAGCAAACACCTTCAAGGTAAAACCGTCTTCATCGGCGCGCACATTTTCCAGGTTCAGGAATACCCGGTCCGGCAGCGCCACCTGAGCGGAAAGCCGCGCACTGAAGCGGGCCGCCACTTTGTTATGGACATCGCCAGCCAGCGCCACGCGACTACTCACCCCGCTGCCTGACAGCGGGATGTTATGCGCACTGGCACCCAGCAGCTCGACATCCTGGGAAGGTTTGCTCACGTTCGCCACCTCGGCATTCAGGCCCAGCGCCTTGGCCCGCAATACAGGCGTCGTGATCGGGTTGGCAGGGCTGTAGTCATCATAGCTGTAGCCCAGCGCTTGCAGGCTGATCATCTGCTGCGGTTCATAGTTCCAGGCTTCGCCTTCAGGGGTTGGCATCACGAAAGGGTGTTCGCCGACGGCAGTCGGACCTTTTAGCCAGTTGCTCTCGGTGGGATTGCCCAGAGAGGTGGGCAGGTCTACCCAGGTTTGCCACAAACGGTCGATGTTGGCATGGTGCAGCCAGAAAATCGGGTCAAGTCCCGCCGTGCGCGGTGTGCCCATCAAGCCCTTGACGACATTAAGCGGCGGCTTGTACCCGCCTACATAGACATGGACCATGTCATGCGGCTGGTTTTCGAACGCGCCGTGCACTTGCCCGCTGTGGCTATAGCCGGTTTCGACGCCACCAAAACCCGGGCTGCCGCCGGTCGAGACCCCGGTAAACTCAGGTTCGCCCAAGGCGTCTTCGTTGACGTCGTCAAGCGGAATGAAGACTTCACTGTTGTTGTCAGGCCCGTAGCGCGCAACCACATACAGCGGGTTGTCGCCCGTGCCGTCTGGCCAGTCCGGCGAATTGAACGCTGGCGGCAGGCCATTCTGGCCGGTACGGAAGTAGTTCCAGTACGGCATGGCCCAATCGCTGGGGCCGCCAAGCTTGATGATTTCACCGCGCAGAATGTTCTCGATGGCCAGGATGTAACCCCGGTGCCACGGCAGGAAGTACCAGCTACCGTGCTGACACTGCAGCCAGTACTGCGCTTGCACGGCCTTGTCGGGCAGCGTTTCACCCAGCGTCAAATACCCCTGTTCAAGCCATAGCGCCTCTTCGAAGCCGTGTATGGCGGCATAGAAACGCCAACTGGTCGGGTCGTCGAGCGGTCGTGCCTGCATCGCCTTGACCCCGCGCGCGTACCACAGCAACGGCTCGGCCCAATCGGAACCCAGTTCCCAGACATTCTTGCGTACATAACCCATTGCACTTACTCCATGTGTTGGCAGAGGGTGGCGACAGGGAAACGACTGGTTGCCCCATGGCCTCACAAATCAGAGATATCGCCCGTTCGGTGGCGGTGCCGCGACAGAGCCCGGACGAGACTAGCTGAAAGTTAATAGCTCAAAGCCATTACCAGGAAAAATTTTTGCGCCGTTCTTTGCAGGCTGTCCCGAGGATCGGGGTCACGGGTACCTGGCCGTGTTCTAATGCGCGGCCATTCGGGGCGTTCATACCCGTGCCCTTAATCACTATTCGAAAAGGACATCACTTCAGTGACCCGGGAAATCATCCTGATGCGCCATGGCCAGCCGGATCTGGCCAGCATTGCCAGGGTTTCACCACAAGGCATGCAGCGCTGGATAGCCGACTACGAACACTCGGTAATCATCGATCAACCGGTGCCCGACTCCAGTGCCGAACTGGCTGCCAGAGCGCGCATCGTCGTATCGAGCAGCGCACCACGGGCGCTGACCTCGGTGGCCGCGCTGGGGCGTGAACCGGATCGGGTCGATGCCCTGTTCTGCGAAGCACAATTGCCCCACGGCCGCTGGGCGCAGCCGCGACTCTCGCCGTTCACGTGGGCATTTGTGTTGCGCATGCTCTGGCTGTGCGGCGCGCATGGCCAGGTCGAGTCGGTACGCACGGCCACCGCCCGCGCCAGGGCGGCGGCGCAGCAGCTTCAATCACTGGCGGACAACGGCAGCGTGCTGTTGCTCGGTCACGGCTTCATGAACCGCATGATCGCCAGGCATTTGCAGGCCAGTGGCTGGCAACGTCACGCCAATAGCGGCAGTGGCTACTGGGGTGCTGCGGTGTATCGAATCAGCAAGGAAGCGCAAGGGGCCTGATCGGGCCCGTCAATTCAGCGAGATATTGCGCTGTACGCCCTCGTCGGTATTCACATGGCTCAGGCGTCCTTCGCGGTCGAACAGCAGCCAGTCGGCACCGCGGCAACGCACGCTCATGTCGTAGAAATCATGCAGCGGCCACTCGATCACCGCGCACAAACGGTCGGTATCGCGGTGGATCAAGTGATAGCGGGTTTGCTTGTCCACCGTGGTATAGCCGATCCCCAGCCAGTGCTCGAAGGGGAACAGGATCACTGGATCCTGGTCCTCTTCAACTTCACCCCAGTCGATCAAGCGGTAACCTTTACGTTCTTCCTTGCCCTCCAGCACCAGGACCGGATCTTCGCCCTGCATGCGCTTGAGCCGGTACTCGGTGACCTGGCCGCCGGGGCTGAACAACTGATTGCTGTCTTCATAGGTTCGTGCGGGCATCGGTTCGCGGCTGACCAACCGGCGCGAGGGCAAGCTGTAGCACCAGAACTGGCTGGCGCTGGTCGAGCTGTGCAGCCACCAGTTTTCGTGATGCGCATCGTCATTGATGTGAATGATGTCGCCGGGCAGGTCACTGACATGCCACAGCGTGGCAAAGCCGCGATCAACGTCCACCACCCGCACCTGCTGACCCAGGCCGATGGTCCAGGCCATGCCGTCGAATGATTTGGCATACACCGAGAGCTTGTGCACGCCCAGGTCGGTCGCCGTGCGGTTGACCAGGTCCAGCTTGCTGATGCGCCACACACCGTCGTGGCGGGCCAGCACCAGCGCCACTTGCCGGCTGTGGGCCATGACGATGGCCTGGGCCGGCACCGCAAAGTGCGACAGCGTCTTGCCGGTGGCATCGATCACCACGGCACCCGCCTCGCCCAGCGCCAGCAGGTAACGCGAACCTTCCATCGTCACGGCGTCGAGAATCGCCCGGCTGCCGCGTGGCGGCGCGCTCCATTGATGGTGTTCCTTGACGTGTTCAAGCCCCGTGCGCGACACGGGCAACAGCGCCATGCCCGGCAGGTCGGCCTGCAACAGGCTGTCCTGGCTCATCGTGACCAGCGCTTGCAGCTCATTGTTGGAAAAGCGCCCGTGACCGCTGGCCTGATCGGCAAGAATCGCATGGGTCATCGCCCCGCTGAGCCAGGCCAGTGCTTGCGGCTGATCCTTGTTCTGCAACAACGCCTCGGCCAGCGCCGCACGCTCGGCGCAACGCTGTGGGTCATCGCGCAGTTGCTCGACCCAGGTGCCGTAGCCTTCAACGGTGTCGGGCAACAGAATGGCGCGCTTGACCAGCGCATAGACCGCCAGCTTGCCGCCGGCCGCTTCAGCATTGAGCAACCATTGCGCCGCGCGCTGGCGTTCGGCCGGCAGGCGCCAGATCACGTCCACCGCTTGCAGCCACATGCCTTTGTCGGCAAAGGATTGCGCCCACTCAAGGTGCAGACGGTTGGCCTGCTCGGGCCATTTGTCGCGCAGCATCAAGGCCGCATCGGCAAAGGCATCGTCACGCCGGGCCACCAGCAAGGCACGCTGCCAGTCATCGGCCAGGCACAGCAAGCGCACCAGGGTCGACGACGGCATGTCCCAGCCCAGCGCCAGATCGGCCGCCTGCTGGTAACGGCCATGTTTTTCCAGGTAGTCGAGCGCTTCCTGACGGACTTTCAGCAGCTCGGCGAGGATAAACACCGCTTCATCGATCCGCCCTTCGCGGTCCAGGCGCTCGAAGGCCTGGCGGTAAATCTGCTTGAGGTGCGCCTCCATGTCCTCCTCGAACAGCATCGAGCGACCGGGCGCGGTGGTCTGCCTGACGTTCAGGTCTTCGCGCCGCTGTGGCGTACCGAACGACTGCTCGACCGGGCCCTGGCCGCTGCCCAGAGGAATCGCGTGGCGCAAGGCTTCCTGCAGGTCGCCGTCTTCGAACATCTCCAGCATGCGGCGCATATAGGCCGCCTGGCGCTTGCCGTACAGATCGGACAGGCGCGAGTTCTGGGTCAGGCGGGTCAACCAGCGCCGCCAGGTCGCGGGCTTGTGCCAGGCGCGGGAGGCGCGTGGCGGCAAGGCTTGCACGGCGGGTTTTGTCGCGGTCGGTACCGGCACCTGGCGCACCGATGACGGGCGGCGCAGCAGTGTGCGGATGCCCAGTAATAACAAAGCGAACAGCAGCGCAGCGACGATGATGACCACCGCTGAAGACTCGGCAGAAGCCCCCTGATGACTGGCCTGCCCCGCCAGACCCGCGACCAGCATCACCCCCCCAAGACCCACCGCCACCTTTAGCCAGGCTGGAGTCGGGTGATTGTCAGGCTTTTGCCAGGGATCGTTGGCGCTCGGGCTGGACGCTTGCCCGGACGGCTTTCCATTGCCGGTGCCGGTGCCGGTGCCCTTGCGCTTGCGATCGAGCAGCGCTTGCAGCACCTCGGCCTGTTCGGGGCTGACTGGCGGCAACGAGTCGCCGAGGATTTCGCGTACATCGCGGGTCACCGCCAGGGGTTCGAGCTCCGGTTCCGGCAGGATGCTGCGGCAATCGTAGGTGTCCAGCAGCGTATAGGCGCTGACATCGAGCCAGTCACCGGGCGCAATCGGCGTCGCATCGCGCAGTTGCAAGGCGCTGACCTGGCTGCCGCGCACCAGCCAGACATCGGCGGCTGGCAGGCTTTGCAGTTCATGCGCCGTCAACCGTGCCGAACACAGCGCGCGGCCCTGGCGGATCAGCGGCCAACCCAGCTGCGCCTCGCAATACACCGACTGCGGCTGGCGAAACTGCAATAAGTGGCCGTCGGCGAAGCGCCAGGCGCTGGCGCCGGTTTGCCATCGTTCAAGGATCAGGCGTGCGCATTCATCATCGCTAAAGCGCTCGACAGGCAACCACAGCCCTTCGATCTGTTGATGCCCGGTCAATACCGGGCGGCGAATCACGGTGGCGTCATGCTCAGGCATCGGCGTCTTCCTTGTGTTCCAGCGTGTGCTTTTCGGTGAGCTGGTTGCACATCACCTGCAAACGCAGCCGGCGCCAATGCACCGAATACACCAGCAGCTCGCGGGCACTGGTGATGGCGGCGACCACCGTGCTGAGATTGCAGAAACTGACTCTGGCAATGGGTTCAGTGGTGGTGAACAGCACATTTTGCTGGCCTTCGCACCACAGTCCAACGCTGTGTTTGTCGGGGCTCAGCAACACCAGCGCATAACGTAGGCTGCCTTGCAGCACCAGCAAACCCAAGGCCTTCCAGCCCGGCGCCAGAAGAATGTGCTCAGGTTGTTGCGGCGCCGAGCCTTCGGCGGCGAGCAACCGCCAGCGCTGGCTGCCATTTTCGACAGAACCCAGCGCACAGCCGCCTATGGACTTGCGCCACGCGGGGCTGGCGGCGAACAACACTTCGCTGGCGCCTGCGGCATCGCCAATCATGCCGCCACACATCTGGTTGCCGTCGACATCAATCGAATGGGCGTACAACCGCCCGCCTTCGTTGCGCACATAGGCCACCAGTTGCGCGTCAACCTTGGCCATGCCGAGCACTTTGTCGGTCAGCCGGTGGGTTTTGTCCTCCACCGACGCCACCAGGGACTTGCCGCCGCGGGCGATCCAGTACGCCAGATGGCCCTGAGTGTCGAGCAGAAACAAACGCCCTCCCTGACGCCCGTGCAGCCAGGCGATGGGCAGCCAGGTGGCGGTGCCCGGCGGCAATTGCAGCTCTTCGCGGCCCGGTTTGTCGACCGGCCCCAGGCCGCGCACGTTCCAGAAGGTCAGGTAGTTATCGTTGCTCATGACCGCCGCCACGGTACGGCTCATGAACGTCACCGCCAGTGGCGTGCGCTCGGCGCTCCAGTAAGGCGTATGGACCTGCAGGCTGGTTTTGCGCTCGCCAGACGGCAGCCGGATCACCGCCATGCCCGGCTCGTCGAGCAATCTGAGGGCGATATAGTTGCCGTTGGACGAAATGACCGGCGGCAGGGTCAGCGACACCCTCGGCACGCTGCCGCGCACCACCGATCTGGCCACTTCGTCCTTGAACTGACCCTTGAGCAGCGGCACGGCCAGCTGTTCGTCCGGTATCGGCAGTGTCACGCGCCGGGTGGTGGCGGCCTGCACCTCGAACGCCAGATGCTTGCCGTCGAGGCTGCGCTGCACCTGTACGCGATGGGTACACGGCTGGTTATCCGCCCTGGCCAGGCGTTGCCCCACCAGCCAGCACTCGCCAGCGGTGTGCGGCTGTTCGCCAAGCCAGGTGCGCCAGGCTTGCCAATGCGCGTCGCTGACCATTTGCCAGGTGCGCGCATTGAGCAACTGGCGCAGCTGTGCGGCGCTGTCCAGTTCAAACAGGCAAGGGTCGTTTTGCAGAATGCCCCAGCGCAGTTCGGCGCCAGCCTCTTCTGCACGGCGTGCCAGCAGCATCAGCAGCGCCAGGTGCACCAGACGCGCGGCGCCCAGTTGCAGAGGGCCGGCATCGAACAGCACGACAATCAGCCGGTTGGCCTGGCGGGCACGGTATTGCGGCGCCAGGAACAGGTGCTCACCGACCACCGCCCGGCGCAGGAACTCGTCGGGCATCTCTTCGGCCAGCAGCCATTCGCTGGACAGCAACCGCTCATACGCGCCGCGCCGCTGCAAGTCGCCCAGGCCATCGGGTTCCGGTACGCCGCCCTGTTGCAGGCCGCGCAACGGGCCCAGCAACGGATTCAAACGCCCCAGCAGGTCAGAAAACAGCGGCAGATACTGCGGCGCAAACCATTCCAGCCATTGGCGCCAGGGGTGCAACGATTCAGGTAATTGCATCAGCCTTTCGCCCACCAGGTTTCGATGCGCTGCAACAGCGCGGCGTTGAGTGGCAGCAGCCGGTCAAGCGGCACGGCGAGCGTGGGCGCATGCCAGAGCAAGACCGGTGAGCGGGCAAACGCGGTTGCCAGTGCCTGCCCCAACAGATCGACCGGCACGTCCGGTTCCCAGCTGGTCGGCAGCCATAACCCCGGCGCTTGCGCCACGGTGCAGGCGTACTCGACCCCTTCGACCCACGGCAGGTCCGCCGTTGCGCCAGTCACCACCAGCACCTCGCGATTGGCCGTGGCGCGCAAACGCCCGGCCTGCCCGGCCTCGATCAACGCCAGCCGCGCATGCAGGCGCTGCGCCGCCTCGCCCCAGGCCACGGCCGCTTGTGGCTCGGCAGGCGTCAGCCTGGGCCGCCAGCGCCAGGCCATTGCCAGGCCGGTCATACGGCAAACGTCAACAGTCGGGTCAGTTTGCCGCGCGCATCCTGCAACGATGCCGGCATTGTCTCGCTGTTGAAATTGGAGTCGATCTCGCGCAGCAGGCTCTCAAGCTGCTGGTTGGACGGCGGCTCGCTGCGCGCCAGGTACTCTTCAGCGGTTTCCAGCAGCCGGTTGAGCCGCGACATCGGCTGCAAGGTCGCCTCTTCCACTGCGCTGAACAAATGGCTGTTGCTCGACCCGGCGAACAGTTCACCGAGGATCTCGCGGCCACTTTGCTGGGTTTCCTGGGTCGGCAGCACATACAACAGCGGCCACAGGTCAGCCTCGCTGGCTTCGGTACGCCCGCCGAGCAAGGCAGCGGCCGCGATCAGCCGTTGCGATTTGACGATGCGCCGGTCGGACAACTGGATGCCGGCCTCGCGCAGACGGCGGATCGCCTGAGCCAGCAAGGGCCGCACGGCGGTCAGGTCGACATTGCCAAGGGCCTGGCTCAGCGTGTCCAGTTCGTTCAAGCCCAGCAACGACGGCACCTGGCGCTGCTCGCTCTGCCAGCCACCGGCAAGCATCGCCTCAAGCTGGTTGTCCGGCACCGAGTCGACAAACAGGTGCAGCAGAAAGCGGTCGCCGAACGCGGCCAGCGCTTCATCCTCGGGCAAGCCGTTGGAGGCCGCTACACAGACCCGCAGCGGGCAATCGATTTGCGTGTGGCCACGGCGAAAACGCCGCTCGTTGAGCACGCCCAGCAGGGTATTGAGAATGGCTGTAGAGCCGAGGAACACTTCGTCGAGAAAGACGATATCGGCCTCTGGCAGCATGCCGCTGACATCGGTTTCTACCGTGCCTTCGCGCAGTTTTTTCAGGTCGACGGTGCCGAACAGTTCCGATGGCTCGGTAAACCGTCCCAGCAGGTACTCGAAATAGCGCCCGCCCATCGACTGCGCCACGCGCCGCACCACCGCACTTTTAGCGGTGCCGGGCGGGCCGATCACCAGGATGTGCTCCTGGGCGACGGCGGCCAGCACAATCAACTCGGCCAGTTGCTCGCGGCCCACCAGACCTTCGGTGGCGGTGCGTACGACCTGGCGGATGTGTGTGGCGGCGCTGTGCAATGAAGCGTTCATGAACATCCTTCCCTGAATTCAAACAGGCCTCATAGACCGGAAAAAAACCGAAAAGATCCGTAACACATCTGGCACACCCGCCTTATGACCGATCGGTCACTGCAGCCGACACAGCACTGCGCCGAACACAAAACAGATATTTTCATTTCAGGATGTGTTGTCTACGATGGCTTGGCATGGACAAATCCGCCGCCTATGGACTGCCTGATGAACCTGTCTCACTCGACAAAAGTGGCCTTTCTGGTCGCCGCCACGTTTTTCATGGAAAACCTCGACGCCACGATCATCGTCACGGCCATGCCGCAGATGGCGCACAGCTTCGATGTGGCCGCGGTCGACCTTAACGTGGCCGTCAGCAGTTACCTGATCGCACTGGCAGCGTTCATTCCCATCAGTGGCTGGCTGGCCGATCGCTTCGGCGCGCGCCTGGTGTTCGCCAGCGCGATTGCGATGTTCAGCTTCGCGTCCTTGTTGTGCGGGCTGAGCAGCAGCCTGGAAGCGTTTATTGCCGCGCGGATTCTACAAGGCATCAGCGGCGCCATGATGGTGCCGGTCGGGCGCCTGGCCGTGCTGCGCACCACCGAGAAAAAAGACCTGGTCAAGGCCATCGGCTACATCACCGCGCCGGCGCTGATTGCCCCGGTGCTGGGGCCGCCGCTGGGCGGGTTGATGGTCACCTATGCCAGCTGGCCGTGGATTTTCTACATCAACCTGCCACTCGGGTTGCTGGCGTTTATCGCGACCTTTTCGCTGATCCCCAACGCACGCACCGAACGCAGCCGGCCCTTCGACTGGCTGGGTTTCCTGTTGCTGGGCAGCACCTGCGCCGCCTTGCTGTACGGCTTCGAGTGGCTGGGCCAGGACCTGAAAAACTTCCTGCCGGCCAGCCTGTTGTGCCTGGGCGCCTTGTTGCTGGGCGCCTGCTCGCTGTGGCACATGCGCCGCAGCCCGCACCCGTTGCTGGACCTGAGCGTTATCAATATCCCGACCTACAAGGCCAGCCTGATCGGCGCCTCGCTGTTTCGTGCGTGCATCACCGCATTGCCGTTTCTGCTGCCACTGATGTTCCAGCTGGCCTTCGGCTTGTCGGCGGTGACGGCAGGTTTTCTGGTCATTGCGGTGTTCGCCGGCAACCTGGCGATGAAGGCGTGCACCACCTGGGTGATCAACCGCTGGGGCTTTCGCCAGGTGTTGCTGGTCAACGGTGCGCTGGGCGTAGCGGCCATCGCCGTGTGCGCCAGCTTCGATGCGGCGATGGATCATCGCTTGATCATGTTGCTGCTGTTCTTGGGCGGGCTGTCGCGCTCGCTGCAATTTACCGCCTACAACACCCTGGGATTCGCCGATGTGCCGCAGCCGCAGATGAGCAATGCATCCACCCTGTTCAGCATGATTTTTCAATTGAGCATGGGCCTGGGCGTGGCGATTGCCGCCCTGCTGCTGCGCGGCGCGATGCTGGTACACGGCAACGAGGGCACCGCCGACACGGCGGATTTCCAGCTGGCCTTCATGCTGTTGAGCGTCATGGCGCTGGTGGCGATGTACGACAGTTTTCGCCTGCAACCGCAGGCGGGTGCGGCGGTGTTGAATCGTCCGTGACAGCGCGTGGCTAGCCCACCACTTTACGCAAGACTCTGGACAGCTCGTCGACCGAATAGGGTTTGTGCAAAAGCTCAAACCCGTCTGTTCCACTTTGCGCCAGAACATGGCTATAGCCCGAGGTCAGTACAACGGGTAATCGCGGGTAAAGCGTGCGTATTTCCTGGGCCAGATCGATACCGCTCATGCCAGGCATCACGACATCGGAGAACACTACATCAAACCGGTTTGAACCCACCTTGAGTTCATTCAAGGCGTCGTGGGCGCTGGTGGTCAAATACGTGACATATCCAAGTTCCGAAAGCGCCTGCTTGGCGATACTGCCCACATCGGCGTTATCTTCCACTACCAGCACTCGGGTGCCATGCCCTTGTTCCAGTGTTCGCACCGGCATCTCGAAAGGCGGTGCCTGCACTTCCTGGCTGACGCGCGGCAAATACAGGGTAAAGGTCGAGCCTTTGCCGATCTCACTGACCACGGCCACTTCACCGCCCGACTGTTTGGCAAATCCAAAGACCTGACTCAGTCCCAGGCCGGTGCCTTTTCCGACGCCCTTGGTGGTGTAGAACGGCTCAAAAATATTATCGAGCTGAGTGGCAGAAATGCCCGTGCCGGTATCCGTGATCGAGATGGCAACGAAGGGACCTTTGACAGGAGGATGAAGCCGAATCATTGGCATCGACTCGACGCCGCGCACGGTAATCGTCAACTTGCCCTCACCAGCCATGGCATCGCGCGCATTCGCGACCATATTCACCAGGGCGGTATCGAACTGGCTAAGGTCCGCATTGACGAAGCAGGACTTCTCGGGCAGTTCAGTCACCGTTTCAATGCGAGATCCGGTCAGGGTCTCGATCACTGCACTGATGCTGCGCACGCTGTCACATGCCGCGAACACTTTGGGTTTCAGCGTCTGCCTTCGTGCAAACGCCAGAAGCTGCCCAGTCAGTTGCGCGGCTCTGTCCGCCGTATCGGAAATCGCCTGTATGTAGCGCGCTCGCCGCTCATCACTGAGATTCGGACGCTGTAAAAGGTCGGTGGATGAGCGGATAACCGTCAACAGATTGTTGAAGTCGTGGGCGACTCCGCCGGTCAACTGACCTACCGCTTCCATTTTTTGCGACTGTCGCAAGGCCTCTGCCTGCTCGCGCTCGGAAGTCACATGACGGCCAGCGGCATACACACGGCCATCCTGGAAACTTCCAGTCCAGCTGAACCACCGGTAAGACCCGTCTTTATGCCGCAGCCGATATTCAAACGGTACGACCAAGGGCTCCTTGAAGATTCCTTCGAAGGCTGCATGGGCTCCCTCAAGGTCTTCAGGGTGTGTGAAATCGGAAAACCTGGAGCCCTGAAGTTGCTCTTCTGTCCAGCCCAGTTGCTCATGCCAGCGGGCATTCACCTCATCAAGCGTGCCGTCAGGCGAGGCAATGACCAGCAACTCTCTTGAAAGCCCCCACGCCCTGTCCCTTTCCTGTTCCCTGAGGGCCAGGCTGGCCGCATGCTTTTTCTCCTGAGTGACATCGCGGGCGCGGCAATAGACCTTGCCCTCCTCCAGAACCGCCACCCATGACAACCAACGATAACTCCCGTCACGATGTTGATATCTGTTTTCGAACCGAAGTACCGGACGTCCGTCTGCCGCATCGGAAAAGACCGCTTCGCTTGCACTGAGGTCGTCCGGATGAACAAACGAAAGAAACGTGGCTTGCAGGTCTTCTGGCGACCAGCCCAGCACATTCAGCCAGGCAGGATTGGAGGCTTCAATTACGCCCGAGGCACTGATGACTGAAAGAAGATCCGGACTCAGCAGCCATGTACGACTTCTTTCAGTCGCCCGTTCATGGACCTTGCGCTCAAGCTCCGCGTTTAAAGCGCGCAACTCGTTTTTGCTTTTGAGCAGGCGCTGGTCCAGCTGGTGTCGTTCAATCGCCAGTGCAGCCGTTTGTGCAATGACCTGAATGGCTTCTATATCGCTGTAGGTCGGGGCTCGCGGCTCACCGTAATACATCGCAAAGGTACCCAGGACAACCCCGTCAGAGGCGGTAATAGGCATGGACCAGCAAGAACGCAAGCCATGGGAAACGGCCAGTTCGGCATACCCTTCCCACAGCGGGTCGGTGGCAATGTCAGTGACATAGACCGGCTTTTTTCGAGCGGCCGCCGTACCGCATGAGCCGATACCCTCACCGATGGCAATGCCATGGATGGCCTGATTGTAGGCATCGGGAATACTGGGGGCGGCGCCGTGCAGCATGTGTTGGCCATCTTCGCTCAGGAAAAGAACGGAGGCCATCATGCTCGGGCGATGCGCTTCAACAGCGATCAGCAGATCGTGAAGCACCTCTGCCACCGGCACGCCTCTGGCAATCTGACCCAGAACGATTCGCTCACGTTCTATCAGTGCCAGCGGCGAGAATTCCTCTTCTGCACCTCGCTGCACAGCGGGCGATGTAGCGTCTTGCTCTAACACGCTCAATTACTCTCCAGATCATCGACGCCTGAAATGCGCGTGACCACAGAAATTGAAGCATCATAAAGCTGCGCGGCAAGTGCGACCAGCCCATTGGGCTCAGCTTCACCGGTGGCCAACGCGATCACGCCAGAACACCGCCAGCAGAAACGAAGAAAGCCAGCAGCTTTTCGGCTTTGTGGGGATTTTGCCCGTAGTTGTTACCCGGAAAACTGGCCCAGATATTCGAGCACTTGAGGATGGCCTGGTCGACTCTACCGGTCTTGATATCATCCAGTGCGTGACGCTCGCGGATCTGTTGCAGCGCCACACGATCCTGATTCTCCGGGATATATCCGCCTTGCAGACGCAGACTGTCCCGGTAAGCATCCCAATAGCGGGACAGCAACTGATAACGGCCCGCTGCGGTACTGGTGACAGGCTTGCCATTGATGGGAAAGGTCAGGCGCTGCCGTGGGTGATCAAGGTAACCCGTGAACAAGCCACCGCCATAGAGGACGTTGTAACCGTCGTCGCTTCCTTTGACGGTCGAAGTGCCTTCCGAATAAGCAATCATGTCCAGAAACGCGACCACATTTTTTCCACCGGCGGCGGATTCAATAATTCGTGCCATTCACTTTCTCCAGACGTAAAGAAGCCGCACTCATACAATGCTCAGCGACCGAGGGCTGTTGTCCAGGCGGGATTTGTAATCATTGCAGCGGCTCTAGACTGCGAGGCCGCCAGCATTCAGGGGGATCAGGGTTTCGTGTGGGGAGACTTTTTTCGAGAACGGCATGAAAAACTCCTTATGCGAGAAGTAGCGAATATTGAACAGATCAATAATGTCGCCAGCCGCCTATCCTCTTGCGGCGCCGACCAAGAATATGCCACTGCGTCGCGTATTTAAATAGCCGCCGCGCATGCCGTTTGTGACGTTTTAAATGCTGCAAGGATCTGTTTGCTGATCCCGTCCAGCACTTGGGGTCCAGGTTATGACCTGGTCATGATTATGCTGTAGGGTCTGTACGAAAAGTTGGCGACCGGGCATAGCCACTTTACGTACAGAGCCGAACGTACTGAAGGAACTACCACTGTGGAACTGCTCCCCTATTTACTCCTGGCTGCTCTGATCGCAGTGATCTTCTATGCGCGCAAGCGAGGCAAAGAAAAGCTCGATGTGGAATTCCGCGCAGCTCTCGCAACGCTCAACATCGAGCAGTACAAGCTGCTGGTGGACAAGGTGGTTACACCAAGTACCGATAGAACGGCTGAGGTTTACCGCATCGTGCGGAACAGCCAGGACAATTACTTCCTGTACCTGAAGATCGGCAGCTCCCCCGGCATTCTTAAGCCCCTGTCCAAAGAGCGCGCGATGCTGGCGGTTCAGGCAAACGGTTAGCCCTTTCTTACGCACGAATGAAAAACCCGCACAGTGGCACGTCAGGAATTGATCGGGATATGATCAGGCCATCAAAGGACAGGTGGCACTTATGAAACTATGGATTGGATTGGTACTTGGCCTGGCGCTGAGTGGATGCGGAACCGTTCGAACAGTGTCAGACCAGGCGAAAGCCGTGGACGACCTGGCAAGGTGGCAGACCGACTGCCACACGATCCCTCGGGCCTATAGCGGCGTTGCCTATCAGTTTTGCAACCTGAATGGCCCTCAGCGATCAGGGGCTCACTGGGCGCCCTTCCCTATCTTGCTGGACATGGCCGCGTCGGGCGTTGTTGACACCGTCATCCTTCCCTATACCGGTTATCAGCAATACAAGCGCGGCAACGTACCTATTCGAAGACTCGCGTACTGACAATGCCGCTCGGGCTTTTCGTATCTGCCCTACCCCAGCCGCCTCATGGACAGCGTCATCTGCGCCATCAGGTCCCTTTGCTCTTTCAGCGAAAGCACGACCTTGGCAATCGAGCGGCTGGTCGCCAGATCAGACAGCGGAATGCTTGCCACGTACAACTCGATCTCGCCTGAGACAGGGTTGATAAGCTTCACCGACAGGCTGTCACTGGTCGCACTGGCGCATTCGCACTTGCTGGGTAGAAAGGCGGTTTCAAGCACACGCTGCAGCTCGGTTTTCGAATACATGGGTTGTCCTTGTCAGGCTTTTGTTTAACCAACTATAGACGAAAGAGGTTAAATCATGGCCAGACAAAATTCCCAGGCAGTAAAGCCACTGTCGCTCTGCGAATTGCCGGGTACGTGAGCCAGGAATGGGGTTTTCCATACAACGACAGTGCGATGCAAGCGAAGTCCCGCAAAACGTACACACATGAAAAAGGCCAATGCTGTGAACATTGGCCTGAGTCATTGAAAATATTGGTCGGGACGGAGTGATTCGAACACTCGACCCCTTGCACCCCATGCAAGTGCGCTACCGGGCTGCGCTACGCCCCGACTCCGGTTTTGAAACGCTTCCAATGCTGCGGAAGTGGTGAGGAATATACCCTAAGCTTTTGAATTGTGGAAGCATTTTGCCGAACTGATTTTATGACTTGAGCAAAACCAGTACATCTTCCAGATCGGTAATCATCTGCCGAATCATCTGCTTGTATTGCTGGGCATCATCCTTGGGCTCGCCAGTGGTGAGGCGCAGACGCGCGCCACCAATGGTAAAGCCCTGCTCATAAAGCAGGGCGCGGATCTGCCGGATCATCATCACGTCCTGGTGCTGATAATAACGGCGATTACCGCGTCGCTTGACGGGGCTGAGCTGAGGAAACTCCTGTTCCCAATAGCGCAAAACGTGCGGCTTTACCGCACAGAGCTCGCTTACCTCACCAATGGTGAAGTAGCGCTTGCCCGGTATGGGCGGTAGCTCGTCGTTATGACTTGGTTCCAGCATAAGCTTCAACTCGGGCTTTGAGTTTCTGCCCTGGACGAAAGGTTACGACACGGCGAGCTGTGATAGGAATTTCTTCCCCTGTCTTCGGATTTCGACCCGGTCTCTGGCGCTTGTCGCGCAGGTCGAAATTGCCGAAACCGGACAATTTGACCTGCTCGTTATCTTCCAGAGCGTGTCTGATTTCCTCAAAGAACAGCTCAACCAGTTCCTTGGCTTCTCGTTTATTCAGGCCTAGCTCATCGTACAGACGTTCGGCCATCTCAGCTTTCGTCAGAGCCCCCATACGTTACTTCCTTAACGTGGTGTTTAACCTTTCCTCAAGTGAGGTGAGGATTGCAAGCGTCGTTGCATTGACCTCATCGTCGTTAAGAGTGCGCGATGGATGCTGCCAGGTCAAGCCGACAGCAAGGCTTTTTCTATGCGGATCAATGCCTTTACCCTGGTACACATCGAACAGCCTGAGATCGGTAAGCCACTCGCCGGCATTTTCTCGAATCACATCAAGAACAGCACTGGCCGCTACGTCGCGATCGGCCAGCAGAGCCAGGTCGCGGCGCACTTCAGGGAAGCGCGACAGCTCGTGGAATTTCGGCAGGCGACCTTCTGCCACTTCGGCCAGAATCAGCTCGAAGACGAAGACCGGACGATCCAGACCCAGGTTTTTCGCAAGCTCCGGATGGATAGCACCCAGATAGCCCACTTCACGCCCATCGCGCTCGATCAGGGCTGTCTGGCCCGGATGCAGCGCCGGGTGCTTGCCCGGCTTGAAGGTAAAGGCATCCAGCGCGCCGGCAAAGCCCAGCACTGCCTCGACATCTGCCTTGACGTCGAAGAAATCCACGACATCGCGGCCTTGCGCCCAGCCTTCCGGCAGGCGGCTGCCACACACCACGCCCGCCAGCATCGGCTCTTGCTTCAAGCCTTCAAGCTGGCCGACGAAACGCAGCCCGCTCTCGAACAAGCGCACGCGATCCTGCTGGCGATTGAGGTTGTGCTGCAATGCCTTGACCAAACCCGGCCACAACGACGAGCGCATGGCGGCCATGTCGTTGGAGATCGGATTGGCCAGCAGCAGCGGCTTGGCGCCCGGATTGAACAGTTCGAACCATTTCGGATCGATGAAGCTATAAGTGATCGCTTCCTGATAACCACGGGCAACCAGCAGACGACGCAGTTCCGGCAAATCGCCACGCGCTTCGGCCTTGGCCTGTGGCGCCAGGCGCGCTTGCGGGTAGCGAACCGGCAAGCGGTTGTAGCCGTACAGACGCGCCAGCTCTTCGATCAGGTCGATTTCAAGGCTGATATCGAAACGATGACTTGGCACTTCGACGCGCCATTCGCCGTCAGCCTGACGAGTCGTGGTCAGTTCCAGCCCCGTCAGCAGACGCTCGACTTCAGCGTCTTCGATCACCAGGCCAAGCATTTGCTCGACGCGGCTGGCACGCAAGGTGATCGGCGCAATCGACGGCAGGTGTTGCTCGCTGGCAACCTCAACGATCGGACCGGCTTCACCGCCAGTGATGTCCAGCAGCAGGCCAGTGGCGCGCTCCATGGCTTCACGTGCCAGTTGCGAGTCGACACCGCGCTCGTAACGATGCGAGGCATCGGTGTGCAGGCCGTAGGAACGTGCCTTGCCCGCCACGGAAATGGTGTCGAAAAAGGCGCTTTCCAGGAAGATATCCTGAGTCTTGGCGGTCACGCCGCTATGCTCGCCACCCATTACGCCGGCGATGGCCAGTGCGCGTTGATGATCGGCGATGACCAGGGTGTCGGCACGAAGCGTGACTTCCTGACCATCGAGCAGGACCAGTTTCTCGCCCTCCTCGGCCATGCGCACACGAATGCCGCCGTTGATTTCAGCCAGATCGAATGCGTGCAGCGGCTGACCCAGCTCGATCATCACGTAGTTGGTGATGTCTACCGCCGCATCGATACTGCGGATGTCCGAACGACGCAGACGCTCGACCATCCACAGCGGGGTCGGACGCGACAGGTCGACATTACGGATCACCCGGCCCAGATAACGCGGGCAGGCGTTTGGCGCCAGCACTTCAACCGGGCGCACTTCGTCGTGGGCCACGGCAACCGCTGGAACCTGTACACGGGTAACCGGCGCGTCGTACAGCGCACCGACTTCACGGGCAAGACCGGCCAGCGACAGGCAGTCGCCACGGTTAGGGGTCAGATCAACCTCGATGCTCGCATCGTCCAGCTGCAGGTAGACACGGATGTCCTCGCCCACCGGCGCATCGGCGGCCAGCTCCAGCAAGCCGTCGTTGCCTTCACCCAGCTCCAGCTCGGCAGCCGAACACAGCATGCCGTTAGACTCGACGCCGCGCAGCTTGGCCTTCTTGATCTTGAAATCGCCCGGCAGTTGCGCGCCGATCATGGCAAACGGAATCTTCAGGCCGGGGCGCACATTGGGCGCGCCGCACACCACCTGGAAAGTCTCGCCGCCATTGCTGACCTGGCAAACACGCAGCTTGTCGGCATCGGGATGCTGCTCGGTGCTCAGCACCTCGCCCACCACAACACCTGAGAATACGCCGGCGGCCAGCGTCACGCTGTCAACCTCAAGACCGGCCATCGACAGACGAGCCACCAGCTCATCGCGGGATACCTGCGGGCTTACCCAGCCACGCAGCCATTGTTCACTGAATTTCATCCTGCTCTCCTGAAAGATTCGTTACGGGCCCGACTAGCGAAATTGCGCAAGGAATCGCAAGTCGTTGTCGAAGAACAGGCGCAAATCGTTGACGCCGTAACGCAGCATGGCCAGACGCTCGACCCCCATACCAAAGGCGAAGCCCTGGAATTGCTCGGGATCGATGCCGGACATGCGCAGCACATTCGGGTGCACCATGCCGCAACCCATGACTTCAAGCCAGCCGGTCTGCTTGCAGACACGGCAGCCTTTGCCGCTGCACATCACACATTCCATGTCCACTTCTGCCGAAGGCTCGGTGAACGGGAAGTACGACGGACGGAAACGCACGGCCAGTTCTTTTTCGAAGAACACGCGCAGAAACTCTTCGATGGTGCCTTTCAGATCAGCGAAGTTGATGTCGCGATCAACCAGCAGGCCTTCGATCTGATGGAACATCGGCGAGTGGGTGATATCGGAGTCACTGCGATACACACGGCCCGGGCAGACGATGCGGATCGGCGGCTGCTGAGCTTCCATGGTCCGCACTTGCACCGGCGAGGTGTGGGTACGCAACAGCATGTTGGCGTTGAAATAGAAGGTGTCATGCATCGACCGGGCCGGGTGATGGCCTGGGATGTTGAGCGCCTCGAAATTGTGGTAGTCGTCTTCGACTTCCGGGCCTTCGGCAATGCCGTAGCCGATATGGGTAAAGAACTGCTCGATACGTTCCAGAGTGCGGGTAATCGGATGCAGACCACCAGTGGTCTGACCACGGCCCGGCAGGGTTACGTCAATGCACTCGGCCGCGAGCCTGGCAGACAGTTCTGCCTCCTCGAACGACGCCTTGCGGGCATTGAGAACCTCTGTGACACGCTCCTTGGCAACGTTGATCAGGGCGCCGACTTTAGGGCGCTCTTCAGCAGGCATATTGCCCAGGGTCTTCATCACCTGGGTCAGCTCGCCTTTTTTGCCGAGGTAGTGGACCCGGATTTGCTCCAGGGCATTGATATCTTCGGCGCTTTGCACAGCCTCAAGAGCTTGGGAGACCAGCGCGTCCAGGTTTTCCATGTACAGACTCCAGATACGAAATAGGGGAAGAGCGCAGGCTCTTCCCCTATTTATGACGTTCAATACCGGCCCTGAAAATCAGGACCGGTGACTGTCGGGGACTTAGGCCAAAGTGGCTTTAGCTTTCTCGACAATCGCAGCAAACGCCGCTTTTTCGTTCACAGCCAGATCAGCCAGAACCTTACGGTCGATCTCGATGGACGCTTTTTTCAGGCCAGCGATGAAACGGCTGTAGGACAGACCGTTAACACGAGCACCAGCGTTGATACGAGCGATCCACAGAGCGCGGAACTGACGTTTTTTCTGACGACGGTCACGGTAGGCGTATTGGCCTGCCTTGATAACCGCTTGCTTGGCAACACGGAATACACGCGAACGTGCGCCGTAGTAGCCTTTTGCAAGTTTCAGAATCTTTTTGTGACGCTTACGGGCAATGACGCCACGCTTAACACGAGCCATGAGTTACTTCCTCTTAATTCTTGATCAAAATTAGCGCAGGCGCAGCATGCGCTCGACTTTTGCCACGTCAGATGCGTGCAGCTGGCTGCTGCCGCGCAATTGACGCTTACGCTTGGTCGACATTTTGGTCAGGATGTGGCTCTTGAAAGCGTGTTTATGCTTGATGCCGTTAGCAGTTTTCAAAAACCGCTTGGCTGCACCGCTTTTCGTTTTCATCTTTGGCATGTTCGGATACTCCGCATTCAGTTGATAAACATAACCGCAAGGCCTGCCGTGCCCTGGTGGTTACTTCTTCTTTTTCGGGGCGATGACCATGATCAGCTGGCGTCCTTCCATCTTAGGATGCTGTTCGACGGCGCCGTATTCCACGAGGTCGGCTTCGACCCGCTTCAACAACTCCATACCCAGCTCCTGGTGGGCCATCTCACGGCCGCGGAATCGCAAGGATACCTTGGCCCTGTCCCCGTCACTCAGGAAACGTACCAGGTTGCGCAGTTTTACCTGGTAATCCCCTTCCTCCGTCCCTGGACGAAACTTGATTTCTTTAACCTGGATCTGCTTCTGGTTTTTCTTCGCAGCTGCAACCTGCTTCTTCTTTTCGAAGAGCGATTTGCCGTAGTCCATGACTCGGCAAACCGGGGGTACAGCGTCGGCAGAAATTTCTACCAGGTCCAGTTTCGCCTCATCGGCGATACGAAGCGCTTCATCAATAGAGACGATGCCAATCTGCTCGCCATCAGCGCCAATTAACCGAACCTCGCGCGCCGAGATATTCTCATTGATCGGGGCTTTTGGTGCAGTTCGTTTATCTTGTCTCATATCACGCTTAATAATAATTACTCCGAATCTTGGCGACCACGCCGGGAAACCGCTTGCGTAAGGAACCCAGCGAATTGGGCGACCGGCATCGAGCCAAGGTCTGCGCCTTCGCGAGTACGCACAGCGACTGTTTGCGTTTCGACTTCCCGATCCCCTATCACAAGGAGATAAGGAACCTTGAGCAAAGTATGCTCGCGGATTTTAAAGCCGATTTTCTCATTTCTCAAGTCGGACTTGGCACGGAATCCGCTTTCGAGCAGAGTTTTTTCGACCTGCAGGGCAAATTCGGCCTGCTTGTCGGTGATGTTCATGATCACCGCCTGGGTCGGAGCGAGCCACGCAGGGAACGCACCCTCGTAGTGCTCAATCAGGATACCAATGAAGCGTTCGAACGATCCCAGGATCGCGCGATGTAGCATTACCGGGTGCTTGCGGCCGTTGTCTTCGGAGACATATTCGGCACTCAAACGGATCGGCAGGTTGAAATCGAGCTGCAGGGTACCACACTGCCAGACACGACCCAGACAATCCTTGAGAGAAAATTCAATCTTCGGACCGTAGAACGCACCTTCGCCCGGCTGCAACTGGTACGGCAGGCCTGCGCTGTCCAGTGCCGAGGCCAATGCGCTTTCAGCGCGGTCCCACAAATCATCGGAACCGACACGCTTCTCGGGACGGGTCGACAGCTTGAGTTCGATGTCCTTGAAGCCGAAGTCGGCGTACACGTCCAGCGTCAGCTTGATGAAAGCAGCCGACTCGGCCTGCATCTGCTCTTCGGTGCAGAAGATGTGCGCATCGTCCTGGGTAAAGCCACGCACGCGCATGATGCCGTGCAGCGCACCCGAAGGCTCGTTACGGTGGCACGCACCGAACTCGGCCAGACGCAGCGGCAGCTCGCGGTAGCTCTTCAGGCCTTGGTTGAACACCTGCACGTGGCAAGGGCAGTTCATCGGCTTGATAGCGTAATCGCGGTTTTCCGACTCGGTGGTAAACATGTTGTCGGCATAGTTGGCCCAGTGCCCGGATTTCTCCCAGAGGCTGCGATCGACCACTTGCGGGGTCTTGATCTCCAGGTAGCCGTTCTCGCGCTGAATCTTGCGCATGTACTGCTCAAGCACTTGATACAGGGTCCAGCCCTGCGGGTGCCAGAACACCATGCCCGGCGCTTCTTCCTGGGTGTGAAACAGGCCCAGGCGCTTGCCGATCTTGCGGTGATCGCGCTTTTCAGCTTCTTCGATGCGCTGAATATAAGCAGCCAGCTGTTTCTTGTCGGCCCAGGCAGTGCCATAGACACGCTGCAACTGCTCATTCTTGGCATCGCCACGCCAGTAGGCGCCGGACAGCTTGGTCAGCTTGAATGCCTTGAGAAAGCGAGTGTTCGGCACGTGCGGACCGCGGCACATGTCGACGTATTCTTCGTGGTAATACAGGCCCATGGCCTGCTCGTCCGGCATGTCTTCGACCAGGCGCAGCTTGTAGTCTTCCTGGCGAGCCGCGAAAACCTCGATCACTTCGGCGCGCGGCGTCACTTTCTTGATGACGTCGTAGTCCTTGTCGATCAGTTGCAGCATGCGCTGCTCGATCGCCGCCAGGTCGTCCGGCGTAAAGGGGCGCTCGTAAGCGATGTCGTAATAGAAGCCTTCGTCGATGACCGGACCGATGACCATTTTGGCAGTCGGGTACAGCTGCTTGACCGCATGACCGACCAGGTGGGCGCAGGAGTGGCGGATGATTTCCAGGCCTTCCTGATCCTTGGGGGTAATGATCTGCAGGCTGGCATCGGTGCTGATCAGGTCGCTGGCATCAACCAGCTTGCCGTCGACTTTGCCAGCCACGGTGGCTTTGGCAAGGCCTGCGCCAATGGAAAGCGCGACGTCGGCAACCGACACCGGATTATCGAAAGAACGTTGACTGCCGTCGGGAAGAGTAATGATGGGCATGGCGCCTCCTCTCCTAGTGGTGACCCCTACCAAAGGTCACGTGGGTTGGGATGAGCCAGTACGCGATTCGGTGGTATGCCTGCCTCACAGTGGCAGGAGCCGTCAGGCCAACCTTGAACCGAACCAGATGACTGGATTATACGAAACGTGATTACAACAGGACGCGCATCCTAGCACAGCTCCCTGAATAGACACGTATCGGCCTGAAAATAGATCGAATTCGTCTATCGGGCTGAACCGTCGCGCCCGGATATCGTCAGAACAGGTGTCTCAAGCCCGTAAAGAATGTTCCAGCGAAGGAGAACATCATGAAGCTTCCAAGCCGTTCTGCACTTCTCTCCTGCCTTGTTCTGGCCACCCCGCTGGGTGCTCAGGCGGCCATGGACAGCGCAACCCGCAGTACTTTCACCCAGCAATGCATCAGCGCTGCCAAAGAGCAGAAACTGGATGAAAAGAGCGCCAAGGCTCACTGCGAATGTGGCGCCAAACAGATCGATGCGAACTTCAGCGACAAGGAAATTGCAGCCATGAACAACCCATCTGCGGCTCCAGACCCTGCGCTGGCCAGCAAACTGCAGAATCTGGTGGCGCAACACTGCGTAAAATAGAAACATTTTACGCAGTCGGTAAGTTTTCTGTCCGAAAGACTCGAAGCCCTGTATTTACGGGGCCTTGAGCCGCACAACCAGCCGTTTAAAAACGCCGTTATGCGTTGGAAAAAAGGCTTTTGGCGTGATCAGGCGCAGATTTGTGCACCTGCTCCCGATAAAGTTTCTACCTAAATGGCGCGTGACTCGTGCATTTGGACTATCATAGCGGCGTGTGCCCAGTTGGCCTGAGCAGCACGTTACTGAAATTCATGTTTCCGGAGATTCACCATGTCCAATCGCCAAACCGGCACCGTTAAATGGTTCAACGATGAAAAAGGCTTCGGCTTTATCACACCTCAAGGTGGCGGCGACGATCTGTTCGTACACTTCAAGGCAATCAAGTCTGACGGCTTCAAGAGCCTGAAAGAAGGTCAAACAGTGACCTTCGTTGCTGCGAAAGGCCAGAAAGGCATGCAAGCAGAAGAAGTCCAGGTGGCCTGATTTTCAGTCCCTTGTGACATAAAAAACCCCGTCCTTATGTGACGGGGTTTTTTTATGTCCTTGAAAAGCCTTGCAGCATCAGCCGCAGTTGACGCGAATCACTTTGCCACTCATATCAGTGTTGACGTTGACCCGCTCGGAACGATATTCCAGGGTAACCATGTCATTGGGGCTGAGGATACGCGCATCCATGGCGCCGGACTGGGTGCGGACCTGATTGAGAAGCTCGAGCGTGGCTTGCTTGCCGACCGCGGACTGCGCGCCACTGGCATCACAACGACCATCCCCGACCGGACCTGACGCAGCTGTAGTTGCCGCTTCAGCGGCACGCGGCGCCTCGGTGGCAGGTGCGGGTGCAGACGTGCTGCTGCAGCCTGCCAATAACGATGTCACTGCGACAAAACCTAGTGTTGCGAATTTCCAGGGCATTACAGCCTCCTTTACCGATAAACAGAACCAGACCCTTTGCGACCACGCCAGCGCGCAATGGTTGCACGTTGCCGCCCCGGGAGCGCGAGTCTGCCCTAGCCCATGACCGGATGGGGCAGGCAAATCGTCACAAAACATTAATCAATATATTCCCGTGACCGCCTGCCCGCTGCGTAAGTCGAAGTGCCAAAGTTCTTCAGCAATGGTTTACTGCACCCGCTCGACAGACGTCGCGCAGCGGGTCGTTTTTCACACAGGATCTATAGAGACATGGCAACCGTATCCATCGAAGCGGATATCAAGGCCCGTTGGCCGCAGGGACAATGCGCACACAGCCCGGGCTCGGCAGAAGAGCTCACCATCATCGCCATTGACCTTCTGATCAAGGAACTGGGCACCGAAAGCGCCCATGCCTTCATCAGCCAGGTGCTGAGCCGCCATGCCGGCTCAGCAATCACGGCCTGAGGCCTATTTCAAGCGGCCCAAACGACTGGCCAGCAGATCGAAGAAGCCCTGAGCATCGCCGTTTTCGATCCACAGCACGTTTTCGGGCTGCTTGAGAGTCCCATACCAGTCGGCGACGGTCTGACCGAAGCCGACGCCCTCGCGACTGTCGATGGCCATATGAATACGTCTTCCGCTGAAAAGCTCAGGCTGTAGCAGCCAGGCGATCACACTGGCATCGTGCACCGGCCCGCCAGGCAGCCCGTAATGCACCATGTCGAGCTTGACGTACTCATTGAGAATATCCCCTACCCGCTTGCCAGCCTGATTGCCCAACGCAGCGATCTGCGCCAGGCGTGTCTCGCTGGTCAGGATCTTGTGGGTGACATCCAGGGGCACATACGTCAGCTTGACGCCGCTATCGAGTACAACCTGCGCGGCATGAGGATCCGCGAACAGATTGAATTCAGCCACCGGGGTGATGTTGCCGCCATTGAAATGCGCACCGCCCATGACCACCACTTCCTTGATACCGCGGGTGATTTCCGGCGCCTGGGTCAGCGCCAGGGCCAGGTTGGTCTGTGGCCCGAGCATGGCGATGGTGATGCTGTGCGGTTCGGCCTGGCTCAAGGTGCGGATCAGAAAATCGACTGCATTGCCCTGAGCCAGCCCCTTTGCCGGCTCGTAGACGGCAACGCCCGGCAAGCCCTCCTGGCCATGCACGTTGTCGGCATAGATCGGCGTGCGCACCAGCGGCCGTGGCGCACCGGCATACACCGGCACCTCTTCGCGCCCTGCCCACTCGCGCGCCAGCCGGGCATTGCGCGAGGTCTTGTCGAGCCGCACATTGCCCGCCACCGTGGTGATCGCCAACACATTGAGCTCCTCGGGCGAGGCCAGGGCCAACAGCAAAGCCACCACGTCATCGGCGCCCGGATCGGTATCGATGATCAGATCACGCTTTTCAGCGCCTTGAGCACTCACAGCTGCCAGCATGGACACAAGCACGACTCCCCTTAACAGCGTATTGAACAGTGATATCCCTTTCACACGACTCTCCTTTGGGCTTTACGAAAACACGACACCGGCCACCAGCGCCACATTGCTGTAAGGATGGCATTCGCCGGTTCGTACGATGGCCTTGGCACGGCGGCTCAAGGCTTTCAGCGCTTCATGGCTGACCCAGCTTTGCTGGCCCAGTTGACCATCAAACTGCAAGGTCTCGATCATTTGCAGGGCCGGCGGCTTGACCTCGATCATTTCGCTGGCCAGCACATGGCTTTCAACCTCCATTTCACTGAGCACGACATCCAGCACCCCGACGAAATCCGGCACGCCGCGGGTCAACGCCAGGTCGATCAGTTCGACACCCGGCGGCACCGGCATGCCGGCGTCGACGATCATCAGAATGTCGCCGTGCCCCAACGAAGCGATAACCCTGGACAAGGCAATATTGAGCAGCGGGGTTTTCTTCATGGGTTCAATAACCTCTGCACGTCATCCAGCGATGGAATCGAAGGCTGGGCGCCGGCGCGGGTGACCGACACGGCCGCGGCCGCTTGAGCGAAGCGTACGGCTTGCGCCTGTGATTGACCCTGTGCCAGCGCCGCAGCCAGCGCCCCCACAAAGGTATCGCCTGCCGCCGTGGTGTCCACCGCCTGCACGGCATGCGCCGGCAGGTGCTGGCTGCTTGCGGTGCTAGCCAGCAGCACGCCCTGCTCGCCCAGCGTCACAATCACATTGCGTGCCCCTGCGGCGAGCAAGACCCGCGTGGCGGCATCGGCGGTGGCCGGCGAATCCACACTCAGTCCGGTCAACGCCTGCGCTTCGCTCTCATTGGGAATCAGGTAATCGATCAGCGGATACCACTCGCCCGGCAAAGGCCCGCTGGCCGGGGCCGGATTGAGAATCACCGTGCAGCCCAGTTCACGCGCACGGCGCAAACCGTGCAGCACGGTAGGTGCTGGCACTTCCAGCTGGCAAACGACCACTTTGGCACCCGCCAGCAGCGCGTCGAAACGCTCCAGCGACGCAGGCAGCAACTGCCCGTTGCCACCTTCGACGATGACGATCGCATTCTGGCTGTGTTGATCGACCAGGATCGAGGCAATGCCGGTGCTGACGCCCGCCACCTGCGTCACACCCTGGCAATCGATGCCTTCGGCCAGCAACGCCTCGCGCAGTTGCGTGCCATAGGCATCGTCACCGACGCACCCCAGCATGGCCACGCGCGCCCCCAGCCGCGCGGCAGCCACCGCCTGATTGGCGCCCTTGCCACCGGGCACGGTGGCAAACGACTCACCGACCAGCGTTTCGCCCGGACGCGGCAGTCGCGGCACGCGAACCACCAGGTCCATATTCAGACTGCCTATTACCACTATGTCTGCTTGCATGATTGTGGCCACAGCCCCATCGAGAATTGAGTTGAAAATCGCCGTTATTGTCTTTCAGAAGCATCTGGCGCCCAGGATGTCGACTCGCGCACCACCACGCTGGGCTCGACCCGGCGCTTTTCGATCGGCAGCGCCGGGTTGGCAATCCGCCGCAGCAACATGGCCGCCGCAGTTTCGCCCAGTTGCATGATCGACTGGCCGACGGTGCTCAGCGCCGGGTACACATAGCGGCTGAGCTGGATATCATCGAAGCCGATCACCGACAGCGCCTGCGGCACACCGATGCCGCGCTCGGCAGCGGCGCGCAACACGCCGATGCCAATCATGTCGTTGCCGGCGAAGATCGCTGTCGGACGCTCGCCCTGCAGCAGCCGCGCTGCCGCCTCGTAGCCGGCCGGGCTGGTGAAGTCACTGTGCAGCGCCCAATCGTCGCGCGCCTGCAGGCCGGCCTGATGCAACGCGCGTCGGTAACCGTCCAGACGCAATCGGGTCACGGCGGTATCGCGCGGCCCGGCGATACAGGCAATCTGCCGATGCCCCAGATCGATCAAGTGACGGGTCGCCAGCCAGGCGCCCTGCTCATGGTCGATGTGCACCAGATCGGCCTCGACGCCTTCCAGTTCACGGTCGACGATCACCAGCGGCGTGCGCACCGTCGCCAACCCGCCAGCCATGCCCGCATCGCCATCGACGGAAGACACAATCAGGCCATCGACACGCTTTTCCAGCAGCACGCGCAGGTAGCTGCGCTGTTTTTCCGGGTTATCGTCGGAGTTGCACAGAATCACGCAAAACCCGTTGCGCTCGCAGTGATCCTCGATGCCTCGGGCCAGCTCGGCAAAATACGGGTTGATGCCGTTGGGGATCAACAAACCGATGGTCGCGGTTGCCTGGGCCTTTAGCGAACGCGCCACGGCGCTCGGCACATAATCGAGCTGGACGATAGCCGCCTCGACCTTGAGCCGCACCGCATCACTGACCGGCCGGGTCTTGTTCAGCACATGCGACACCGTGGTGTAGGAAATGCCTGCCAGCGCCGCTACATCTTTGATGGTTGCCATATCAGCCCTGCCGTTGTGCGCGATGGCTGCGGTAGGTGTCGAGCACCACGGCAATCACGATTACCGCACCGGTAATAATCCGCTTGGTCGGTTCTGTCGCACCGATCTGCGCCAGGCCTGCCGCCAGCACCGAAATGATCAGCACGCCGAAAAAGGTGCTGATGATCGAGCCGCGCCCGCCCATCAGGCTGGTGCCGCCGATCACTACAGCGGCAATCACTTGCAGCTCAAGACCCGCGCCAGCGTTCGGATCGGCGGCTTCCAGACGGGAAATCTGGAACAGCGCCGCCACGCCGGCCAACAAGCCCATCAGCGCAAACACCATGATCTTGTAGGGTTTGGGATTGATGCCGGCCAGACGCACGGCCTCTTCGTTGGTGCCGATGCCGATCAGGTAGCGACCGAATACCGTGCGAGTCAATACCGCCTGGGCGACAAAGATCACCAGCAAGGCGATCAGAAACGAAGGTGCGATGCCGAACGCGACCGGTTCAGACAGCCAGGCGAACGCATCACCGATGTAAGCGGTGCGCGAACCGGTCATCTGATAAGCCAGTCCGCGGGCCATTTCCAGCACACCCAGCGAGACGATAAACGACGGAATACGCCAGGCGACGGTGATCGAGCCGGTCACCGCGCCGGCCAGGGTCGCGCAGGCGATGCCCAGCAACGCTGCCGGAAACACGCTCCAGCCCCAACCGAGAATCGCGACACTGACCGCCGATGCCGCCAGCGCCAGCACCGAGCCCACCGACAGGTCGATGCCGCCGATGATCAACACCAGCGTCATGCCCACCGCCAGCACCATCAGGTCGGGAATCTGGTTGGCCAGGGTGCTGAAGGTTTGATAAGACAGAAAGTGATCGCTGAGCATTGAGAACAACACGATCATCGCCAGCAAGGCGCCCGCCAGCCCCAGATAAGTGCCAAGGCCAAAATACTGGCCACCGCGCCGGGTGGGCAGCGACGAAGCTACAGCGTCTTTTGAAGGATTCATTGCACATTCCCGCGCGCGGCTTCGCCATTTGGCACCGCTTGTTGTTGATAACCGGCAAATGCGGCTGCCAGCAGTTGGTCCTGCGTCCAGTGGTCGCGCGCAAAGGTGTCGATCAGTTTTCCGGCCGACAGCACCGCAATGCGGTCGCAGATCAGCATCAACTCGCGCAGGTCGCTGGACACCACCACCAGCGCCCGGCCCTGACGGGTCAGTTCGCCGAGCAGCGCATAGATATCGAACTTGGCACCCACATCGATGCCGCGCGTGGGCTCATCGAACAGCATCACCGGGCAGTCGCGCTCCAGCCAGCGGCCGATCACCACCTTCTGCTGATTGCCGCCCGATAGCTGCGAAACAACCTGCTGCGGGCCGGCACAGCGAATCCGCAGCGCCTCGACCTGACGCTGCGCCAGCGCCCGCTCACGCTGTACGCTGACCACGCCACCGCGGGCAATACTGTGCATGTTGCCCAGCGCCACATTGGCCGCAATCGACTGCGACAGCAGCAATCCTTCGCCCTTGCGGTCTTCGCTGATCAGCGCAATGCCCTGGCGCACCGCATCGCTGGGCGAACGAAGCGTTACCGGGCGCAACGGCTGGCCAATCTCGACATGGCCGCTGTCAGCGCGGTCGGCGCCATAGATCAGGCGCAGCAACTCGGTACGCCCTGAACCGACCAGCCCGGAAATACCGAGGATTTCACCCTGGCGAACCTCGAACGACACATCCTCGACCTTGCCCTTGCGCCCCAGGCCCTTGACCGCCATGGCCACGGCGCCGATAGACCGAGGCCCCAGGTCCAGATGCTCGCCCATCTCGCGGCCGACCATCAGCGTCACCAGTTGCTGGCTGTCGTAGCGGCTCATGGGCTCGACACAGACCAGCCGGCCATCGCGCAGCACGGCAATGCGCTGGGCGATGCGTGCCAGTTCTTCGAGACGGTGAGAGATGTAGATGATCGAAACGCCACGCGCCTGCAGCCGGGCAATCTGCTCGAACAACAGCTCGACTTCACGCGCGGTGAGCATGGCGGTCGGCTCATCCAGAATCAGCACGCGGCACTCGCCGATCAGGTTACGGGCGATTTCCACCATCTGCTGGTGGCCGATACCCAATGCGCTGACCGGCGTATCCGGATCGATTGCCTCAAGGCCCACACGGGCCATGGCCTCGACAGCCTGCTGGCGCAGGCGTTTGCGGTCGATCCAGCCGAACCGACCGGGTAACCGGTCGAGAAACAGATTCTCGGCCACGCTCAGGGTCGGCAGCAGGTTGAGTTCTTGCATGACCATGCGCACCCCGCCCCTTTCGGCCTCGGTGCGACTGCCCGGCTGCCAGGCCTGCCCCATGAACTGCATGTGCCCGGCACTGGGCGTCACCAGCCCGCCGATGATCTTCGACAAGGTACTTTTGCCCGCGCCGTTCTCACCGGTCAGGGCCAGCACCTCGCCACGCAGCAGGGTCAGGTCGATATCCGCGATTACCGGCTGCGCGTAAGTCTTGCCAATGCCCTGCACCGACAGCACAACGTCTGTGGACGTCGTCATAAATAACTCCCGCCGTCACTGCGGCTGAGTGACCAGTTCGACAGGTGTCTGAATCACGCCGTCAACGCTGCCCAACGGCTCACCCTTGATCGCCTTGAGCGCCGCCTCGATGCCGAACACGGCCTGGCGGGCAGCGAACTGGTCAGCGGTGGCCAGAACCCGGCCATCCTTGAGCATTGGCTTGATGGCATTGATGTTGTCGTAGCCAACGACCTTGACCTTGCCGGCCTTGCCTGCGGCGCGCACGGCCGAGACCGCGCCCAGCGCCATGCTGTCGTTGCCGGCCAGCAAGGCCTTGAGGTTGGGGTATTCGTTGAGCATGGCCGAGGCGACCGCGTTGCCCTTGTCGATTTCCCAATTGCCGGACTGCACAGAAACAACCTTGATCTGCGCCGCCTGCATGGCGTCCTGGAAGCCGGCAGTGCGCTGCTGGGCATTGGTGGTGGTCGGCACGCCTTCGATGATGCCGACCTCGTCACCGGCCTGAAGCTGCCTGGCCAGATAGTCACCGACCAGTTGGGCACCCTTGCGGTTGTCGGGGCCGACGAAAGGCACTTCGATACTTTTGCTTTTGAGCACGCCTGCATCGAGCTGGTTGTCGATGTTGACCACCTTGATCCCGGCGTCAATGGCTTTCTTGATCACCGGCACCAGGGCTTTGGAGTCGGCCGGCGCAATGACCAGGGCATCGACCTTCGAGACGATCATTTGCTCGACGATACGAATCTGGCTGGCGGTGTCGGACTCGTCCTTGATGCCGTTGGAAATCAGATCGAAATCACTGGCGTGTTCTTTCTGGTAAGCCTTGGCGCCATCTTCCATGGTCAGGAAAAATTCGTTGGCCAACGACTTCATGACCAGCGCGACCTTGGGTTTGTCGGCGGCCTGAGCCTGAAAGGATGAGAGCGGGGTCAGCGTGGTGGCGGTCGCGAGCACGGCGACAGCGAGCAAGCGTCCAGCGAAGGGCAGCTTCATGGGGAACATCTCCGATTCTTGTGATTATTGTTCGGTCGCGCATTGTGTCGCCGATTGAAATCGAGACGCAAACGTTTGCGAGACCCTCACTATCGAAGTCGATCCCGATTTTGTCAACTGTTCAGGCTTGAGTGCTGAGCGTCGTCGTGGGCTGGTTCAAGGTGGTGATCAACAATCCCGACACCAACTGGATATCACTGTTGGTCAGCATCACTTGGCGTTGCAGGCTGAGAATGCGTGGCAGGCGAACCACATCAGGCTGCACGGACTTGAGCGCCGCACGCAATTCCTGACGCAGCTTGCGCAAACGTTCGTGCAGGTCGGCCAGACGATCGACCAGCGTGTCGACCACCTTGCCAAGCCCGGTGGCTGACTCTTTTGCAGGCTCGGCCGAGGCATCGCCAAGCGCCAGCAGCAAACCCTTGCTTGCGTCGTCTTGCTCGCTATCGATTGGCGATGCATGACCTGCCACACCGGCCGGCTGGGTGATGCTCACGAAGGATGCTGGCAGTCCGATGGACAGCGACATGATCATTCCTCTGATGAATTTCAATCCTGTCAGGGAATCGGCCGGCAACTGTATTTCTTCAGTACCGTTCGGCCGGGGGATCAGCTGGTCTCGCGGCCTCACGCCAGGGTTGCGAAACTTGCGGCCGTGAAATACTGTACGCCCATACAGATAATCAGGAAGACCCCTTCGTGGCCAAACAACGCGCAGCAACCGCTTCTCCGCCCAGTACCTATGAGCTTCTGGGCATGCGTATCCAGAAAATCATCAATGCGCCCGCCTCGCAAAAAGCCAAATCGGCCCTGATCACCCGCCACCCTGACGAACTGGAAGAAGACTGGGCGCAACTGCTCGAAGAGATCGCCGAGAACGATAACGTCACCCTCGCCTGGCGCGACGATGGGGGCGTGCAGATTTTCTGGACAATACCCAAGGAAGACTGAGGCAATGACCGTCAGATTTTGCGCCCTGCTGCGCACCAGCCTGCTCATCGGCCTGCCCTTGAGCGGCCTTGCCCTGAACGTCCACGCAGAAGCGCCACGTACCTTCAGCGAAGCAAAAACGATTGCCTGGAAACTCTACGCACCGCAGTCCACCGAGTTTTATTGCGGCTGCAAATACACCGGCAACCGTATCGACCTGGCCGGTTGCGGCTATGTACCGCGCAAGAATCCCAAGCGCGCACAGCGTATCGAGTGGGAACACATCGTTTCGGCCTGGCAGATCGGTCATCAACGCCAATGCTGGCAGAGCGGCGGACGCAAGAATTGTTCGCGCAACGACAAGCCTTTTCAGCTGGCCGAGGCCGACCTGCATAACCTGGTGCCCAGCATTGGCGAGGTGAATGCCGATCGCAGCAACTTCAGTTTCGGCTGGGTGGCCGAACAGAAAGGCCAGTACGGAGCCTGCCAGACCCAGGTGGATTTCAAGGCGCGAAAGGTACTGCCTCGCGCCTCGATTCGCGGCATGGTCGCGCGCACTCACTTCTATATGAGCAAACACTACAACCTGCGCCTGTCACGCCAGGACCAGCAGCTTTATCAAGCCTGGAACAAGACTTACCCGCCCCAGGACTGGGAACGCCAGCGTAACCAGCGCGTGGCCTGCGTAATGGGTCGCGGCAACGAGTTCGTCGGGCCGGTCAACCTGAAAGCCTGCAGCTGAACGAAACAGCCCGGTCATGGACCGGGCTGGCAGGGCATCAGATAGCCGGGTAATCACCCGTGCCATCGGGCCAGGGCGTCAACACTTCAAAGCCGGTCTCGGTGACCGCGATCATGTGTTCCCATTGCGCCGACAGTGACTGGTCGCGGGTCAGCACGGTCCAGCCATCGTCCAGGGTACGGGTGCCGGGCTTGCCGGCATTGATCATCGGTTCGATGGTGAAGACCATGCCGGCCTTGAGCTTGAGGCCCTTGCCCGGCTGACCGTAATGCAAGACCTGCGGCTCATCGTGGTAGATCTGGCCAATGCCGTGCCCGCAATACTCGCGCACCACGCTGAAGCCCTCACGATGTGCCACCGTCTGGATCGCATGACCGATATCGCCCAGCGTCGCACCGGGACGCACGGCATGAATGCCGGCGCGAGTTGCTTCATAGGTGGTTTCGACCAACCGCCTGGCCAGCGGACTGACCTCGCCGACCAGGTACATGCGGCTGGTGTCGCCGAACCAGCCATCCTTGATGACAGCCACATCGATGTTGACGATATCGCCGTCCTTGAGCACATCGGTTGGCGAGGGAATGCCATGGCACACCACCGCATTGGGCGAGATGCACGTGGTCTTGGTAAAGCCGTGATAACCGACATTGGCCGGAATCACTTTCAGCTCTTCGACGATGTAGCGATTACAGATGTCATCCAGCGCCTCGGTACTCACGCCAGCCTTCACGTACGGGGCGATCATGGCCAGCACCTCGGCCGCGAGCCGGCCAGCGACCCGCAACGCAACCAGATCCTGTTCGCTTTTCAACGGAACACCACGGCTCATGACGCCACCTTCTCGACAGCTGTCACGTCCAGCAGTTGAACACCCAAAACAACACCGCGGTTGCTTTCGGCCTTGAGCAGCAATTGGCAGATGTCGCTGTACGCCAGTGCCGGGTTGAGTTCGGCGAGCATGCCGACACGCATCCAGTGCTCGGCCTGAGCGTTGATCGAACGACTCAATGCAGCACTGGCTGTGCGCACATTGGCGTGCATATGTTCAGAAATTTTTACCAGACCCATGTTTGACCTCGCATTCAATATACGGATCATATACGTTTCGTATATTCACAAACAAGCATGGATAGGTTTAATGGCCAAGCATGCCCTCGGATAACGAGGAGGCCAGAACGCTGATTGCGTGTTTTTGCGCCGGGGCCAGCGCCCGAAAGCGGGTGATGATTTCACGCTCGGCAGACGACAGTACGTCCAGCTCCAGAGGCGTGCGCTTGCCCGAAATCAGGTAAAGCACATCAACCCCTTGTTGCGAGAGCGCAACCAGATAATCGGAACGTGGAATGCGTACCCCGCTTTCATACATTGCCTGCGCGTTGGCCTCGACGCCGCCCAACGCCGCAAACTTCTGTTGAGTCAATCCCTGAGCCCTGCGTTCCTGTCTCAAGCGAGCAGCTAAAGAGTCCATGCGAGTGTCCCTTGAAGCGGGTAATACTCACACCATAGCCTGCGCCTGCGCTGATTCAAAACACCTGGTCAGGCGCTTTACAGGGCTATTCCAAAGCCAGGGTCAGACGTGGTTCACTGGCGATACGTCGCGCTGGTGTCACTGGCGTAACCTGTGCCTGACAGGCATTGAAACGGCGCAGGGCAGCTGCCAGAGCCAGAAAGTCTTCACGCTGCATTTCTTCGTAGATGCAGCCACGGGGCAATGAGGTTGGTACGTTTTGCTGCACAGAATCAAGAGACATGGTCACAACTCCTTTAACTACTGTATGCGTATACAGTATTAGGATCGTGACACCTGCGCAAGACCAGACGCGACGAACGGACGCCTGGTAATCCGCCGATCAGCCCGCCTGAGCCAACTCACCGAGTTGCGCCCATTCGGCCACTGTCAGTTCGACGCCCTCATTCATCGACCTGGCTCGCTCGACATAACGCCGGTCACCCGGCATGCGCTCCTGGCCCACGTCATGCAGCTGTCGCACCAACGCTTCGCTGCGCTCGGCGAATGCCTGCCCGCTGCCGCCGCGATCAGGATCGATCACAATCAGCAATTGGCCGGTCCACGGGGTTTTCGCGCCGGGATGCTGTGACCAGTCAAACTCGAACGAGAAATTCCCGCCGGTAATGCCTGCCGCCAGCAGTTCGACCATCATCGACAGCGCCGAGCCCTTGTGGCCACCGAACGGCAACAGCGCGCCACCATCGAGAATGGCCTTGGGATCGCTGGTCGGCTGGCCCGTCGCATCGACGCCCATGCCCGCCGGCAACGACTGCCCTTCTCTTGCCGCGATCTGCACGTCGCCATGGGCAATAGCGCTGGTGGCCATGTCGAAGACCAACGGATCGCCGCCAGCACGTGGCGCGGCAAAGGCAATCGGGTTAGTGCCAAACAACGGCTTGCGCGCACCATGCGGCACCACGCAGGTCATGCTGTTGACGACACTCAGCGCAACCAGGCCTTGCTCGGCAAACGGCTCGACATCGAGCCACAGTGCTGCGAAATGATGGGAGCTGCGAATGGCCAGAATAGCGATCCCCGCCTGCCGGACCTTTTCGATCAGCAGCGGCGTGGCGGCCTCCAGGGCCGGCTGGGCAAAGCCATTGGCGGCATCGACCCGCACGAACGCTGCGCCCACATCTTCAACCACCGGTAATGCCTTGCCGTCGACCCAGCCGCTGGCCAGCGTCGAGAGATAGCCGGGAATACGAAAAATACCGTGGCTGTGCGCACCGTCTCGCTGTGCGCTGGCGCAGTTGTGCGCCAGCACCCGGGCAACCTGCGGTGCCGTGCCATGCGCCAGAAAGACCTGATACATGCGTTCGATGAGCTCGGAAAAGGCAACCTTGACGGTCGGGGTCGATGCAGACATACAGCGCTCCGTTGCTGGAAAAGACTTGAGCCAGACAGTTCTTGACGTCAAAAACCTGTATTCGACAGGTCTTGGATGAGAGCCTCTGACATTTACACAAAAATGCAACCTAATGTGATCGCTATTGGTTATCCATTGTTCTCACTCGTCAATAGCCAGAGGTAGAATCCTTTACGGCACCCGCGGAGAACCCATGAGCCAGACCACGTCCAGTCCAGTCAACGACGACACGATCACCGAGGCCGCCGCGCAGTGGTTCATGCGCCTGCAGGACCCAGACTGCACGGACACCGAACGCAGCACCTTTTCCCAGTGGCTGGCCGCTGACCCCAGGCATGCCCGCGAATATGACGCCGTGTGCAAGACCTGGCAGGCCTGCGAGGGTTTGCCACCGGCGTTTGCCGCACCGGCAGCCACTGCCAGCATGACTGCTGCGCCTGCAGCCCGTGCGCCAGTCACACGCCGTTATAGACGCACCTTCAGCTTCGCCGCCGCAGTGGCTGCACTGACACTGGCCCTGGCAATCGGCTGGAATCAGGGCTGGGTGCCAAGCGAGTACCACACCTACGAAGCCGAGAATGCGACGCGCCTGGTGACCCTGCCCGATGGCAGCCGCGTCGAGCTGAACATCAGCACACACATCAGCTACATCCGCTACAAGGACCGGCGCATGGTCAACTTCGACAAGGGCGAGGCCTTTTTCGAGGTCGCGCACGATGCGCTCAAGCCCTTCGTGGTAAAGGCCGGCAAAGGCAGCATCCAGGCCACCGGCACGCGCTTCAATGTGTGGATGTATCAGGACCAGGTCAACGTGATCCTGGTCGAAGGCTCGGTACTGGTACTCGGCGACCGCTCGCAACCCGATCGCAGCGTGCGCCTGTCGCCCGGCATGCAGGCCCGTTACCGCAACAGCGACGCGCAGCCCGAAACCAGCCTGACCCAGGCCGGCGATGCCAGCCTGGCCTGGCGCTATGGCAAGCTGGTGTTCAATGACCTGCCGTTGCGCCAGGCACTGCCGTTGATCAATCGTTACCTGCCCACGCCGATCATGCTGGCCGACAGTGCCACAGGCGACCTGCGCCTGGGCCTGAGCTACAACATCCGCGAGATGTCCAGGTTACTGACCTCCCTGCCCCAGGTACTGCCGGTGCGTATCACGCTCAATGAACAGGGCCAGCCGGTACTGCACAAACAATCGAAGACTGCACCGCGCGGCTGAATTCCTTCATATCCTGCAACAACCTTAACTTTTCTTCACAATTGCTCAAAACCCCCGTATTTAAAGGCTCGGCACCTCATCGACGGGCTTTTTGATGCGCACCGGCGCAATTTTTTTATCCTTCAGGATGAGGTTTTTTTGCGCTCGTTCGTCTTATTACATGTGAACAGTAATAAACGAAGCCTGAAAAGGAGTTTGCGCATGTTGAATCGCCAAGGAATAACCACCCGCACTCTGCTGCGACAGAACGCTATTGCCGCCCAGGCTCAAGTGCAGACACCTGCGCCTGAAAGCGACCGCGCCGGCAATGAACACATCCGGTCGCTGCTGAAGAATTTCGGCCTGCGCACCAGCCTGGTCCGCCTGAAAGTGCTCGATACCCTGCTGGCCGCCAGCGAAGAAGGCCAGCCGCTCGGCGTGCGTGGCATTCATAGCCAATTGTTGCGTGTGGATGTGCCGCTGTCGTTTCTGAGCGTGCGCGAGGTGCTCAAGCGCCTGTGTGACGAGGGTGTCATCGTCCTGGGTGCCGACAAGGCCTATACCCTGCACCCCCGCGCGCTGGAATGGCTCGACACCGAGGCTAACCCGCCCATCCAGTGAGCGGGCGCACCCTGCCCCGCAATGATCAGCGCTTGACCTTGCGCCGCATGATGCCGTTGAGGATCACCACAAGCACCGCGACACTGATCGCGATGTACTGGAAGGTCTTCTCGGTGATCACACCGGTTTTCTGCAGATGGGTAAGACCCAGCATGATTGCCAGCACGGACAGGGCAATCAGAACCGAATAGATCAAGCGTTGTTTATTACTCATGACGTTTTCCTGAATTCAACATGATCAGCCGTTGGGGCGCCCCTTGGCTGCGCGAAAGCGCGTCCATGGTACGCCGATCAGCCGGTGATGGCACCGCCAGCCGCGCATACGCCCTGCCGCGTTCAGGCAGCCTTTGCAACCGATCCGCCATTGCCCTGTCTACGGCAGCTGTGTTTAATGCCGCCCAATACAGTGGATTGTTCGAGATTCACGTTTGCAAAGGAGTTTTACCATGCCTCATGAAAGCAGCCTGCTGCAGGCCGCTGTCGTGTTCCTGCTCGCCGCCGTACTCACCGTTCCGCTGGCCAAGCGCCTGCAACTGGGCTCGGTCCTGGGTTACCTGTTCGCCGGCGTGATCATCGGCCCCTCGGTGCTGGGTCTTATCGCCAATCCGGAGAGTGTCAGTCACATTTCTGAACTTGGGGTGGTATTACTGCTGTTTATCATCGGCCTGGAGCTGTCGCCCAAGCGCCTGTGGGTCATGCGCAAGGCCGTTTTCGGCGTTGGTCTGCTGCAAGTGTTGCTCTGCGGCCTGGTGATCGGCGGCATCGCCCTGGTGGCCTTTGATCAGCCGATGAACACAGCCATTGTGCTGGGCCTGGGCCTGGCACTCTCATCGACCGCTTTCGGCCTGCAAAGCCTGGCCGAGCGCAAGGAGCTGAACAGCCCGCATGGCCGTACCGCCTTTGCGATTCTGCTCTTCCAGGACATCGCAGCCATTCCGCTGATCGCGTTGGTGCCCGTGCTGGCCGGCGCCAACCACCACCTCAGCACCAGTGAGAGCCTGACCCACGCGCTGGAAGTGTTCGGCAGCATCGCCATCGTGGTGATCGGCGGCCGCTATTTACTGCGCCCGGTGTTTCGTATCGTGGCGCGCACCGGCATTCAGGAAGTCTCCACCGCCACGGCGCTGCTGGTGGTGATCGGCACCGCCTGGCTGATGGAGCTGGTCGGCGTGTCGATGGCGCTGGGTGCCTTTCTGGCCGGCCTGTTGCTGGCCGACTCTGAATACCGCCATGAACTGGAAGCACAGATCGAACCGTTCAAGGGCCTGTTGCTGGGCCTGTTCTTCATCAGCGTCGGCATGGGCGCCAACCTCAGCCTGCTGCTCACCGACCCGATCGTGGTGCTGGGCCTGACCTTGCTGCTGATCGGCCTGAAGCTGCCGCTGCTGATGTTGATCGGGCGCATGGCGGCGGGGCTGGAACGGCGCAATGCCGCGCAACTGGGACTGGTACTGGCGGCCGGCGGCGAGTTTGCCTTTGTAGTGTTCAAGCTGGGCAACACCGAAGGCCTGTTCGAGGCGCGGGTCTACGACATTCTGGTGCTGACCATCACCTTGTCGATGGCGTTGACGCCCTTGCTGTTCATGGCCACCGCGCGCTGGCTCAAGCCACGGCCGAAAGCCACGCCGGTGCCGCCGGAATACCGTGACATCCACAGTGACAGCCCGCGCGTGGTGATTGCCGGCATGGGCCGTATGGGCCAGATCGTGGCGCGGATCCTGCGCGCTCAGCACATTCCTTTCATTGCGCTGGACACGGCGGTCGAAAGCATCGAGTTCAGCCGCAGCTTCGGCAATGTGCCGGTGTTCTACGGTGACCCGTTGCGCCCGGAAATCCTGCGGGCGGCCAAGGTGCATGAGGCCGAGTTCTTCGTGATCGCCACCGACGACCCGGAGACCAACATCAAGACCGCCGAACTGATCCGCAAGCTGTACCCGCACATGAAGATCATCGCCCGCGCCCGTAACCGCCAGCACGTGCATCGCCTGATCGATGTCGGCGCCCACGCGGTGCGTGAAACCTTCTATTCAAGCCTGGAAATGAGCCGCCAGACGCTGCTGGGCCTGGGCTTGAGCCAGGCCCAGGCCGATGCGCGCATCGAGCGTTTCAAGTGCCACGACGAGAAAGTCCTGGCCGATCAGCACCTGGTCTATGACGACGCGGCCAAGGTGCTGCAGACCGCCCGTGAAGCGCGTACGGAACTGGAGCAGTTGTTCGAGTCCGACCAGCTCGACGAAGAGCAGGCGCTGAAGCACTGAGCGACCGCTTAAAAGCCGCCGCCCAGTGACGAGTAAAGCCCGACCAGCGCCTGCGCCTGGGTGGTCGAGCTTTGCACCCATTGTTCCTGGGTGCTGAGCAAGGCCCGCTGCACCGACAACACATTGAGAAAGTCCGCCACGCCTTCGACGTACTGGCGCTTGGCGGTGTTCAGCGCCACCTGGTTGTGTTGCACCGCGTCCTGCAACTTGCGCTGCTGCAACTGGCTGGCGTTGTACAGGCTCATGCTGTCGTCGATTTCCTGCCAGGCGCGCAGCACGGTCTGCTGATAGCCGAGCGCCGCTTCCTGCTCTTGCGCCTCGCGCAGTTGCAACATGCCGCGCAACCGGCCGCCGGAGAAGATCGGCAGGCTGATCTGCGGCCCGAACGCGAATTGGCGGGCGCCCCAACTGCCGAAATCCGACAGCTGCAAGGCCTGCAAGCCGACATTGCCCGACAGGGTGATGCGCGGGTAAAAGTCGCCTTCGGCAACGCCGGTACTGGCGGTCGCGGCATGCAAGCGGGCTTCGGCGCGGCGGATGTCCGGGCGGCGTTCGGCCAGTTGCGAAGGCAGGCCCACCGGAATCCGGGTCGGCACGGCGGCCATTTGCACAGGCTTTTCAAGCTCGGCCTGCAAGGCGCGCGGTGTCTGCGCCAGTAACAAGCCCAGCGCATTGATCAACTGAACCTGGCGCTGTTCGAGCACCGGCAAGCGTGACTCCACCGCCGAGACCTCGGCCGCCGCTTCTGCGACATCCAGGTCGGTGGCCACGCCGTTTTGCAGGCGCACTTGTGACAATTCCAGACTGTTGCGTGCCAGGTCCAGATTCTGCCGGGTCACCGCCACCGTGCTCTGCACACCACGCAAGGCCAGGTACTGGCGAGCGACTTCGGCTTGCAGGGCCAGCAAGGCCGCGCGCTGGTCGTTTTCAGCCACCTGCACCTGCGCGCCCGCCGCTTCGACCTCACGGCGTACACGGCCCCACAAGTCCAGTTCCCAACTGGCACCAAAACCGCCATCCCATTGCTCGAACGGCGCCTGACCCTGATTGCCCGACGGGTCATTGAGGCCTTTGCCACTGTTGCGCTTGCGTTGATACCCCAGGTTGGCGTTGACCTCAGGCAACTGCTCGCCGCTGCTGACCCGGTACGCCGCCCTGCTCTGCTCCAGGCGTGCGGCTGCCATGCGCAAATCAAGGTTGGAGGTGGTGGCGCGGTCGATCAGCGACGCCAGTAACGGGTCCTGAAAAACACTCCACCAGTGCGCGTCGATAGGTGCCGCCACCGGCTGGCTGGGGGCTTGCTCGCCCGTCACCGGCAACCACTGGATACGATCGTCGTTGGCCGGACGCTGAAAGTCCTTGCCTACCTGACAGCCTGCCAGCGCGATAACGATTGCCAGGCTCAATGCCGTGTTTTTAATCATCGCGCCGTCACCGTAGCTGTTTGCGGCAGCGCCGTGGTATCGATACTGGCCTCCACCGACATGCCGACCCGCAAGCGCTCGGCCAGAGGCTGGCCAGGCTCCAGCACGATTTTCACCGGAATACGCTGCACCACCTTGGTGAAGTTGCCGGTGGCGTTATCCGGGCGCACCGCCGCGAAGGTCACGCCCGTGGCTGGGGCAATGCTGTCCACATGCGCCTTGAGCAACTGGTCCGGGTAGGTATCGACACGCACCTGCACTGCCTGGCCCACGCTGACGTGGGTCAGCTGGGTTTCCTGAAAATTGCCGAGGATATAGGCCTGCTCCAGCGGTACCAGCGACAACAGCTTGCTGCCCGGCACCACATAGTTGCCGACCCGCAGCGCACGCTCGCCGACCGTGCCGTCGATGGGCGCGACGATGCGGGTATACGACAATTGCAAGCGCGCCTGGTCATGCGCGGCTTCGGCGCGTTGCAGGGCCGCTTGCGCGCTGTGCTGCTGGGCGACGAGGATATCGACCTGCTTGCGCTCGGCCGCCAGCGTGGCGCTGGCACTGGTGTGCTGGGCATTGGCGGTGTCGATGCGGGTGCGCGCCTGCTGGGCGTTCTGCACGGTCCCGGCACCGGCGCCGGCCAGGTGCTCGTAGCGGGTACGCTCCTGTTCGGCGAAGGTGACCGCCGCCTGGCTGACCAATAACGCAGCCTTGGCTCTGGCGATCACCGACTCCTGACGTTGCAACAAGGCGCTGGCCTCATCGCGACGCGCGGCCGCGGCCTGGACTTCGGCCTCGCTGGCGGCCAGCGCCGTTTGCAGGTCGCGATCATCAATGCGAGCGAGCAAGTCACCGGCCTTGACCAACTGGTTATCTTCGACCAGCACCTCACTGATAAAGCCGGAAATCTTCGGCGCCACCACGGAATAGTCGGCCGCGATAAACGCATCGTTGGTGCGCTGGCGCTCATCCTGTCCTGCCAGCATGTACAGCCCGAGGCCGGCCACCACGATGGCGGCGCCACACAGTGCCAGCGTCTGTTTCGAAGTCATCTTCATGACCGTATCTCCAAAAGGGTCAGTTCAATGCCCGCGGCGGGTAGACCCGCGTCGGCATCACAGGAATCAGCAGCATCAGGGCAACCGCCAGCCAGCCCATGCAGTAATAAAGATCGGCGCTGGTCAGCACCACGACCTGCTCGTGCAGGCGGTGACTGAGCGCGACCGGGTCAGCGCCGCTGCCGTCGCCGCTCAACCACGGTGCGTTGCCCAGGCGATCGACGAGGTTATTGGAATGAAAATGCTGGCGCGCCGTGGTCAGCGCTTCGATCACGCCAGTGGCGACCACGCTGGCCAGGCCGCGCACGGTATTGAACCAGGCGGAGGCGAAAGGCCCGTCTTGCGGCGCGATGCCGCCGGTGGCCTGGATCAGCAGCGGCAAGACCGCCATCGGCTGGCCAAGCACTTGCAACATTTGCAGCGCATAGAAGTTGTCGCGAATCCACTCGGACGTCATGTGCGTGGCCAGTGCGCAATGCACCGCCAGCAACACCAGCCCCAGCGCCAGCACCCAACGGCAATCGACCCGGCGCAGGTTGCACACGGCCGCCAGCAGCGGCAGCACCAGCAACTGCGGCAAGGCGACCATCAGCATCAGCGGTGCGGTCTGCAACGGCCGATAGCCGTGTACCTGCGCCAGATACGCCGAAGGAATCGAGGCCACGGCAGTAAGCACCACCAGCACCCCGCCCAGTGTCAGCAAGGCATGCGACAGGTTGCGCCCGGCGAGCATCTGCAACTTGAAGAACGGCACCGGGGTAAACCACTCACAGAACAGAAACGCCACCAGCAGCACCAGGCCTGCGCCCAGCAGAAAAACGATCAGTGACGACTCGAACCAGTCCAGCCGATTGCCTTCGAGCAAACCCAGCACCAGCATCACAATGGCCGGCAGGCCCAACAGCAGGCCCCGCCAGTTGAAGCTCTTGAAGCGCTCCAGCCGCGGCGCGTCCTGGACGATGCCGTGAGACACAGCAATCATCGCCACCAGGCACGGCGGTATGACCTGCCAGAAGGTCCATTTCCAGGTGAAGTATTCAGTCCATAACGCCGCCAACGGCGTGCCCAGGCCAGGGCCGAACGTGGCGGTCAAGGCATAGCCGGCAAGCCCGTACAGCTTGATCGACGGCGGCAGAAAACGCAGCGCCACGGTCATCAGCATCGGCGGCAGGCAACCGGCGGCCAGGCCTTGCAGAATGCGCAATACCAGCAGGCTCTGGTAATCGGGCGCCAACGGGCACAACAAGGCCAGCACGACGAACGCAGTGATAGCCCCCAGCGTGAAGCGCCGCAGCGACAGGGTCACGGCAAACCAGGGTGCAAAGGCCATGGCGGCGACAGAGCTGGCCGAGTAACAGGCGATCAACCAACTGGCCTCATCGGCACCGATAAACATCGCGCCGCGAATGTCGGCCATTGCCGTGCGGGTCACGCCTTCATTGATGCCTGCGACCAGAACGGCCAGCAACACGCCGAGCAAGCCAAGCACCCGCTCCAGGCCAAACGCCGGTGCGGCAGGCGCGGAAGGCTGGGCAACGGGGGCTGGCGTGGCGAGAGAGGTCATGAACAGGCAATCCGGGGCATTGGAAACCCCGGCAGTTTAAAAAGAGTCCGTCATGAATAAAATTTACATTTAGGCAGCTTATTAGTGCGTCGGGCGCACGGGTCACGGATTGTCGATTGCGTGAATCGTTATCCACCGTATGGGCTGTCCCAATAGCGTTTGTACATGCCCAGGCGCTTTTTCCAGGCGACCGGCAGGCGCTTTTCATGGCGGCTGAGCTTGTAGGCAGTCAGCTTGAGGGCGTTGCGCAGAATCGACATCGGCCACCACCACCAACGGCGTGGCCCGATAAACGCCAGTTCCGATTTCACATAGCGCATGCCCTCGCCGGCAATGCCGCCAAAACTTGCGTAGATCCAGCGCTCGCGGTCCTGGAACACGCCGATATCGAAGTAGCGGCGAAACTCTTCGAGCAGGCTGTAGTTATGCGAATGGCGGCACACCGCCGAGCCTTCATAGGCGACCTTCCAGCCATCGAGCAGCATTTTTGCCGCCACATACATGTCTTCGGACAGAATCACATGGCGCGGAAAACCGCCCACCGCCAGCAACGCCTCACGCCGGTAGGCCGCAAAGGAATTGGACATGAACGGCGTCTTGATCCCCAACACATCGGCATCGGCCAGGGTCTTGATCTGCGAGGTCGGCGGGTAGTTGAACAGCCGGGCGTGCTGGGCCAGCAGGTTGGCGTCGCGGTGCGGCAACTGCCGGCCGCACACGGCACCGACCTTGGGATCGGCAAACGGCAGGAGAATATTGGCAATGGCATCGCTCTGCTCAAGGCAGGCGTCCTGCGTCATATAGACGTAGACGTCGTAGCCCGGATGGCGCTCGACCATCATTTGCCGGGTGCCACCGTGGTTGAAATCCTTGCTGTCGATGACCGTCACGTTGGCGCAACGCGAACGTGCCAGTTCCAGCGTGCCATCGCTGGAGCTGGAATCGACGATCAAGGTATCGAATGACGCACTCTGCAACACCAGAGAGTCCAGCAGACGCTCCAGGTCCTTGCGCCCGTTATAGGTCGGGATCACACAGGCCACACTCAAAGACGGCATAACAGTACTCCAGGGCAAACTCCATTGGCCCAACGTGTCAGCGTCTTTGAGGCTAGCTCATGTTTGCCGGTTCCTCAGCCCAGCACTTCGCTCAAGGGAATGAAGGTCACCGCATCGCCTTCGGCCAGCGTCGTGCCTTCGCGCACCTCGATCAGCCCGTCGGCCCAGGCGGCGCTGCGCAGCACCCCGGAACTCTGGTTGCGATACGGCAGCGCACGGCCCTGCTCCAGGCGGCCGCGCAGGTATTCGCGGCGCGTGCCGGCCTTGCTCCAGGCAAACGCAGCCGGCACCTGGAACTGCAACGGCGTCAGCGCTTCGACGCCCAGTCGACGCAGCAGATAAGGCCGCGCCAGCAAGGCAAAGGTCACCAGCGTCGAGGCCGGGTTGCCCGGCAGGCCGAGCACCGGCACGCCGCGATAATGGCCGAAAGTCAGCGGCTTGCCGGGCTTGATCGCCAGCTTCCACAGCGCCAGCTCGCCGTCTTCGCGCAGTGCATGCCCGAGAAAATCCGCCTCGCCCACCGACACGCCGCCGGTGGAGATAATCAGGTCCACATGGCCCAGAGCGGTCAAGGCGGCGCGGGTCTTGTCCAGGTCATCGGCGAGAATGCCGGCGTCGATCACCTCGCATTCCAGGCGCTGTAACCAGCTGCACAGCACCACGCGGTTGCTGTTGTAGATTTGTCCCGGCCCCAGCGGCTGTCCGGGTTCGACCAGTTCATCGCCGGTCGACAACACCGCCACGCGCGGGCGGCGAATCACTTCAAGTTCGGCCACGCCCAGCGATGCCGCCAGGCCCAGTTCCACCGGGCCCAGCCGTGTGCCGGCCGCCAGCACCCGTTCACCGCTGCGGGTTTCCTGGCCCTGAGGGCGGATGTTCTGCTCAAGGCTCAGCGCCTGAGTGAAACCCACACGGCCGTCCTCCAGCACCTCGGCGTTCTCTTGCATCTCGACGCAATCGGCGCCGGCCGGCACCGGCGCACCGGTGAAGATCCGCGCACAGGTGCCCGGCCTCAGCGGCGCAGGCGCGGTGCCGGCGAGAATCCTCTGGGAAACCGGCAACGGCTCACCGTTCCAATCCGCCAGGCGCAAGGCATAACCGTCCATGGCGCTGTTCGGCCATGGCGGCAGGTCGAGAGTGGCGACGATGTCCTGCGCCAGCACGCGCCCCAACGCCTGGGCCAAAGGCTGCGTTTCGCGCTCGGTAATCAGATGGGCCTCGGCGCTTTCGAGCAACCGGGCCAGGGCCTGTTCGACTGGAATCATCGGTATCAGCCCCGCGTGCCGCAGGGTTCGGCTTTCTTGAGATGAGCGACGAAGTTGCACGGGCGAAAGCGCGAATCGAGTTGCTGGGCAAGAATGCCGTCCCAACCGGTGCGCACCGCATTGGTCGAGCCCGGCAGGCAGCACACCAGCGTGCCGTTGGCCAGACCGGCCAGCGCGCGGGACTGGATGGTCGAGGTGCCGATATCGGCCACGGAAATCTGCCGGAACAGCTCGCCAAAGCCGTCGACCTGTTTGTCCAGCAGGCAGGCCACCGCCTCTGGCGTGCTGTCGCGGCCGGTAAAGCCGGTGCCGCCGGTGATCAGTACCACCTGCACGTCATCGTCGGCAATCCAGGTCGCGACCTGGGCGCGAATCTTGTACAGGTCGTCCTTGAGCAACACCCGCTCGATCAAGCCATGACCGGCTGCGCTCAGGCGATCGACGAAGGTCTGGCCCGAGGTGTCGGTGTCCAGGGTGCGGGTGTCACTGACCGTCAGCACCGCGATATTGAGGGGGACGAAAGGGGTATCAGCCTTGACGCTCATGGTCTCGATCCGGTTGTGGTGAAAACAGCCCGGTGTTATATCACAGCCCTGCTTTTGACTGCCCGCACAGGATCTGCCATGACCGAAAACGCGCTGCCACCCTGCTCGATCCTGTTGCTGGCCGGTGGCCAGGGCCAGCGCATGGGCGGACGCGACAAAGGCCTGCTCGACTGGCAAGGCCGGCCCTTGATCGAAACGCTGCACGCTCGGGTACGACCGCTGACCGACGACCTGATCATTTCCTGCAACCGCAATCAGGAGCGTTATGCACGTTATGCCGATCAACTGGTCGAGGATGCCGAAAGCGGTTTTCCGGGCCCATTGGCCGGCATCCTTGCGGCCTTGGCCGTGGCGCGTCACGACTATTTGCTGGTCCTGCCGTGCGACGCACCGCTGATCGACGAGGCCTTGCTGACGGACCTGCGGACCACGGCCGTTCTGCATCCGGGCCGGCCGGTGATGGTGCGCGAAGGCGAGCACTGGCAGCCGTTGCTGTGCATCATCCCCACCGCGCATGCGCCGTTACTGCAGGCCGCCTGGCAACACGGTGAACGCAGCCCGCGCCGGGCATTGTCGCCCTTGCAGCCGCTGGCGCTGCAATGCCCGCCCGGCGATGCCCGGCTGGCCAACCTCAACACCCCGCAACTGCTGGCGCAGATCGAGTCTGACGCTATAGCTGATCGCCATTAGCCGTGCAGGGAACTTGCGACTAAGCTGCACGTCATAGTCGTCATCAAATCAGTATCCACCCGGAGAAACAGCCATGAACTACAAGACCCTGCCCGCCGCTTTCGTCCTTGCCCTGGGCCTCGCCTCCCTGGCCGGCTGCTCTTCGCCTACCGTGATCACCCTGAACGACGGTCGCGAAATCCAGGCAGTCGACACCCCGCATTACGATAACGACTCGGGCTTCTACGAATTCGAACAACTGGACGGCAAGAAGACCCGCATCAACAAGGATCAGGTCCGTACCGTCAAAGACCTCTAAGGTCGCCGTGACAGGGTGAGTGATCGAAACGGTCATTCACCCGCCGATACCAGGCCTCAGAATTCCAGCCGCAAGCGGCTTTCAAACTCGCGCAATTCCCCACTCAGCGGATCGATGAACCGCAAACCCCGGGCCAGCAACTTCAACGGCCGCGGGTAATCGTCCTGCGCATCCTTGAGCACCTCCGGATAGAACGGGTCGTTGCAGATCGGCGCACCGAGCGCATTCATGTGTACACGCAACTGATGCTTCTTGCCGGTGACCGGGTACAGCGCATAACGCCACAACGATTGCCGCCCCTCAGACTCTTGCCGCTCCAGCACCTCGATGCGGGTCAGCGTATTGGCCGGCCCCTCACCTTCCTGCATGCGAAAGAACGGTTCGCCATCAACCAGCCGGCTGGCGTGCTCGCGCGGAAATTCCAGGTGCGGCAGCGCAGGCGCAATGGCTTCGTAATACTTGTCGATCGAGCGGGTGCGAAACAGCGCCTGATAAGCCGAGCGGCTGGCCGGGTTGGCCGAGAACAGCAGCAAGCCTGCGGTGTGCCGGTCGATGCGGTGCAGCGGCACCAGATCGGGATTGCCCAGGCGCTGAATCAACCGGCGCAACAAGGTCTGCTCGACGTATTCGCCCGACGGCGTCACGGGCAGAAAATGCGGTTTGTCGGCCACCACCAGATGCTCATCGACATGCAGCACCGATTCGGTAAACGGAATCGGCGCTTCGTTGGGGACTTCACGAAAGTAATGGACCTTCAGGCCTTCGCGGTAAGCCAGGTCGACTGCAATCGGCTGGCCATCGCCATCCAGTACCCGGCCACGGGCAATACGCTCCAGCCACTGGCTGCGGTCGATGGCTGGAAAGCGGGCGCACAGGCACTCAAGCACTGTGCTCCAGGGGCCGGCTGGCAGATACAGGGTACTGGCCTGGTGTCGGGCGGCACTGAAAGAAGACTCGGTCATGCAAAGGCTCGGCGGATCGAAAAGGCCGATTATCCGTGAAGCACCCGGCAGAACCTAGCTCGATGTACCCGGCAAGGCGTGTCCAGCGTCGTGCGATCACCGAACACAATCCTGAACAGGCTCTGCGACGCTGCATACAGCCTTATTAACCATCTGGTACATTTATTCGCAGCGGATTGCGCCACAACAACAAGAGACTTTCCCCATGACCCAGATTCAACACCCTTCCGTGCTCGCCCCTTCAGTGCTCGCCGGCCTCATCGGCTCCGGCATCCAGGCTTCACGCACCCCTGCATTGCACGAGCATGAAGGCGATGCCCAGGGCCTGCGTTATCTGTACCGCCTGATCGATATCGATGCGCTGGGGCTCGACAGCAGTGCCTTGCCACGCTTGCTTGAAGGCGCCCAGACCAGCGGCTTCACCGGCCTGAACATCACTTTTCCGTGCAAACAGGCGGTCATCCCGCTGCTCGATGAACTGTCGCCTGAAGCCCGCGGCATCGGCGCGGTCAATACCGTGGTGTTCAAGGACGGCAAGCGCATCGGCCACAACACCGATTGCCTGGGCTTTGCCGAAGGCTTCAAGCGTGGCCTGGAAGGCGCTGCGCGCCGTTACGTGGTGCAGATGGGCGCCGGTGGCGCTGGTGCTGCCGTGGCCCATGCGCTGCTGAGCGCCGGTGTCGAGCAACTGGTGATCTTCGAAGTCGAGCCACAACGCGCGCAAGGCCTGGTCGACAACCTCAATGCCCATTTCGGCGACAGGCGCGCCCAGGTTGGCCTGGACCTGACCCGTGCGGTGGCTGAAGCCGACGGCCTGGTCAATACCACGCCAGTGGGCATGGCCAAGTTGCCCGGCTTGCCGCTGCCGGCCGAACACTTGCACAGCGGCCTGTGGGTGGCGGACATCATCTACTTTCCGCTGGAAACCGAACTGCTGCGCCAGGCCCGCAGCCTGGGCTGCCGCACACTGGATGGCACCACCATGGCGGTGTTCCAGGCGGTCAAGGCTTTCGAGCTGTTCAGTGGCCGGCCGGCCGATGCCGAGCGGATGATGACGCACTTTCACAGCCTGTAAGGCTGATCGCGGCAATCATTCAACGCCTGGGCTGTGTCCCAGGCGTTGTCGTTTTATCGAAGCCTAGCGCTGCAGATAGCGCAGTACCGCGTCGCAGATCATGGTCTTGTGACGCTGCTTTCTTTGCTCCTCGGACAGGTCGATCTTGAAGATCGCGCCCAGCGTGTGCCGGTTCGACACCCGGTGAAAGCAGAACGAGCTCATCAGCATGTGCAGATCGACCGCGTCCACGCCCTGACGAAACACACCGGCAGCCTCACCGCGACGCAGGATGGCGTCCAGCGTCTTGATGGTGTTCTGGCTTTTCGCATGAATGGTTTCCGACTGCTTGACGTTCTCGCCATACAGCAGGTTTTCGTTGCAGACGATGCGCACGAAATCGACATTGCGGTCATGGTGATCGAAGGTGAATTCCACCAGCCGCAAAATCGCCGCGTGTGGCTCAAGATCGGTCAGCTTCAGCAGGCTTTCGGTGTTGCGGATATCGCCGTAAAGCTTCTCCAGCACATCGACGTACAACTGCTCCTTGCTGCCGAAGTAGTAATAGATCATGCGCTTGGAGGTCTGGGTCCGCTCGGCAATCGCATCGACCCGCGCACCGGACAACCCCCTGTCGACGAATTCGGTGATCGCCGCCTGAAGAATGTCTTCACGGGTCTTTTCCGGGTTGTTCTTGCGGCTCTTGCGCGCAGCCTCCAGAGGCTCGGGCGCAGTGGAGTCGGTAATTGTATTCATTGTTGGCTCACGACCACGGTAGAGCGGCTGATTATGAGGCCCAGCCCCTGCACGATGGAAGCCGCAGAGCCTGCAAGGCCATGAATGCCCTTCATGCAAAGGTAAAACCTGCATGCAAATGTCAAAAAAAGTGGCGATGCGGCTTGCGCCGACATCGCCACTTTTTTCAGAAGCACACCTTCACAGATACGGTTTCAGAGCCGTGCGCGCGGCGCCGCACCGCTACGCGCCTTGGCCATCGCCGCCAGGCGCACCGGGACGTTGGCCGCGCCATAACCGGCGTAGCCGTTCTTGCGTTGCAGGATTTCGAAGAAGAACCGTCCGTCGAAGGCATCGGTGTAGACGTGAAACAGCTCGCCACCGTTGCTATCACGGTCGTAAAGCACGTTGTAGTAGGCCAGTTCGCTGAGGAACTCGTCGTCGAAGTCCAGGCGCGCGGCCAGGTCGTCGTAGTAGTTCAGCGGGATTTCCAGCAACGGCACACCGGCCTCTTTGGCGCGACGCACTTCAGCGAAGATATCTTCGCAGGCAAAGGCGATGTGATGCACGCCCGAGCCGCGATAAGTCGACACCGCGTGGGAAATGGCCGTATTACGGTTCTCGGAAATGTTCAGCGGCAAGCGCACGCTGCTGCAACGACTGCGCAATGCGCGGCTCTTGACCAGACCGTACGGGTCGGGCAACACCACTTCGTCATCGGCCTCGAAGTCCAGCAAGCCCTTGTAGAACAGCACCCAACTGTCGAGGCTCTCGGCCGGCAAGGCCATGGCCATGTGGTCGATGCGTTGCAGGCCACCGGTCACTGGCGCCTGTGGGCTGACGACAAAATCGCTGTCGTAGATCGACTGGCCGGGTTCAGCGCCTTCGATCAGGTAGATCAGGCTGCCGTCCGGGGCGCGAACGGCCGGGATTTCCCGCTCGTTCGGGCCAACCAGCCCACGGTACGGCTGGCCCTTGAACGCCCGCGCACGCTCCAGTGCCTGGGACGCATTGTCGACCCGCAAGGCCATGGCGCACAGCGACGGACCATGCACTTCGAAAAAGCTGTGGGCGAACGAGTAAGGCTCGGCGTTGAGCACGATGCGGATATCACCCTGCCCCAGCAGGCTGACGGCCTTGGAGCGATGCGCACCGAGGCGAGCAAAACCCAGACGCTCCAGCCAGCCACCGAGGCGCGCACTTTGCGCTTCATCGACGGCGAACTCAAGAAACTCCACGCCATCGAGCTGGCTGGCCGGCGGTGGATTGAACAACAACTCATCGGCCACAGGCTTGGCGGGCTGCTCGCTGGCCAGCAACGCGCGGGTTTTCTCTTCCAGGTACAGCAACGAACGCAGGCCGTCGGCCGCATTGGCGCGGGTAGGCGCGGCGCGGAAACCGTCGTTGAACACTTCCAGCGACAGAGGACCGGTGTAGCCGCTGCGCAGGATCGGCGCCAGAAAGCCTGGCAGGTCGAACTCGCCCTGGCCGGGGAAGCAACGGAAATGCCGGCTCCATTCCAGCACGTCCATGGCCAGGATCGGCGCATCGGCCATCTGCACGAAAAAGATCTTGTCGCCGGGGATTTGCGCGATGGCGCTCGGGTCGCCCTTGAGCGACAGAGTATGAAAACTGTCGAGCAGCACGCCCAGCGCCGGGTGATCGACCTGTCGCACCAGTTCCCAGACCTGTTGCCAGGTATTGACATGGCGGCCCCAGGCCAGTGCCTCGTAACCGACGCGCAATTGCCGCGCACCAGCACGCTCGGCCAGCAGACTCAGGTCATCGAGCAGGATATTCTTGTCGCCCACCGAATCGGCGGCGGCGTTGCTGCACACCAGTACCAGGTCAGTGCCCAGCTCTTGCATCAAATCGAATTTGCGCTCGGCGCGATCGAGATTGCGTGCCAGACGGTCACGACGGCAACCTTCGAAATCGCGGAACGGCTGAAACAGGGTGATGGCCAGGCCCAGGTCGGCGCACATCTGCCGGACGTTGCGCGGGCTGCCGTCGTAATACAAAAGGTCATTCTCGAAAATCTCGACACCGTCAAAACCGGCTGCGGCGATGGCTTCGAGCTTTTCTGGCAAAGTACCGCTCAAGCAAACGGTGGCAATGGAACGCTGCATGTTGTTGGACTCCTGGACGAGCGCGGCCCTCTGGGCCACCACTGAATTGCACCGCAGGCAAGGCGGTCAAGCGCCTTGATTATGGATGCGGCGTGAGTATTTCGCTGTCAAAATATACGAGCAACTTAATATGTACGAACTGGTTAGTTTTTCGTTCGATTATCGAACAAAACCGATTTTGCTCGATTGACGATATATTCGCCAACGCCCACCATCTGTTTCGCAGTGCGAAAACGAGCCTGATTCTTTATATCGCCCCACACTGCCCAGTTTATGAAGCACCCGATGAACCTAAATAACAATTTCAAAAACAGGATAACTACCCATGCGCGCCCTCCCCGACTTCTCCGCACACCCGCTTGGCATCACTGAGACTTCGAGTAGACGAACCCGTTCGGCCATTTCGATGACCGCTTCCCGGTTCGCCTGATATCAAATTGCGCGCTCGCGTGCGCCCGATCTGTCAGAATCCGCGTCTCGCACCCCGGCCACCTGCCACGCACCCTGGCCGACCCGATGCTACGCAACACCCTGACAGCTCCCGGTTACCGCGGGTAGTTTCTCAGTCCGGCTGACGCCCTGGCGCAGTCCTGGAACGGATGATCGAACCATCATGCTCAACACCCAATCCAATCCTCTGGCCAGCGCTGCGCGCGCCGGTATCGGTGAAAAGGTCCGCGGCGCCCTGGCCGTCGGCAAGACCCGTTGGGGCATGCTCGCCCTGGTATTCTTTGCCACCACGCTGAACTATATCGATCGCGCCGCCCTCGGTGTCATGCAGCCCATCCTTGCCAAGGAAATGAGCTGGACGACGATGGACTACGCCAACATCAACTTCTGGTTCCAGGTCGGCTACGCCATCGGCTTCCTGCTGCAGGGGCGCTTTATCGACAAGGTCGGCGTCAAGCGCGCCTTCTTCCTCGCCGTACTGCTGTGGAGCCTGGCGACCGGCGCCCACGGCCTGGCCACCTCGGCGGTCGGCTTCATGGTCTGCCGGTTTATCCTCGGCCTGACAGAAGCGGCCAACTACCCGGCCTGCGTGAAAACCACGCGCCTGTGGTTCCCGGCCGGCGAACGCGCCGTGGCCACCGGCATCTTCAACGCCGGCACCAACGTCGGCGCGATGATCACCCCGGCCCTGCTGCCCATCATCCTCAGCGTCTGGGGCTGGCAAGCCGCCTTTATGGCCATGGGTTTCCTGGGCCTGTTCTGGGTCGTCACCTGGCGCCTGAAGTACTACAACCCTGAAGATCACCCGACCGTCAAACAATCCGAACTGGACTACATCAACAAGGATGTAGAACCGGAGCCGGTGAAAGTACCGTTCTCGCACATCCTGAAAATGCGCGGCACCTGGGCGTTCGCCCTGGCCTACTCGATCACTGCGCCGGTGTTCTGGTTCTACCTGTACTGGCTGCCACCGTTCCTGAACCAGCAATACAACCTGGGCATCAGCGTGACCCAGATGGGTATCCCGCTGATCCTGATCTGGCTGACCGCTGACTTCGGCAGCATTGGCGGCGGCGTTCTGTCGTCCTGGCTGATCGGCCGCGGCGTGAAAGCGACCAAGGCGCGCCTGGTCTCGATGCTGATCTTCGCCCTGACCATCTGCAGCGTGGTGTTCGCCGCCAACGCCAGCGGCCTGTGGGTTGCGGTATTGGCCATCTCGGTCGCCGTCGGCGCCCACCAGGCCTGGACTGCCAACATCTGGAGCCTGGTCATGGACTACACGCCCAAGCATCTGATGAGCACCGTGTTCGGTTTTGGCGGCATGTGCGCTGCGATCGGCGGGATGTTCATGACCCAGATCGTTGGTGCGGTTCTGACGGCTACCAATAACAACTACAGCATCCTGTTCACCATGATCCCGGCGATGTACTTCATTGCCCTGACCTGGATGTACTTCATGGCCCCGCGCGAAGTGCCGGACATGAATAAATAAGCTGCAAGCTGCAAGCTGCAAGCGATAAGCGATAAGCGATAAGCGATAAGTTAAAAGGCCCGGTGATTTTTGTCACCGGGCCTTTTTTTGTGGGTACGGGGTTGTTCGGGGTGGTTGTGGTGGGCTTTGGGAGTGGTTCCGACCCTTTTCGGGCCGGGTTACTTTGTCATGGCAAAGTAACCAAACCGTCTGCTCCTGGTTCCGGCCCCTTCGGGGTGCCCTCCCTCCGGCATTGCTCCGGGGGTCGCCACTTAAGGCCATCCATGGCCTAAGCGGCTAACGGGCCCTCCATGGCCCTTTT
>NZ_JBTOQC010000050.1:0-201 GCF_055284095.1 Pseudomonas sp. HP_08 | reverse complement strand
CGCAAGGCCGAGTGGAGGCGACACGGAGTCGGGGAGCGAGGCATGGATGCCGAGCCAGCGCCGCTGGGCCAGGGACGGCCCATCGGCGCGGCCCGATGGAGTGGCGCCGGAGTGAGGGTACCCCGAAGGGGCCCAGCCAGGAGCAAACGGTTTGGTTACTTTGCCATGACAAAGTAACCCGGCCCGAAGAGGGCCGGAACC
>NZ_JBTOQC010000049.1:0-221 GCF_055284095.1 Pseudomonas sp. HP_08 | reverse complement strand
CCCCCCCCCCCCCCCCCCCCCCCCCCCCCCCCCCCCCCCCCCCCCCCCCCCCCCCCCCCCCCCCCCCCCCCCCCCCCCCCCCCCCCCCCCCCCCCCCCCCCCCCCCCCCGCCCCCCCCCCCCCCCCCCCCCCCCCCCCCCCCCCCCCCCCCCCCCCCCCCCCCCCCCCCCCCCCCCCCCCCCCCCCCCCCCCCCCCCCCCCCCCCCCCCCCCCCCCCCCCC
>NZ_JBTOQC010000048.1:0-222 GCF_055284095.1 Pseudomonas sp. HP_08 | reverse complement strand
CCCCCCCCCCCCCCCCCCCCCCCCCCCCCCCCCCCCCCCCCCCCCCCCCCCCCCCCCCCCCCCCCCCCCCCCCCCCCCCCCCCCCCCCCCCCCCCCCCCCCCCCCCCCCCACCCCCCCCCCCCCCCCCCCCCCCCCCCCCCCCCCCCCCCCCCCCCCCCCCCCCCCCCCCCCCCCCCCCCCCCCCCCCCCCCCCCCCCCCCCCCCCCCCCCCCCCCCCCCCC
>NZ_JBTOQC010000047.1:0-223 GCF_055284095.1 Pseudomonas sp. HP_08 | reverse complement strand
GCTCGCTCCCACGGATTTTGGGCAGGCCTTGATACTGAGCACGACACACATTACGTAGGAGTGAGCGCAGCTCGCGAAAGGGTCGGTGAAATCGCTCATTTGGGGTGACTGCACCTTCGCATTCGCGAGCTGGCGCTCGCTCCCACGGATTTTGGGCAGGCCTTGATACTGAGCACGACACACATTACGTAGGAGTGAGCGCAGCTCGCGAAAGGGTCGGTGA
>NZ_JBTOQC010000046.1:0-320 GCF_055284095.1 Pseudomonas sp. HP_08 | reverse complement strand
TCGCCGAAAGCTTGTTAAAACAAACTTTCATTTTGCCTTAGCCTGCACCCCACCAGTGAAAGTGGTGCACAGTCTAAATTTTTATCACAATCCGAATTTTTAAAGAACGATCTAATCAAAGATTAGAAATCAATATTCTTTTCAGAATATTCATTTCTAAGCTTTCGAACAGCGTTGCACCTGAACCACTACATTGATGAATATGTAATTGGTAGGTCTGGGCAGATTTGAACTGCCGACCTCACCCTTATCAGGGGTGCGCTCTAACCAACTGAGCTACAGACCTAAATACAGGCTGCTATCGTCTTCTTCAATGAATC